>JAGBZX010000023.1 GCA_017628025.1 Kiritimatiellia bacterium | reverse complement strand
TCTCGCACTTGCGGTCCTTAAGTGCAGGACTCGCGCGGACGCTTGCGCGCCCTCACTTTTGTTCGGGTTCTCGCTTTCGCTCGAATCTTCCCTCCGAAAGGCTGTGCCTTTCTGCGGCGCATCGTGCGAGAGTAGGACGTCGCACCCCTACTAGGGTATCCGCTTCGCGGACTCGCTTCGCTCGGGGGATATGGCTTTTTTTATTTCATAAAAAACCCGTCGCCTGCCGCGTAACGGTCGGGTCGGGTGAGCGAAGCGAACTGCGAAGAATATCCACCGACCGAAGGTCGCTGCCGAATGCAGTCGCTAGAGTGGTGCCTCAAGGCTCCGAGCGAGGAGCTTTCGCGTAGCGAAAGTCGCAAGAGTCCGAGCCACTCAACTGACTAACCGATTACGGGCTTGGATTAGAATTATATACAAACATTTCAAAAATTATGATATACTACTTCAAAAGGGGGAATTATGAATCTTAAAATTACATTTGATGTTAATGGTGAAAATAGAGTTTATCTTTTTGGTGAAGTTACAGATATAACAATTGGCCGCGAAGATGATAATCTTATATCACCAATTCTTAATTCTATATCTAGGCACCATGCAAAAATTTTCTTTAAGGATTCTGAGTGGTTTGTTCAAGATCTTAATTCTACAAATGGTTCGTTTTTGAACGACAAAAAAATTGATAAACCAGAAAAACTTTCTCAAGGTGATACTGTCCGTTTTGGTGAGTTAAAAATAGCAATTTCATTTTGTGAACCTACTGGTGTAAAGCAAATGCCAGCTCCTGCAGTAGAGCCAGTTGTTCCTGAAAAGTTTGATACTCCTGTTGTAGTTCCTCAAACTCCAGCTCCAGTTGAACCGGCAGTAGAAAAACTTGAACCCGTAGTTGATGATATTCCTGAGCTTCCCCCTGTAGAGGAGAAGCCTGCAGCAGCTGAGCCACCTAAGGCTATCTCACCTATTTCTCCAATTTCGCCTATTAAACCGGCTCTTAAAAAGCCAGTACTTGGCGGCGGCTTAAAGGCTGGGTTAAAACTTCCTCCAAAGCCTAATGCAATGCGTCCAGGCTTAAAGTTACCTCCAAAGCCAGCTGTAGGCTTAAAGCCAGGTTTAAAACTCCCTGGTAAGACTGATGCAGAAGTGAAATGACGCCGCGCCGCGTCAAAAGGCTTGTTCAAGTAGGGTCTGTACCGATCGGTGGTTTATCACCTATATCGGTGCAGACTATGCTTTCTGATGACCCTTATGATGTTGAAACGATAGTTGAGCATATTGAAAAATGCGCTAGAGTAGGAGCTCAAATCGTTCGGCTAGCAATGCCAGATATAAAGGCAACTGATGCCCTTAAGCAAATAAAAAAACGCTCGTCTCTTCCCATTGTTTCAGATATTCATTTCGATTATCGTATTGCGCTAGCGGCCATTGAAGCAGGAACTGATGCGTTAAGATTAAATCCTGGAAATATTGGAAACAAAGAAAATGTTCGTCTTGTTGCCCGTGCCGCACAAGATAGAGGCATTCCTATTCGAATAGGGGTAAATGGTGGTAGTTTAGAAAAGGGCGAATCTCTAGTATCAAGCGCGCTATCACATTTAAAAATTCTTGAAAGTGAAGGCTTTAGAGATGTCGTTTTAAGTGTTAAGGCTTCAAATGTGATAGAAACGATTGAGGCTTATAGAGAATTAGATAAATTAGTTGATTGTCCGCTACATATAGGTTTAACAGAAGCAGGTACATTTCTTAGAGGCGCTGTGCACTCCTCGGTTGCTCTTGGTGTTTTGTTAGCTGAAGGGATAGGCGATACCATAAGAGTCTCTTTAACTGATACTCCAGAGAAAGAGGTGCAGGTTGGTCAAGAAATACTTCGAGCTCTTAACCTTCGCAGTCAAGGTATTTCTGTTACGAGTTGTCCAACATGTGGCAGAACGAAAGTTCCACTAAAGGATGTTGCAGATAAAGTAGAAGCAGCAATAGCAGAACAGTTTCCAAGTTCTCAAGTATATCAATCTATTCGCGTAGCTGTAATGGGCTGTGTTGTTAATGGCCCAGGCGAGGCAAAGGGAAGTGATATCGCGCTTTGTGGCGGAGATGGGCAGTTCATACTTTATATTCATGGTAAGCCTCTTCGAGCAGTAGCTCAAGAAAATGCAGCAGAAATCGTAATAGAAGAAATAGCTAAGCTTATGTTATGAAAGTTGCTTTAGGTATTTCTGGAGGTATTGATTCTACTGCTGCAGCTCTTCTTTTAAAGGAACAGGGCGCAGATGTTCATGGTGTTTACATGAAAGTAGGTCACCCTAATGAAGAGATTTCTCTGTCAAAGGCTATTGAAGCAGCAGATCGATTACATTTGCCATTAGAGGTATTTGATTTAACTACAGAGTTTGCTGCATACGTTATTAATTACATAAAAGAAGAATATCCTGCAGGACGAACACCAAACCCTTGTGTTAGATGTAATGAATTTATTAAGCTAGGTCTTTTGCCGCGCATTTCTAAAGAGCGTTTGGGTTGTGAAATGTTTGCAACGGGTCATTATGCACAAGTAAAAAACGGTCCAAAGGGGCCTAGGCTTTTTAAAGGCATAGATCCATCAAAAGATCAAAGTTATTTTCTTTATAGAGTTTCGCGCGAAGTCCTTTCTAAAGTCATATTTCCTCTTGGAGCGATGTATAAAAAGGATGTTCGCAAATATGCCTCATTAAAAGGCTTTGAAAAATTAGCGGCAGATTCAGAGAGTCAAGATTTTTGTTTTGGAGATGTAAAGTCTCTTATTGATAAAACTTGTATGCCTGGTCCCATTACAACTAGAGATGGGACTAAAATTGCCGAGCATAAGGGTGTTTCTTTATATACCGTAGGCATGCGCCGTGGTTTAGGTATTGGCGGCGGAGGGAAAGTATTCTATGTGACAGGTATTGAGGGAAATACTATTATTGTAGGCCCAAAGCAAGAGTGCATAGCATATGATGTTGTGCTTAAAGACGAAATAGGAGACACCAGTCGCGCGCATAAGGTTAAAGTTCGTAGCACGGGTGAGGGTCGGCTTTTTTCTGAGGGTGTATTTGCTGTCGCCCCAGGTCAGAGTGCAGTTTTTTACAATGGTGACGAAGTTGTTGGCGGCGGAATCATAGTTAGACCTATTTTTAAGAATGATGATTAATTTTGCGTTTATGTTTTTTTCTCTTGAAAGAGTGCTGAGAAAATGATATACTACGCCCCAATCAACAAGTCAAGGAAACTAAAACTATGGTAAAAATTAGAATGCGTCGTACAGGTTGCACAAACCATGCGGTGTATCGTATTGTGGCGGCCGATGAGCGTTCGCCTCGCGATGGCAAGTTCCTCGAAATTCTCGGGTGGTATGACACTCAGATTAAAGACGAGAACTTTAAACTTGATATCGAAAGAGTCGATTACTGGCTCTCAAAGGGCGCCAAGCCTTCGGCTACGGTCGCTTCTCTCATTCGTAGGGCTAAAAACCCCGCAATCAAGCCCCACCACGCCAACAAGGCTAAGGCCAAGGCTGCACAGGCCTAAGGAGGTTTATAATGGGCATTAAGCTTATAGATAAAATCAATGCCGAGCAGACCGCTGGTCTCGAGGCTAAGAACATCCCTGAGTTCCGCACAGGTGATGTTGTTCGCGTTTCTATTAAGATTAAGGAAGGCGAAAAGTATCGTATTCAGGATTTCGAAGGTAAGGTACTCGCGATTGATAATGGTCGTAAGAACATTACTGGCAACTTCACGGTTAGCCGTGAAAGCTATGGCGTAAGAGTCGAGAAACTCTTCCCGTTCTGCAGCCCTTCAATTCAGGGTGTTAAGGTTGTCAAGAAGGGTAACGGCTGGCGCTCTAAACTTTATACTGAGCGCACGTTCTGCTCTCATAAGGCAGTGCGCAAGCTTGTGAAGAAATAATATCTTCAACTATTCTATTTAGGAGAATAAACATGGCTAAGCGCGATATACCGCTAGAGAGAGTTAGAAACTTCGGCATTATGGCCCACATTGACGGCGGCAAGACGACGACGTCGGAGCGAATTCTCTTTTATTCCGGCAAGAACTATAAAATCGGCGAAGTACATGATGGTGCTGCGACGATGGACTTCATGGTTCAGGAACAGGAGCGCGGCATCACCATTCAGTCTGCAGCCACTTGCGTGCAGTGGGGTGACTTCCGTCTTTCTCTTATCGATACTCCCGGACACGTTGACTTCACCGCAGAAGTGGAGCGTTCGCTTCGCGTTCTCGATGGTGCAGTAGCCCTCTACTGCGCTGTTGGTGGTGTTCAGCCTCAGTCTGAGCAGGTTTGGCGTCAGTCCGAGAAGTATAAAGTACCTAAGATTGCGTTCGTCAATAAGATGGACCGCGTCGGTGCGAACTTCTACGGTGTTATGGAGCAGATGAAGAGCCAGCTCGGTGCTAACCCTGTTGCAATGGTTATTCCGATTGGTTCAGCAGAGTCTTTTGACGGTGTTATTGACCTCGTCAAAATGAAAGCTCTCTACTTCGATATGAAGACTCTCGGTAAGACTGTTTCTGAGAAGGATATCCCGGAGGAGCTCGTTGAAAAGGCTCAGGAATATCGTCAGAAGATGGTTGAGTCTGCTGCCGAACAAGATGATGCTTTGATGGAGAAGTTCTTTGCTGGTGAAGAGCTCACCAATGAAGAAGTTAAGAAAGCTATTCGTAAAGGTTGCCTTTCTCGTTCAATTACCCCAGTTTTCTGCGGTACTGCGTTCAAGGATAAGGGCATTCAGCCTCTTCTTGATGCTGTTTGCGATTACCTTCCTTCGCCTCTTGACACAGGCGCGGCAGTTTCTGCAGACGATCCATCTCAGAAGCGTGAGGTTTCTGACGATGAGCCATTCTGCGGTCTTGCATTCAAGATTATGAACGACCCACGTTCTGGCGGCAAGATTACCTTCGTTCGTGTCTACTCTGGCACGATGAAGCTTGGCGCAGAAATGCTTGACTCAACGATTGACAAAGAGCAGCGTATTTCTCGTCTCTTCCGTATGCATGCGTCAAAGCAGGAGCCACTTGAAGAGGCTCACGCTGGTGACATTGTTGCGTGCGTAGGTCTAACAGAAACTCGTACAGGTGATACGCTTTGCGATCCTCAGCATCCTATCACGCTCGAGTCTATTGACTTCCCAGCGCCAGTTATCTCTGTTGCTGTTAAGCCAAAATCTCGTGGTGATAATGAAAAGCTTGGTGTCGCTCTTCACGCTCTTGCGATGGAAGACCCAACGTTTGTTGTTACATTTGACCAGGAAACAAGCGAAACGATTATCGCAGGTATGGGCGAACTTTACCTCGAAGTTATCGTTGACCGTCTTAAACGCGAGTTCAATGTAGACTGCGATGTAGGTGCTCCTCAGGTTGCTTATCGCGAAACTATCACGATGGCAGTAGAGAACGAGTACAAGCATGTTAAGCAGTCTGGTGGTCGTGGTCAGTATGCTCACGTCTGCCTTAAGCTTGAACCTCAGGAACCTGGCAAGGGTTACGAATTCGTCAACGAAATTAAGGGTGGTGTTATTCCTACAGAGTACATCCCTGCAGTTGAAAAGGGTGTTAAGAAGGCTCTTGAATCAGGTCCTCTTGGCGGTTTTCCTGTTGTTGACGTCAAGGCAACAGTTTACTTTGGTTCTTATCACGAAGTTGACTCTAACGAATTTGCATTCGTCACATGTGCTCAGCAATGCTTTAAGCAAGCCTTCCTTAAGGCTAAGCCACAGCTTCTCGAGCCAATGATGGATGTCGAAGTTGTAGTTCCAGAGCAATACATGGGTGCGGCAAATGGTTCTATTAACCAGCGTCGTGGACGTGTTGAGGGTATGGACGACCGTGCTGGAGTTAAGCTTATTAAGGCTACAGTTCCGCTCGGCGAAATGTTCGGTTATTCCAACGCTATCCGTACTGTAACTCAGGGACGTGGCTCCTTCACGATGATCTTCAAGCAATACGAGCCTGTTCCAAAGAACATAGCTCAGGAAGTTGTTGAGAAGCGTATCAAAGAGGGTAAGGTTAGAGCTTCTGCTGACTAATTATTCTTTGATAAAAAAAAGATCCCATCGCAATTTTCGCGGTGGGATTTTTTTTATAGTCATTTAAGTGTTTAGGTTTATTTCTTGTTAAATCTACTGAACAAGTTTTATTTTAAAGTTTATAAAGTTGCTAAAAATATGATATAATACTTAGCGATATAAAATATATAATTGATAAGGGGGAATTATGCTTACACTATTTGCCGCAGTTACGGCATTGATGACGACATGGGGTTCAGAGATTACAGCAGATAATGCCTGGAGATTGTATCCTCGACCACAGATGGTTAGAGAGTCTTGGCAGTGTCTTAATGGTATGTGGGATTATTCTATTACCACGAATAATTCTGCTTTGGCAGTTGAGGCTCAAAAAGGTCGTATCTTGGTTCCTTTTGCTTTCGAGGCTCCTCTTTCTGGCGTCGGCCGACTTATTAAGGCTGATGAGACGATGGTTTATTCGCGTAACTTTGACGTGTCTGTAAAACAAGGCGAAAGAGTTCTTCTTAATTTTGAAGCAGTCGATTGGCGTGCGCATGTGTTTGTTAATGGTGTAGAAGCAGGGCTTCCGCATGAAGGTGGTAATATCCCATTTACTTATGATATTACTAAACTTGTTAAGAATGGATCAAACAACTTAACTGTTTATGTTTGGGATCCTACCCACGAGTTTATCGTTGCTGGTGGTAAGCAGAATGATAGGACATACGCCTGCTTTTATACGCGCGTTTCAGGTATTTGGCAGACGGTATGGTTAGAGAAAGTTCCTGCGACATATATTAAAGACTATAATGTAGTTCCTGATATTGACAAAGGAGAAATAACGTTTGATTTTGAAGTGGCGGGTGATGAGCCATATGCAAATGTCGAAGTGCTCGTTCATAACGGTCCAAATGTTTCAGATAAAGTTATCAAAACTGTTACAACTCGTGCAGGTCGCGCAGTTACAGTAAAGATGCCTGAAGATTTCAAGTTATGGTCTCCTGATTCTCCCAATCTCTATGCGTTTACGGCTAAATGCGGCGTTGATAAGGTTGAGGGCTATTTTGCAATGCGTAAGTTTGGTAAAATAAAAGATGCAAATGGTCATTGGCGTTTTGCTCTAAATAACAAAGAGTTTTTCGTTCTTGGTACTCTTGATCAAGGTTGGTGGCCTGATGGGCTTCTTACTCCGCCATCAGAAGAAGCTATGCTTTTCGACATTATGACGCTTAAGAATGCTGGTTACAATACTATGCGTAAACATATCAAGGTTGAACCACGTCGTTATTATGCACTTTGTGACAAGATTGGCTTAGTGCTTATGCAAGATGCTCCTTCACCAGTTGGTAATATGAATAACTTTGATAGAAAGAAAAATCTTCAGCGTTATGGCATGTTCCGTCGCGAATGGAAGGAAGAAATTGATCTATTAAAGAAAGTTCCTTCTATTTGCGTATGGGTGCCTTATAATGAAGGCTGGGGGCAGCCAGATGCTCGACGCACTGCTGATACTCTTAGGTGGACAAAGTCTTATGATCCAACAAGATTAGTTGATGGTCCTAGTGGCTGGTTTGATTATGAAGGTGGTAATCCTGGCAAGAAAGATACTCAATGGTTTAGTAAAGAATTAGAAAATCCTAGTTCCGATATTGTAGACCATCATATATATCGCGGTCCAGGTCAGGCTTCAAATCGTGTACATAGAATTTCGCTTCTTGGCGAATTTGGCGGTTTGGGCCAACCAGTTAAAGGTCATATGATGTTTGACCAAAAGACATGGGGCTATGGTGGTGTTGCTGATACTTCAACAAAAGAAGGTCTTCAAAAGGCATATACTGGCTTGATGGATAAACTTCTTCCTATGATTGATGTAGGCCTAGCAGGCGTTATTTACACCCAGACTACAGACGTAGAGATAGAAATCAATGGCCTTTTGACATATGATAGAAAGGTGTTGAAGTTTGACAATGATTTCCTAAAGCGCGAACATCGTAAGGTTCTTGATCACGCAGCTAAGAAGTAATAAGAGCTATGAGAGCATAGTTCAAAGCACTGAAATTATGATATAATACATAGAACTATGAAATACGACAAAAATAACGCTCTTCTTGAGTGTCGCATACCAGGGCTTGAATGCAAGTCTGGCAAGGTTCGCGATGTGTTTGATCTTGGTGATACGCTTCTTATGGTTGTAACAGACCGTATTAGCGCATTCGATGTGATTCTTCCTAATGGAGTGCCAGATAAGGGCAAGGTGCTTAATCAACTTTCTCTTTTCTGGCTTGATTTCCTAGGTGTAAAGAATCACTTAGTTACAGCTAATGTTGATGAGTATCCAGAAGTTTTGGCCCCATACCGTGAAGATTTGCGCGGTCGTTCAATGCTCGTTAAAAAGGTAAAGATGCTTGAGGTAGAGTGTATCGCCCGCGGCTATCTTACTGGTTCAGGTTGGAAGGAATATCAGAAAGCAGGCACGGTAAACGGTGAAAAGCTCCGTGCTGGCTATGAGAACGCCTCTAAACTTGACGAGGTTCTTTTTACGCCTACAACTAAGGCCGAGATTGGCGACCACGATGAGGCGATTAATTTTGAAGAGACAGTGCGCGTTGTTGGTTTAGAGACAGCGGAAAAACTAAGAGACGCCACAAAGTCTCTTTATTCTAAGGCGGCTGATTACGCACGCGAGAAGGGTATTATTATTGCTGATACAAAGTTTGAGTTCGGCATTGATGACGATGGCTCGCTTATTCTTGCAGACGAAGTTCTTACGCCAGACTCTTCTCGCTTCTGGCCAGTTGAGAGTTATGCGGTAGGATCAAATCCACCATCGCTTGATAAACAGTATGTTCGCGATTGGCTTGATTCTATAAACTTCAATCATCAGCCTCCGGGGCCAGAGTTGCCCGAAGATGTAATTTCTCGCACACGCGAGATTTATCTTAAAGCATACCGTGATCTTTCTGGAAAGGAGTTGTTTTAATATGGGTATAATGGATCAAATGAAACAGGCGCTTCAGATGCGTAATGAAGCAAAACGCATGGAAGCTGAAGTAAAAAAGATTACCGCAGAATACTCAAATGGCGGCATTACGATTATCGCTAAAGGCGATATGTCGATTGAAAGCATAAAGGTTGAACCTGAAGCTTATGCAGAAGTGATTGCTGGCAAGAGTGCTCGCTTTGAGACGATGCTTCTCAATGTTATGAATGGTGCTCTTAAGCGTACAAAAGAAGAAACGCAAAAGCGCATGCTTGATATGATGCGTGCTGGCGGTGGCGCTGGGCTTTTTGGTAAGTGATGCTAGCTCCGGCACTTGAGCTTGAGAGGTGCCTTTCAAAGCTTCCCGGTTTCGGGCGTAAAAGTTCGATGCGCGCAGCGCTAGCGCTTTTACGCGAACCGGATAGGCTTCTAAAGCCACTTGTTGCTGCGCTTGAGGCTGCAGAGCGCGAGGTAAAGCTTTGTACTAGGTGCGGAGCATTTACTGTTAAGTCAGCAGATCCTTGTCAAAACTGCACTGACTTACAGCGCGCAACGGGTGTTCTTTGTGTTGTAGAAGAGCCTCAAGACATTGTTCAGATTGAGTCAACAGGTGCGTTTAAGGGGCGCTATCATTCATTGGGCGGTAAGCTTTCCCCCATGCATCGTGTGGGGCCAGAAAACATAAGAATAAAAGAACTTCTAGAGAGGATTTCTCAGGAAGACTTTCAAGAGGTAGTATTGGCTCTATCTACCGATATGGATGGAGATGCTACAGCAAGCTATATTGCTGAAGTTCTTCGCTCAACCAAAGTAAAAGTTACTCGTTTGGCTTTTGGCTTACCTGCCGATTCTGGGATTGCGTATTCAGACTCTCTTACGCTAAAACGAGCTTTGCAAGGCAGGTTAGGTGTATTTTAAAATTAATGGAGGTGTGAAATGGCTGAATTAATAGTTGCACTTGATGTTTCAGATCGCAATGAAGCGGTTGAGAAAATTCGTTTAATCGGACCAGATGTTGGGTTTTATAAAATTGGTTTAGAGCTTTTCACCGCGGAAGGGCTCGATGTTGTTAAGGCTGTAAAAGATCTTGGTAAAAAGGTTTTTCTTGATCTTAAATTTCACGATATTCCGCGTACTGTTGAAAGAGCGGTAAGAAGTGTCGGCAGGCTTGGTGTTGATCTTACAACGATTCATTCTACTGGCGCTTCGCAAATGATTAAAGCAGCCGCGGAAGCTGCTGCAGAGTTTGGTGCAAATGGACCAAAGATTTTAGCGGTTACAGTTTTAACGTCAATGGATCAAGCTGATCTTTGCGATATTGGCGTAAAAGGTATTACGCCTGCCGAGCAGGTTTCATCTCTAGCAAAACTTGCAATTTCATCAGGTGCGCATGGTGTTGTTTGTAGTCCAAATGAAGTTGGTATCCTTTCAAAGTCTTTTGAGCCAGGAGTAGTTTTTGTCACGCCAGGTGTCCGCCCAGCAGGTGCGCAAGTTGGCGACCAAAAGCGCGTTGCAACGCCTGCGTCCGCAGTTGCTGATGGCGCAACACATCTAGTAGTCGGTAGGCCTATTCTTGGCGCGCCAGACCCAGCGGCTGCAGCGAGAGCTATTCTTGACGAAATGAATTCTGTAAGTCGTTAAAAGTCTAGCTTTCACTTGCGTATATTGTACTTTTTAGGTATAATATACATTAATATTTGCAAGGAGATATATTTACTTAGATGTCAAAGCAGAAGATTAGTGATAGTTGGTTAGAGAAAAAGGCAAATCTTATCCGCAAAGCGAATAAGATTCCTGCTGAGTTTTATTCTCGCTTTGGGGTTAAACGTGGGCTTCGTGACGAGAATGGTACAGGCGTTTTAGCTGGATTGACTACTGTAGGCAATGTTCATGGTTATGTCATGAACGAAGGCGAAAAACAACCTATACACGGTGAGCTTTATTATCGCGGCATAAATGTGCGAGATATAGTTGCGGCAGATCGCAAGGAGCATCGCTTTGGTTACGAAGAGACGGCCTATCTTTTGCTTTTTGGTTCGCTACCGACACAATCTCAATTAGATAAGTGGCAACAAAAGCTCGGTCAGTTCCGTCAACTTTCTGATGGATTTCGCGATAATGCTATAATGAGTAATCCGTCGAGGGATTTGATGAACTCTATGGCGCGAGCTGTGCTTTTTGCGTATGCTTTTGATCGTAGGGGCATTCCAGATGATTTGTCCATTGAAAATTGCTTGGCGCAATCAGTTGACTTAATAAGTGCTATGCCAGTTATTGCCGCTTATTCATATCAAGCAAAGCGGCATTATCACGACGGTAGGTCGATGTTTATCCGCAATCCGGATCCAGAGAAGTCAACGGCGGAGAATTTCCTTAAGTTAGTGCGTAGCAATGGTAAGTATACACGCCTTGAGGCAGAACTTCTTGATTTGGCGTTGGTGCTTCATGCAGAACACGGTGGCGGTAATAACTCCTCATTTACAACCCACGTAGTTACATCTTCGCGTTCTGACATTTATTCATCTATTGCTGCTTCTATTCTTTCTTTAAAGGGTTTTCGTCATGGTGGAGCGAACCTTCGCGTGATGAGGCAATTTGATGAAATTAAAGAAAATGTCAAAGATATAACTAACGAGAAAGAAGTCACTAAGTATTTAGAGCGAGTTGTTGCTCGCAAAGCTGGTGATGGCTCAGGACTTATTTATGGGCTAGGGCATGCTATTTATACGCTATCAGATCCTAGAGCCGAGCTTCTTCATAACAAGGCAAAAGCCTTGGCCAGAGAGCAAAAACGAGAAGATGAGTTACATCTATTAGAGTTGATTGAAAAAAGAGGTCCAGAGCTCATCCGCGCTCGTCACCCACGCGCCGCGGAGATTTGTGCAAACGTTGACATGTATTCTGGTTTTGTCTATGACATGCTTGGTATACCACGCGAACTTTATACGCCGCTTTTTGCTGTTGCGCGTTGCGTTTCGTGGTGTGCTCATCGTATGGAAGAGTTAGTTAACGATGGGCCTATTATTAGACCAGCCTTTAAACCGATATTTCATCCGTGCGACTATGTCGCGTTAAAGGACAGATAAAAAATAGGAGAACAAAATGAGCTGTAGCTGTGGTAAATGCAAAGGTAAAGATTGTGGTTTTATGGCGCCTATGCCGTCATTGTGGCGCATCTTCGATGGTATCGAAAATGACTGCGATCTCGTTTCTATCGCATGGGAGCGCGAAGAAGGTAAGGTGTTCCGTTATGATCTTCCTATTCCTAAGCGCCTTGATCCTTCGGCGGTCAAGTATGTTGCTCATGTCGTTGAACGTATTGTAAAGTTCTCTCTTTGGGCAGCTGGTGGTTGGAAGCTTTGGCTCTCTGGCCCAGAGGCTATCGTAAAGCCATTAAAGCGTGCCTATTCAAAGAAGGGTGCTAGAGCATTTGATTTCGATTTCTTCTCTTCGATTTATGGTCGCAAGGTTGAGGTTGAAGTTGTTCCTGCTAACCGTATGCCTGAGATGAATGAAAAGCTCAACCAGGTAAAGACTGTTGCAGATGGTAATCGTATCGGTTTTGACTTAGGTGCTAGTGACTTTAAGATTTCTGCTCTTAAGAAGGGTAAGGTGGTTTTCTCTAAGGAATTTCCATGGGATCCCCGCAATCACGCTGATCCTGAATATCATTACAACCATCTCACAGCAGGGCTTAAAGAAGCTGCCGCTACTCTCGGTCGCGTAGATGCTATTGGTGGCTCTACTGCAGGCGTGCTTGTTGGTCAAAAGCTTGGTCTTGCTTCGCTTTTCAGAGCTGTAAAAGAAAAGAATCCTGAAAAATTCGAGACGGCTCAGAATATGTTCTATCGCATCGAGAAGGACTGGGGAGTTCCTTTTGCTGTATATAATGACGGTGACGTTACAGCTCTTGCTGGTATGATTTCGATGAATAAGCAGGGCATTCTTGGTGTAGCGATGGGCTCCTCTGAGGCTGTTGGTTATGTTGATCCTAAGCGCAATATGACTGGCCGCATTTGCGAGCTTGCGTTTGCTCCTGTTGATTTTAATCCATGTGCTCCTAAGGACGAGTGGTCTGGCGACTATGGCGTCGGCGCCATGGCGTTCTCACAGCAGGCAGTTAACTGGCTTGCAGAGAAATATGGCTTTAAGTTCCCGAAGTCGATGAAACTTCCAGAGCGTCTTAAAGTTGTGCAGGCTGCTATGGAGAAGGGTGACGAGAAGGCTGTTAAGGTCTATCTCCAGATTGGTAGATTCCTTGCTCATGCAATTCCTTGGTACAATGAATTCTATGATTACGAGAATATGATGATTCTTGGCCGCGTCACATCTGGTGTTGGTGGTACGATTATTCTTGAATCTGCTAAGGCTATGCTAAAGGATGTTTATCCTGAATGGGCTGAAAAGATTGATATCTTTATGCCAGATGAAAAGGCTCGTCGCCTTGGTCAGAGCGTTGCAGCAGCGCAGATACCAGTTATTAAAAAGAGCAAGTAATTAATAGAAAACACGCGGAGGCGCATTATGAGCACCAAGCAGTATACAAAAGAAATTCTTAACGCAGCGTTGTCCTCGATGGGAGTTACCGATTCAATATCGGTTGAGCGTTATGGCTCAGGCCATATCAATGATACTTTCAAAGTTGAAACCGCTGCAGGAAGGAAATATATATTGCAACGTGTCTCTGATGCGTTTCCCGCTGAAATCCTTAAAGAAAACATCCTTCGCATAACGGGACACCTAAAAGCAAAAGGTGTTAAAACGCTTGATGTAATAGGCTATGAAAATCCGTGGCGTATTTATGACTTTCTCGAAGGATATACTTCAACAGATTTAGTCACCAGTACTGAGCAGGCAGAGTTTGTGGCGAAGGCTTATGCAAAGTTTCAAAACGACATGGCCGATTTACCAGCGCCAGCCCTTAAGCCAGTCTTAAAGCGTTTTCACGATACGCCCGACAGGATTCGTCTACTTGATGAGGCGGCAGCGGCAGATATTAAAGGTCGTAAAGCGCTCGTTGCTCGCGAGTTGGAGTTTGTTGAACGCCGCCGCGCGATGGCCTCTAAGATTGTAGACCTTATGGCTTCTGGTGATATGCCAGTAAGGACAACTCACAATGATACTAAAATTAACAATGTGATGCTTGCTCCTGACGGCTCTAATGTTGTTATTGATCTTGACACAACGATGCCAGGCTCAGCATTATACGACTTTGGTGATATGGTTCGCACATCTTCAGCTGCTGCGGCAGAAGATGAAAAGGATCTTTCAAAGGTATATTCAAAGAAAGAATATTTTGAGGCTCTCGTTCGCGGATATACTTCGTCAGCGGGCTTTCTTGTTGATGCAGAAAAAGAAAATCTTGCTTTCTCTGCCCGTCTTATTACGATGACTATCGGTATACGTTTCCTTACAGATTATCTTGCAGGTGATACTTATTTCCACACTGCCTATGATGATCACAATCTTGTGCGTTGCCGCACGCAGTTTAAGATGGTCGAGTCGATGGAGGCTCAGGCCGATGAATACGAAGCGATAGTGAAGAAATATCTTCGCTGATATGGCTGGCGTTCTAAAGAACGCATTTGCAGTTGGTTCGTTCACGGCATTAAGCCGTGTTTTCGGGCTTATTCGTGAAATGCTCCAATCCAGACTCATGGGAGCTGGGATGGAGCAAAGTGCTTTTGCGCTATCCTTTGCATTACCCAATATGATGCGCAAACTCTTTGGAGAGGGCGCTCTTACTGCTGCATTTGTTCCAGTATTTAAAGATAGTCTGGAAAATGAAGGACATAAGCAAGCCGAGAAATTAGCTAGGGCCGTGATGACAACGGTCACTATGCTTCTTTTATCTTTTGTTGCGTCGTGTTTTGTTATTACAGGAATTCTTTTGAATTATGTTGCTTCGCCCCGCGGAGTATTGATTCTTCAACTGTGCTCAATATTGTTCCCGTACATGCTTGCAATTTGCGCTGCTGCATTTGGTATGGCTGTATTGAATTCGTTAGGCAAGTTTAAAGCGTCAGGTTTTATGCCTGTAATTTTAAATCTTGTTTGGATAGCAGCGTTAAGTATTTTACTTTTTTTGCCATCAAATTCCCTTAGTCTTGATGCTAGAGCTCGTTATATATCATTGGCTGTCCTTATTGGCGGTTTCTCACAAATGGCATTTATTTTCGTTTGTATGTATCGAGCAGGAATTAAGCCGTTGCCACTTTTTTCTTTTTGGCGAAATGAGAAAGTGCGCTTGGTTTGGCGTAACCTTGGAATAGGTGCTCTTGGTGCTGGCGCGGTACAGATTAATTATATGCTTGATCAGGTTTTAGCGCAAGCAGCTTCACCTTGGGCTGCGGGAGTTATTTCCTATGCTGAGCGGTTAATGGATTTGCCATTGGGGATAATCGGTGTTTCGTTTGGAACAGTTTTGTTGCCGGCCTTTTCCGGTTGTTTTGCGAAAGGCGATATTAATGGGGCGCGTCTTGCCTTTAGAGAGTCTGTAAATAATCAGATGTTTTTGATGTTGCCAGCTGCAGCAGGTTTATTTGTTCTTTCGTCAGAGGTAACATCACTTATTTATGAAGGTGGTAAATTTTCAGATCTTGATACCATGCGAGTTTCGCGAGCGGTAATGGCATATACGGCGGGATTAGCGTTTTTTGGACTTCAAAAAGCGCTTGTTCCTTGGTTTCAGGCTCAAAAGGATATGAAAACTCCACTTAAGGTTTCTGTTGTTAGTGTAATTATAAATGCGATTTTAAATGTTTTAGCTGTTTGTCTTCTACCAGAAGAGTATCGGTATGTAGGTTTAGCATTATCTACTGTGGTATGCTCTTTTTTAAGTTCGGCACTGCTTATTTATTTTACAGGTAGAAAAGATAAGTCGCTCAAGGTAGATTTTTCGGTGGGGTATCTTTTAAAGGTAGCTTTAGCAAGCGTCTTGATGGCTATTATTGTTGTAGTTACACGTGAATTATTTGTTTCTTCATCCAATGTGTTTGTAGTATTAAGTATTTGTATTTCTGCAGGAGGTATTTCGTACCTTTGTTTTAGTTTTCTCTTAGGAACAATTTCTACATCCTTATTAAAGCGCTTTATCCGCAGATAGATATACATTTTTCGTGCAAATTTGATATACTTAAAGATATGAAAAGAATCTTATTATTTGTTTTGGTTAATATTGCTGTTATGCTACTTTTGGCAGTAGCATATCACCTCTTTTGTTGTTTTTGTGGCATAGACCCTTCGGGGGCCTCTGACGATGGAGGAATCAACCTTTGTTCAATAGCTATCTTTAGCATAGTTTTTGGTATGCTCGGCAGTTTTGTATCCTTGCTGCTTTCAAAACCTATAGCTAAAATGTCCACTGGCGCTGTCGTTATAGATGGCTCAGAAGGTGAAGCCCAGCGCTGGATAGTCGATACAGTTGCCAACCTTTCTGAATCTGCAGGTATCGCAATGCCAGAAGTTGCAATTTATGAAGGCGCCCCTAATGCATTTGCGACAGGCGCATTTCGTAATAGTGCGTTAGTTGCAGTTTCCACAGAACTCGTAACTGGTATGAAACATGAAGAATTGCGCGCTGTTCTAGGTCACGAAATTAGTCATATAGCAAATGGCGATATGGTCACGATGACTCTACTACAGGGAGTTCTAAACGCAGTAGTTCTTTTCCTTTCTCGCGTTATTGCGCAAGTTGTAGCAACCGAACAAAAAGGGAATCCAAGGCGTTCTTCTCCGTTAGTTTATTTTGCCGTGTATTATACTCTTCAAATCGTACTTGGGCTTCTTGCTTCTATGATAGTAATGTGGTATTCTCGCCGCAGAGAATATGCGGCAGATGCAGGCGCGGCGAAATTAATTGGGTCGCCACAGCCAATGATATTAGCCCTTAAAAGGCTCCAAGGAATTGGCAATAGTCAATTGCCATCGTCAATGAAGGCCTTTGGTATTTCCGGTGATAGAGATGTGTCGCTTTTTTCGTCACATCCATCAATAAAAAGTCGTATTGAAGCATTAGAGAAACTTATCTATACTTCCACGTACTAAGCATATATTAAGGAGATAAAATGGATCTTAAAGAAGCAACAACGCGTATTCAGGAACAAAGAGAATTAGCAGAGAAAATTCGCGCAGAAGTTTCTAAGGTTATCGTAGGGCAGGAGAAGTTAATTGATAGGCTTATTCTCGCTCTAGTAACAGGTGGACATATTTTATTGGAAGGTGTGCCGGGACTAGCTAAAACTCTTTCTATTAATACACTTGCAAAAGTTTTAGGTCTTGATTTTAGGCGTATTTCATTTACTCCTGATTTATTGCCGGCAGACGTTGTTGGAACGCTAGTTTATTCGCCTAAAACAGCTGAGTTTTTCCCTAAGAAAGGCCCTGTATTTACAAATATGCTTCTTGCTGACGAAGTCAACCGCGCTCCTGCCAAAGTTCAGTCTGCACTTCTGGAATCTATGCAAGAAAAGCAAGTGACTATTGGTGACGAGACATATTCGCTACCAGATCCTTTTCTTGTGCTAGCAACACAAAACCCTATTGAGCAAGAAGGCACATATCCATTGCCTGAGGCGCAGGTGGATCGTTTTATGTTCAAGTGTCTTGTTGAGACTCCAGGAAAAGATGATGAAAGGCGCATAATGCAGCGTTTTGCTCAGAATGCAGAACTGCCCCAAGCACAAAAGATATGCGATATTAATGATATAAAAAATTTAAGATTAGCTTTACAAAATGTCTACTGTGATGAAAAAGTAGGCGATTATATTCTTGACATCGTCTTTAAAACCAGAGAGCCTAGCCCTCATATTCAAAATGGTGCTTCGCCGCGTGCTACATTAGCACTAAATCTTGCCTCTCGCGGCAATGCGTTACTCCATGGTAGAGCGTATGCAACGCCTCAAGACGTTAAAGAAGTTGTGCATGATGTTCTTAGACATCGTATACTTCTTACGTACGAAGCAGAGGCAGAAGGGATTTCTTCAGATAAGGTTATAGATTCAATCTTATCTACAGTACCAGTCCCATAATGGCGCGCGATGTAAAAGAATTGATGGCCAAGGTGGGGAAAATTCGTATCCTCACTAATAGGCTTATTGATGAACGCTTGCAAGGTGATTATCACTCCTCGTTCAAAGGGCAAGGCGTAGAGTTTGACGAGGTGCGTCCATATATAGTTGGAGATGATGTTCGCTCAATTGATTGGAATGTGACTGCGCGCACCGGAGAGCCGTATATAAAGCGTTTCAGTGAAGAGCGTGAGTTAACTGTTCTTTTTCTTGTAGATGTATCAGGTTCACAAGGATATGGTTCTGTAGCTCGATCTAAGATGGAGTTGGCAGCAGAAATAACAGCTTTACTTGCACTTACGGCAATTCGCAACCAAGATAAAATTGGCTTAGTTCTTTTTTCAGATAAGATAGTAAAATATATACCGCCACGGAAAGGGCGAGATAGCGTGATGCGGTTAGTGCGTGAGGTTTTAGCTGCAGAGGATGAATCTTCAGGTGGGACAGATATTGAAGGGGCATTAAAGTTTCTTAATAATGTTCAAAAGCGCAAGGCGGTAGTCTTTCTTGTTAGTGATTTTATTCAGAAAGGCAATTGGCAGGATCTTCTTAGAACTACGGCGCGCCATCATGATGTTGTGTGCGTATCGGTTTCTGATCCGGCAGAGCTAATACTTCCAGATGTAGGGCTAATTGAGATTGAAGATTCTGAAACCGGTGAGCTAAAACTCGTAGACACGTCAAGTAAATCAGTTAGAGAAGCGTTCGCCGCGGCTGCTCAAAATGAGCATTCGCAGTTGTTTTCTTTTTTTAGAAAAAATGCAATTGACAGTCTTGATATTTCTACAGACCGTGGTTATATCGATGAGGTTCGTAGACTTTTTAAATTAAGGGGGCGCAAATGATTAAGTTTCTTATGGCGTTCCTTTTTGCGTCAGTTCTTTTTACCCAAGAAAAATCTGGTATTAGCGTTTGCATTGAAGGAGAGACAAATCAGATTAATCCAGCACACAGTTTGTTATTGACGCTTAAGATTGCATCTAAAAATCAAGACCAAATTAAGCTGCCAGACCTTAGAGATCGTGTAAAAGGATTTATAGTAGCAGAAGATTTTGAAGAGAGTCAAACGCTTTCCCATTGGAGATTGGTCCCTGAAGCCTACAGTCAAGAGTATAAAATTAAGCCGTTTGTCGTAGGTGGTCAATGGTTTGGTCCTTTTTATTTTGAAAATCCTCCAGAAAGAGAAAGCGTAACAGGGCCAATGGAGGTGATGCCTAAAAAAGATTTTCCGCCTTTGACATGGGGGTTGGTTGGTGTCATTATGGGGATACTATCTATATTGGCCTTAGTAGTATATCTAGTTGTAATTGCAGTTAAGTATATAGCCCGTCGTATTAAAGAGCATCGCATGAGCCCCATAGAAAGAGCTTGGGTAGAATTAGATCGCCTAGTAAAGAAGGGTCTACCCGGGAGAGGAAAGTATAAGGATTTCTATATTGAACTTACGATGGTAGTGCGCCGTTATATTCAGCGCAGGTATGGAGTGAAGGCTCCTCATATGACGACCGAGGAGTTTTTAAAAGAATATAGCGCTATTAAAACCACACTATCAGATACTGCTTCGCTAAAGGAGTTTCTTGAATCGGCCGATTTAGTAAAGTTTGCTGGTGTCTCTGCAACACCAGAAACTGCGGATGAGGCGACGCTCTCTGCCAAGCGATACTTACAAAGTGATAGTTCTCGTTCAGTAGGAGACAAATCGTGAATTTCGGCTCGCCTTTCATGTTTCTATTAGTTCTTCCAGTTGCTATTGCAGCATGGCGGCTTTTTAGGCGTGGTCGAAATAGGGGTATTAAGTTTTCGGCTTTTCAACGGATTCCTGAAGGCTCCTCTGCTGGGTGGAGGGCTTTCTTGTCGTCTTTAAGTCCGTATGTTTTACTTCTATCGCTATTGATGTTAGTTATAGCTTCTGCGCGCCCTCGAACAGCGCTTTCCCGACAGACGAAATCAATTGACGCTATTGCTATTGCTATGACGATGGATGTTTCTGGCTCTATGTTGGCGCTTGATTTTGCGCCAAAAGAATGCTTTGAGGGAAGGCGTTCTTTCACTATCGAAATGTCACGTTTGGCGATGGTTAAGAAGATATTCGCTGACTTTGTTCGCAAAAGACCAGATGACCTTATAGGGCTTGTGGCATTTGGTGGTTATGCCTCTACTCGTGTGCCACTAACCTTAGATCACGAAGCACTTCTGAAGGTTTTGTCTGCCATAGATGTCCCAACTGGCAGCGGCGAACAAATGACGGCTATAGGCGATGGGTTGGCTGTGGCATTAGCTAGGCTTAAAGACTCTACACTTCAGTCTAAAATTGTTATATTGCTTTCAGATGGTGTTTCTAATGTAGGAGCAGTTCAGCCAGAGCAAGCTGCCGCGGCAGCTGCAGAGTTGGGCATAAAGGTATATACGATAGGAGTAGGTACGGCCTCTCGTCATTCGCCATTTTTAGTTAAAGATATTTTTGGCTCAGAGCGCGTTATGTATCAAAATACATCATTTGACGAGGCGCAACTTAAGTCTATAGCAGAAAAAACAGGCGGTGTTTATTTTGATTTAAATGACAGAAATGCCTTAGAGGAGGCGCTTCGTGAGATTGATAAACTAGAGAAGACGAAAATTGACTCTGATGTGTATGATAGATGGAATGAATATTTCGCTATTTTCCTTCTTATTGGCGCAATTCTTCTAGTTTTAGCTGTTTCTATGTCTATGGCTTCAACGCGCCGTCTAGCATAAAATAAGTTTGAACTTTTTGCTTAGCGGTGGCGTTATAAGTATAGATGTATAGTATTTTTAAATTTAAGCCAAGGGGTTTTACTTTAGTAGAGCTAACGCTTGTTGTGGCAGTGATTTCGCTCATTGCCATGTTGGCTGTTTCAAAAATTACTCCTTTTGTTCAAAAATCTAAAATTATCGCAGCAGAAAATGATCTTCGTGTACTGGTTGATGCGTTTATGAATTTAGAAAGTGGCTATGTTAAGGATATGCGAGGAATTCCTGGCTTTTCTCTTTCGAATATGCGTCTTTCAAACCTTTTTGTTAGTACTAATGTTTATGGGCTAGTTGGTTATGACCGCCTTGAGGTAGAACGGCTTGATGATACACAAAAGCTACTTTGTGCTCCGCCAGAAGCATTTCTAAGATTTGATTCGTCGTCTATGCGCGGTTGGCGCGGGCCATATATTAAAAATATTTCAGGAGTATTTCCCTTTGCTACTGATAAGCGATTTGCCGATGACTTAACATTTGAACAAAGAGGTTTTTTTCCTAATCTTTCGGGCTTAAGATTGCCAAATGATTTTTTAAACCGTAGAGAGGGTTGTTCTATTTATGGCTTTCCTGGTGAGGGAGTTCTTATTGACCCATGGGGCAATCCATATGTGCTTCAAATTCCGCCTCCCCAAGCATTTGCAAATGGGCTTACTTCTAATACAAATCTCTCAGATGAAGTTAGGTTTAATTACGCTAGAGTTGTTTCAGCAGGTCCCAATGGTAGGCTAGATTCACCATGTTTTTCGGCAAATACAACAAATTTGTGGTATACATCTTGGAGTGAACGCTCACGGCGCATCAGTAGGCAAGCAGGGTTGATAGATGGTGACTATTCAGCTCGCGGAGATGATATAGTCCGTTTTTTGATTCGAAACGATGTCGACGAGGGAGAAAATAATCATAAATGAATAGGGCGTTTACACTTTTAGAGCTAGTGGTGACGCTTGCGGTCATAGCGGTGCTAACGCATCTTGCTACGAGGGAACTTTATCATTTAAGAGAATCAAAGTCACAAGAAAAAGTTGTAGAGCTTATGGATAATATTGCCGCGGCGATTTATTCAGACGATATCTCTTCTGAAGCGACTGGTTTTCTTGCTGATATGGGGAGACTGCCACGCGCAGTAGACGGCACTCTTTCTGAGCTTTGGTTGTCACCAACTAATGGATATTTTTACGCGCTTAAGCGTGCAACTTACGATAATCTTGTTGAAGGGGCAAAGGGCCTAGAAAATCATAATGTTTATGTTCCTACTGGCTGGCGCGGTCCGTATTTGAAGCTTCCTAGAAGAACGTCGAGACTTTATGACCCATGGGGCAATAAGCTTGAGGTTGTTGATGAGGCAGGCTTAGAAAGACTTGTCCTTACAAATGCTGAAGTCGTTGCGGCAATAAGTTATGGTGCTAATAATAAGAAATTAGAAGCTGAGATTTTTTCATTATTGCCAAGCCAGGGAGCAAAGAGTACGCTTGTTATACAACCTATTTCGGAAAGTGGTCAGAGCATTGGTCAATTGATATCTTATTATTGGTATGGCCCAGCTGATGGATTGATCACAGGAGCCCTTGAAAAAGCGACATATCCAATGGGAGTTAAATTTGAAGGTCTTACGCCAGGTAGACGCGTCATTTATGATTCATGCTCATCAGTTCCGCGTATTGTTGATGTTAAGCCTGGTGATAATTTGATAAATATCAAAATGCCATGAGTGAGAGAAAAGAGAAAAAAACAAGTGTCTACCGCCAACGAGTAAGCATGGCGGCTCTTCAAGTTGATGGGTTAAGCAAAAGCGAGATTGCTTCTGCCTTGGCTTATGAGGTTGAGCCTTTTTCTGGTATTGCTGGTAGTCAAGCAGAGGTCTCGTTTGAAACAGTTCTCTCCGATGATCCATCAGTTCGTATTTTTGATGTTACGGTGACGAGGAAAAGTAAATCTTCTAAAAATTTTGACGCGAAAAAACTTATAAAGATTGCCTCTATACTTTCTGCTCTTTTAGTTGTAGTAATAGGGGCAGATTTTTTTCTTCTTTCGCGAAAGATAAAGACTCTTTCTTCGTCTATTGAAGTTAGGCGCCCGATAGATGCTAAATTGCGTTCATTAGAGTCTAAAATATCAAATAACAATGCAGAAGCTTCTCGTTTAGAAGCGTCTTGTAAAGCAGTTGAGAGTGCCCGCGCGTCAATTGCCGCTAAAAGAAAAGCCTACTCGGCATTAATGGAAGAAGTTGCCTCTGGCTGTGCAGGTCAAATGGTTGTAAAAGCGTTTAATTCTAATGGGCCTTTTTCTGTTGAATTAGAGGGCTCTTCAATGTCAGTTGAATCATGTACTGCTTCTATGTTATCTCTTACTAGAGCTGCTTGCCATGCACAATGGAAAGCTAGCCCTGGGCGCATGAATGCAGATCATACTGGTTCTGTCATAAGCTTCTCGTGTGCGTTTTTGTATGATGGGCAGCCTCTAGAAGGGGGGCGTTAATATGGCTTTAGAAGTTAGAACAAAAGACAAAGTATTTCTAGCTGTTCTTATACCGATTTTAACTGCATTTTTGTATTGGTGGATATGGCGCGATGACGCGCTAAAACGTTTGCGCAGTTTGCAGGAAGAAGATCTGAAACTTATTGAAGTTGATGATTTTCCGATGGAGTATCAAAAAGCGCAGATGCGTTTTGATGCGTCAAAGTTAAAACTTGAAAATGCTAAACTTTTAAAGCCCTCGCAACAGCTCGTATCGCCATCAATCGATTCTACGTTTGCTGAGCGTGAAACGATTGTTTTAGATATACTACGACAGTCAGGTCTAGAAATCTTGCGTATTAGTTCTTCAGAGCGTGATAATTCGGCTAATGCTAACGAGTTTCAATTAGCTACTAATTACAAAGGGCAACTTCGAAGATATACTCTTTCTGGAACATATCCTTCAGTTATGCGAGCACTTAAAAAATTATCAAATCATCGAGTTGCTGTTATTCCAGAAGAAGTTGGTATGACAATTTTAGGTCATTCTGCTAGATGGGTAATAGAGGTTTTGTTATGAGTATGTCGAATATACTTGAAAATTTATTTGCCCTAACAGAAGAGTTTGGGGCTAGTGACTTACATCTTAACGCAGGCTTTGCACCGCGATTTAGAATAGACGGCAAACTCATAGAAAAAGGTGATATAAAACCTTATGATATGAAGGCAGTTGATTCTATAGCTATGGAATTAGGTCTTTATACGCTGCCAGCAGGATGTCCTGATGGGACAGAGCGTATACGCATGACGCTGTTAAAGAATGGCTCGATAGATGGTGCTCTTACTAGCCCTACAGGCGCTCGCTTTAGATTTAATATCTTTAGAGCTTTTGATAGGCACAGTGTAGCTTTAAGGCGCATTGATTCTACTATGCGTTCATTTGCAGAGTTAGGCCTGCCACAAAGAGTAGCAGGCTTGGCGGCTGAAAATGATGGTTTAGTAATTGTTACAGGTCCTACTGGTAGCGGTAAGTCAACGACGCTTGCAACGATGATTGACGAGATCAATACTAATAGATGTGGGCATATTATTACTATTGAAGATCCGATTGAGTATATTCATAAATCAAAGAAGTGTTTTGTAAATCAGCGTCAAGTCGGTCGTGATGTTTCTAGCTTTAACGATGCTGTAGTTGATGCTATGAGACAAGATCCAGATGTTATTCTTATTGGTGAGATGCGTGATATTTCTACTGTCCGCACAGCTCTTAGGGCGGCAGAAACTGGGCATTTGGTTTTAGCTACATTACACGCGTCAGATTCGGCAGGAGCAGTTGAAAGATTAGTGGCAGTTTTTCCGCCAGAAGAACAAAATAGCATTAGACATCAGCTTTCGTTAGTTTTAAAAGGTGTTTTGGCGCAACATCTTCTACCGTCCTTAGCAGGAGAGGGTAGGTGTGTGGCGTGTGAATTATTAATTAACACAACAGCCGCTGCAAATCTCATAGCTACAGGTAGATCTCAGCAGCTTTATTCCGTAATAGAAACGGGAGCGCAACAAGGTATGCGAACGCTAGATAAGTCTCTAGCAGAGCTTATAACTTCTGGAAGAATTGATGAGCGGGTTGCCAGGTCGCTTAGTAAGAATCCGGATATGTTAAAAGGGAGGCTAGAGTATGTTGAGCGTTAAAGAGCTTCTTAATCGCGCAGAAGCACTTACTGATAGTGTCCAATTAGTCGATCGTATTTTGAGAGCAGGACTAATTTCTGGAGCTTCTGATGTGCATATAGATCCGCAGGCACATGGCGTAAGGGTGCGTTTTAGAATTGATGGCATTCTTGAAGAAGTGCTACGCATTCCTCATGCGATGCAAAGCGCCTTAGTTAGTAGATTAAAGGTATTGTCATCTTTGGATATCGCCGAGCGCCGCGCTCCACAGGATGGCGGCTTTTCGTGGCGCATGGCAGGCGTTGGCTCGATGGAGCCGTTAGATGTGCGTATGGCTACATTGCCAGTGCGTCATGGAGAGAGAGTAACATTAAGGCTTTTGCAATCAGGAGGCAGAAGGTATTCGTTAGACGAGTTGGGGCTTTCAGATGATAATCGCAAGGTGTTTGACGAAGTCCTTAATCGTCCCCATGGGTTAGTGTTGTTAACTGGTCCTACTGGTAGCGGCAAGACGACGACTCTTTATGCAGCGATTTTGGAACTTCTTAAAAGGTCATCGCCAAATATAATAACAGTCGAAGACCCTGTTGAATACGAAATACCAGGGGTAGCGCAGGCGGAAGTTGATAGTGCAGATAAGGTTAATTTTAGTAAGGCGCTTAAGTCTATTCTTCGTCATGATCCAGATGTTGTTATGATTGGCGAGATAAGAGATAAAGACAGCTTAGACGCGGCAGTTAAAGCTTCTTTAACAGGGCATCTTGTTTTGTCAACGCTTCATACAAATGATGCAAAATCTGCTGCTCAGCGCCTAGTTGACATGGGGCTAGAGCAGGCGCTTCTTTCTTCAGTTTTAAGGTTAGTTGTTGCACAAAGGCTTGTTAGAAAGCTCTGTCCCAAATGTCAGGCTAAAACACTTGAAGGAGCTTGTTGTAGCGAATGTGGTGGGCGAGGGTATCGCGGCAGAACCGGCTTATTTGAGCTTTATTCTCCTTCCGATGGGCTTTCAACTTCAATGAAGCAAGATGCATTAAATAAAATCGCTTTGGGCATAACTACGCCGGCAGAAGTTGCTAGAGTATTAGGATAATGAAGGATTTTAAAATAACAGCTAGAACAAATTCCGCTAAGACGCTTACTTTTGTAAAGCGTGCAGAAGATGCCATTTCTGCTGCTGAGGCTGTTCGCTCAGAAGGGATGCTTGTTTTAGCTGTACAGGAAATTCCAAATGAGAAATTTGTTTTTAGACGTGCTTCACAGATGGAGCTAGAGACAGCTCTACGTCAGATATCATCAATGCTTAAAAGTGCTGTAACACTTTCAAACGCGTTAAAGACAGTTGAAGAGCAATCCCAAAGCTTTCGTAGTCGCAAGGTGTGGTACAGCGTTCGTCAGATGGTATATAGGGGTGACTCATTTGCAGATTCGCTTTCGCGTCATAAGGGGTACTTTGATGAGATGGTTGTGCGTTTGGCAGAGGTAGGAGAGAAGTCAGGTGAATTAGGAATATCTCTTGCTCGCGCGGCAGATCAACTTGAGTCTAGGCGTGAGTTAAAAACTGCCGTTATGAACGCGCTATTATATCCTTCTTTGGCTGTAATAATGGCTTTTGGAGTAAGTGCATATCTCGTTGTTTCTGTAATACCCAAATTAGGTGAGTTTTTGCGCTCAAGTGGAGGAGCGTTGCCGCCAATAACTCAGATGCTAATGAATTTTTCCGATTGGACAATTGAAAATGCCATTGTAATAATCATCTCGCTCGTTTGCCTAGTTGGTTTATGGTTTGCAATTCGTTTGACTTCTCGCGGCAGAGAATTGCAAGATGCTTTTCTCTTGCGCATACCCATTACGGGGCGAATTTTGCGTCTTTCTGGCACTGCTCTTTTTTCCAGATCAATGAAAATAATGATTGATTCAGGAGTGACGCTACTTGATTCATTAGCAGTATGTGCTAGATTGTTACCTAATATGCGATTACGTAGAAGAATAGCTGAAGCTAGAGAAAGTGTTATGCGCGGCATGACTTTAGAAAACTCATTAACTCCAGCTACGGAGTTTATGCCGATGCTAAGAAGTATGGTGGCCGTTGGTGAAGCAGGCGGATCGTTGCCAGAGTCGTTTGGTGAGACCGCTCGTTTTCATGAGATGATGCTGCATCTAGCAGTAAAACGGTTTGGTATGTTGATTGAGCCGGTAATGATATTAGTTACAGGCATAATTGTAGGTTTTGTTTATATTGCGTTTTTTATGGCGCTATTCGCTATTGCAAGCGCAAATTAATAAGGAGAAAATTATGAAAGTGTTTTTACTGACATCATTTGCTTTAGGAGTGTTGGGCCTTTATGCAAAAGCGCCAGTAACTCAATTAGACCCTACGATTGCTTCGAAGGAAATGGCTGATGTTTTAACAGAGCGTATAGCCGATGGTAAGTCGATGGGCTTACAAGCCTTAGTAGTAGGAGCTGCTGGTGAAGGAGTTGCGCTTGTTGGCACAGATGCTAATAGTGCAACATTAGTTAGAAAGGGCTCTTATTTAAGACGAAGCATTGATGGAGTTAATGTAAATCTTTCAATAAAAAGTGTTACATCTTCTGGTGTAGAGCTTGATTCATCAGCTAAAGGTCGCTCTGCTGTTTTTATTGCAGGCTCTTTCACTCCGCTTGCTATGCCAGAAAAGGTTCCAGAAGAATTTCTCTCTTATATTGAAAGCAAGGCTGTTGCTATAAGCTTAATAGCTAGACTTATTTCTGATCAAACTGGTGTTAATATAAGCGTATCTGACAAAGCAGCAGAAAAGTTAGTTACTGTTTTTTTACGTAATGTTACTGCGTCGGAAGTTGTTGAAGAAATTTGTCGCGCTACTGGGCTTTGGTTTAGACGAGAGCCAACAGGTAGAATTATTCGAGTTATGACGATGGCTGAGTATGCAGAAAACTTGAATACGTTTCGCGAAGAAGCCGTAGAAATGTTTACTCTTCTTTATCCTAATGTCATAGAGGTAGCGAGTGTAATTTATGGGCTTCATCCAGATCGCACATTTCTTTCATTAGGCGAAGAGGAGTTTAATGAGGATGACGAATATGACCTTTCTCGCCGCTTTAGACGTTTTAGAGTCATAGAGGAAAATGGCGGCTCTCAATTTATGGATATGCAAGCACCTCAAACGACGGCAGCAAGTGTCGGTTCTTCGGGTGGAATGTTTTCTTTTTCAAGAGGCGCCGCATCTTCGGCGATTTCTCAGTGGGATCAGTTGCATAGACGCTCAAGAGGTATCGGTGGGCAGATGCAAAATCGTTTAGCGCCAGAGGAGGCTAGACTTTTAGAGGCTGCATATCAATCAGGAAATACTAATCTTATACAAGCGGCAAGAAGTCAGATTACGCCGTCATCAGCCAATATATTTGTGACAATATCTCGCAAGAATAATATGCTAGTTGTCAGGACTAGTGATGTCCGCGTAATGGACGAAATACGCAATATCGTAAAGAAGTTAGATGTTCCTACGCCAATGGTTTTGATGGAGCTTAAAATTTTGGAATTATCGATAAACGATGATTATTCAGCTAAATTTGAATATGCATTTAATCGAGATACGCATTCGGTGGGCAATATGGGCTCTCTTACTGCAACAATCGAGCCAGGTGCTAGAGATTCATTTGCTCCCACATTTGCATTTAGAGTAGTAAATGACACAATAGATGCGAATATTAAGTTGTTACAACAAGATGGCAAGGTTAAAGTTTTAGCTACCCCCACTCTTCTAGTGGCTAACAATGAAGTTTCGCGTATTTTTTGTGGTAAAGAGTATCCTCTTATTACTGGCTGGACAGCAGGTAGCAGTGTGATGAATGATTCGCAGACTCAAAATGTGCCAACTGTCCCACAGATTGAAAAGAAGGATGTTGGTACAATGCTTCTAGTTAGTCCCAATATAAATGCCGACAAAACAGTAACGCTAAGGCTTTTGCAAGAAAATAGCGAGATTAGTGCCGAAACAGCTCCTGTTCCAGTATATGACTCTTATGGCAACGGGGTAGATAAGCAAATTCAATATATCGAATCACGTTCGCTTGCCGGTACTTTTATAGCAAAAGACGGTATGTCCGTAATGGCTGGAGGGCTTGTTCGAGAAACGGATAGCCTTAAGTATTGGCGCACACCAGTTCTTGGCTCGATACCTGGGTTAGGGTGGCTATTTAGAGGAACAGAAAAAGTAAAGGAAAGAACCGAGCTAGTCGTTCTTATTAAGCCTCATGTAATTCTTACGCCGATGGAGGGCGGAAAGGTGTCAGAAGAACTTCTTAAACTTCTCTCTACTCATCCTGTAGCCGATGGTGCTAAAGATCTTGGTGTTCACAAGTTAGATCGCGATCATAATCTTGAAGATGATGCAAAAAATATTCTTAAATAAATGAACCTTTCTGTAAATGGTGGCGTTATTACTAATAAAGGGAGATTTTAGATGAAAAAAGCATTTACTTTAATAGAACTTTTGATGGTTGTAGCTTTAATAGCTATTATTTCCACTTTGGCAGTTAATAAACTTGGTGGTGTTCGTGAGTCATCTGCGCGCAAGGTTTCGCTAGCCAATCAAAAAGCCGTTGAACGCGCTGTTTCTGCGTATATTGCTGCCGGTGGGCGCCTTAATAGGCTAGACTCGTTAGTTTATGCAGGAAGCGGCGGCGCGCCAATTTGGTCGGAGAAAGAAGGTGATTTCAATCTTGATGGCAATTATGCAAAATCTAGCGGCAATACTGTTTTTGATAATACATGGCTTTATACTGGTCCCTTTGAAGACGATCAAGATGGCGCTTATCGCGCAGAGCGCAATTCTGGCGTCGCCCCAGAATTAGGTAAACTACTTTGCCCATATGGCCTTTCTGCAGCTGAAGTTGCCGCCTTGGATCTTTGTCTTGGGTTAAAACATGTCATGGCTCATACAGCTTATGCTGATGCAGCTGCTAATGCTTACCCTAGTAGCCATTACCCTACCCAGCGTCCATATGGTGACGGCTCGGTTATAAATGCTTCAGATGGGCTTGATGCTAATGATTCCGCTTGCGTTGCTACGCTTCTTACTAATAGGATGACTGTTGCAGCGATTAATCCAATGTGTGATTTAGCTCGTCCTATTTACCAAGCGTGCGGTCAGGAGCTTATGAATACAGCCGATTGGGGAGCAAGTTATGATGCGGCAAAAGTGCGGGCAGAAGTTGCTGCTACCGGAGGACCACTTATTGCATTTGGTCTTGGGGAGAGTGCTTCTATTATCGGCAAGTCTAATGCTGGCCTTGATGCTGCACCATATGCGACATATGTGCAGAAAAAGTTTTATTCGAGGTATATTCTTCTTATTCGCCTCAAAAAAATAGGTTCTGGCAGTGTTTCGCAGATTATTCCTGAATTTGCAGGAGTTATCGATTGTCAGGGCAATACTGT
>JAGBZX010000022.1 GCA_017628025.1 Kiritimatiellia bacterium | reverse complement strand
TAGCTAAGATTCAAAGAGATAGCAGTTATACGCCTCAAGACTTAGAAGATTTTACAGCTGCCGCTAATGAATTACTTGCAAAACGAGGCGCTAAACCATTAGCGTGTCCAAAATTATGGGCTATAAAAGCACGTCTTAAAAAAGAACAACAAGCACAACAAATAGAGGAGAATGAATGAAATACCCTATTCTTATAGCAATTGCTACACTAGCGTCTGTTACCTTCGGTGAGATTGATAAAGCCAAGAAGCCAAAAGTATCCGAGGGTTTTGCAAATAGACGTGAGGAGGTAATGACGAAGAAATATGGCGGATTCGTTAAAAAGCCTGGAACTGGCGAAGGCCATATTTTATTTGTCAATGCTAACAGCAAGATCTCCACACAATCATTAGATAATGCAGCTAAAAAAATTAGTGAAGAATTGAGGGTTCAGTACAAGATTCATAATGTTGATCAGGTTAGCCTTAACCAAGGCGCTTCGATATTGAAAAATCAAAAAGCTACAGCAGGTGTATTTCTCATAGCTGATGAATCGATGCCGATGCTCGTTACTGTACCTGATCAACGATTTGCTATTATAAATACATCCCTTATTTCCAATCTTTCAGAAAATAAAGTACAAGCTTGCATAGCTAGGGCATTATGCCTTGTTTGTGGAGCTGGGAATAGGGCTTCTACAGGGCATTTACTTAGCCAAGTTACCGAGGAAAAGGACTTTGATAAAATACAATTAAAGCACATTCCTGGAGATGTCCTCTTGACAGTCCAAGGCTTCTTACGTGACTCTGGAATTAAAACATTCCAAGTAAGAACATACAGACAAGCTTGTGCAGAGGGTTGGGCTCCTCAGCCTTCTAATGAATGGCAAAAGGCTATTTGGGATAAGGTTCACGCTACTCCGAAGAATCCAATGAAGATTGAATTCGATCCTAAGAAAGGGAGGTAATAGGGAAGAGGGAAATGGGAAGAGGGAAGTGGGAAGAGTTTCATTCCTCTTCTGCTCCCAAAAAACTTCGCGAACTTAGCGAACTTCGCGTGAGCAATAAAGATTCGTACCCAACAAAATACCTCTTCCCTCTTCCCACTTCCCTTTTCCCTCAAAACAATTGGTGATGCAATAGTAAACTAATGCGCTTTTTACGTCATAGAATTTCAAGACCAAGCTTGAGGACGGCGAATAACTCGCCCATTCGGGAGCGGAATTTCGTTAGGCAATTGACATTCCAAAGGAAGTCTACGAGGAATATCCTTGCAAAAAGTCGAGTGAAAGCGAAGGTCGGTAGCGCGTTTGTGAGGATTGAAAACAAGAACTTGTTTACCGAGTTCCTTTCGAACAAGATCCAGCGGAGCTGTGAAGTCGGCATCCCCACTAATCAGCATAAACGAATCAGCAGCATTATTATAAGCATCTCTGAGAAGTTCTGTCACAATATTGACATCGGTTCGCTTTTCTTCCATTTTCATAGCATGAACATATCCATTAGTGGATATGGCGCAGTCACGACATTCCTGGCTGACAGCAGGAATCCAAACCTTGTTTTTATTGTAGTAACCTTCAATAATGCTTACTCCACCATACGCAATCAACGCTTGAAGATAAATATTTTGTCTTTCAATAGCGGCGGCATCGTAAGGATAGGTTTTTGTTCGTGCAGTGAAGTATTTGACTTCAACAAGTTCATGATTCGAATCAAGAAGTTTTTTAGCAAGTGCAATGAGGTCAAGCCATTTAAATGCCGCGTGTCCACGAAGAAGTCCGTAATAGAGATTTCCACCATCAATATATGCAATCGTTTTCATCAGCACTCCTTAAAATTGCTAAGGTCTCGAACCTTTCGATTCGAGACCCCGCTCCGCGTTGGCAGAACCTTGCGGCTGGATATGAACCCCTTTAAGAGTTCACGAAGATTATATCATATCTTGAGAGAGAAAACAAGTCGAGTATGAAATACACTTACGCATATAAAACCTCTGATGGGGTGCGGCATGAAGAAACGATGAATGCCGCATCTCGCGAAGAGGTTTTTGCCGCGTTACGCGCCAAGGGTATTAAAGCGATTAAAGTTACCGCGGCAGATGGCTCTAAGGCTAATGGCGAAATCCGCGGCGTTCGCAGGCGAGTAGTGATAATCCTACTCGCGCTCGTCGCCATATCTGTCGGCATCACCGCCTACCTAACCGGCACAAATTTTGGCACAAATAGGTCTGACCTTCCTGTGCCAAATTTAGATAAAAC
>JAGBZX010000021.1 GCA_017628025.1 Kiritimatiellia bacterium | reverse complement strand
GATAGGAGTCGAGCGCACGGTAGTCGTAGGCGAAAAGGGTGACGATAAGAAAGTTCTTATGGGGACGGGCGGGTATCTCGCTCCTGAGATTTTAAGCGGAGAAGAGGCAATCCCCGCCTCTGATGTTTATGCGCTCGGTGTCGTGTTTTTCAAACTTCTAACCGGCATCTGGTACCAGTCAGGGACGGATGTGTTAAGACTCCTTGAGCCGTTGGATGGTCCGTGGCGTGAAATTCTGCCGCCAATGCTTGAGGCGGATCTAGCGAAAAGACCTGTACGTCTCGTTGAGTTTGTTGAGAAGACGCTGTTGGCTAAGGCACGTCAGCAGCGGATAAAAACAACGCGCCGCGCCGTTATTGCCGCGCTTTCGGCTACTATTGGCGTTTCGGCACTTTACTTTCTGACTAGTCATTTTTTCCAGCAAGGAAAACACTCGCAGTCATTCGTCTTTGATCTTGGTGAGGACGTTTTATTGGAGATGATAGAATGTCGTCTAAATACAGGAGAGGTATTTTGGATTGGCTCTACTCACATAACGAACGCGCAGTGGTTTCGCGTCATAGGGAATAAACGCAAGGGAGAAGGCGACGAACCTGTAACGAATATGAGCATGGGCGAAATCCGTGCATTTATCGCGGAACTTAATCGGCGTTTCGCGCGTCGCCTCCCGAAGGGGGCGTCGTTTAGGCTTCCAAGCGAAAAGGAATTGATTTTTGCGTCAACTGCTGGCGGCGCGAACGCAGCAGATGAGTCGGTTCTTGGTGTTTTGGGGCCATCCATAGCGGATAAGAAGAGACACGCAGAAGAGCTCGGCGTAAAATGGGAAAGCGTGATGTCGAAGCTTCCTTGCCGCATAAAGACAAAGAAACCGAATGTCTGGGGTATTTACGATATCGTCGGGCAAGGTCGAACGATTTGCAGTGAGACGGCGACTAACTCTAAAGATGGGAAAACTGTACACCTGCAATTAGGGCCTGAGAGCGTCTATCAAAAATCAACTGTTGGCGAATGGGGCTGGAATAGTACGCTGCGCCTTGCGATAGGAGGAAATTGATGGCGAATTTTCCCGAGACCCCAGTTACTGTACTTGCTCGAATCGCGGCCGAGCATACCGGCGAGCGAGATGAGGCGGCATGGTCGAGACTCTTTGAACTTTATGCGCCGGCGATACGCGCTTTCGCGGCGGATCATGGCGGGATTGGGGAAGAAGAAGATGTAGCGCAGGAAATCTTTATGCGGCTTGTCGAGGTTTTGCGCGGCGGACGCGTCAAGATTGGTGAAGGTGCAGTTAAATTTCGCTGTTATCTCGCTACTCTCATAAGAAATGAGCTCGTTGACCGTTGGCGGCGCAGAAACGCGCGGGGAGGGGATAATCTCGTTTCAATCGATGACCCATCAATTGAAACACAATTGTCAGTTGATTCGGAGACGACCGCAGTGATAGATGTTAAGTGGCGTCTTGCACGACGCACTGCCGCCGTAGAATGGGCGCTTTCTAAAACGGCACTCTCTGCTCAGTCAAAGGCGGTTTATAGGGCTTATGTTTTAGATGGTTGTCCCATCGGCGAAGTCGCCGCGAAGTTTGGCATTCCGCGCAATTCGGTTTCGCAAATCAAGACGCGCGTCGAGCGTATGATCGCCGCTATCGAATCCGAATTTCAAACATAAAAAAGTAGGTCTGACCTACTTTTTTATGTTTACATGTTTTTTGCTGTCATTTCTTTGGTGCTTTTGCGTGTAATTAAGAGGCGACTGGTTGTCCGGAAGAAAACGGCGCCTCTTTAAAGCATTCTATTTTACACCGATAAAGTGTTAAATATGCTATAATACAGGTGTTGTCGTTTCGCAGGAAGACTGGTAATCATCTTGAAAGGAAGACACAACGCCAAGACCATATCGTCTTGGTGCACTCTCTTATGGGTGCACTATGCCGATTTCGTCCCCGCGTCGCGTTTCCTTTCGGGCATACCAGTCGCCTCTGCGAAATGTGTCGCGGGGACATTCTTATTGCTGTCCTTGCCTGTAGATGATGAAGCAGAAAGGTGAAGATGGTCTATCAAGAGTGTAATACGGTTGCTGAAGTCTTTCACGGGGTCTTTGATCTCGTGAAATGGGATCGTTCGCACATAGAGACTGGCGAAGAGAATGACAGGGTTGCGTATTACTTCCGCGCCGAAAACAAAAACTATGCACCGGAGGGTAGTTCATGTCTGCTATCAGTGCCAGCGACCCCATCTTTGTTCAGAGACGACAAATACCGTCAAAATGAACATGTCATCTTTAATGAGGCCATTCGGTGCTATCCGCAGGAGTTCCCTGCTGGGGAAACTACATTTGAGCGGTTGACGCGGATGGCGCATTTCGGACTTCCCACCCGACTTCTTGATGTTTCGCCGCGCTTGGCTACGGCTATTGGCATGGCGTCGCTGCCAAGCCCGAGCGATGATAAAGAAAAGTTTTTCACTTGGAATGGGTTCATCCGCGTATTTAGGGTGAATAAGGAAAAGATAAAGTATTCGACAAGCGATACAGTTGTGGCACTAAGCAACTTGGCACGAATAAAGCCAGAGAATATTGACGTCGCAAATCTTGGATATTTGGCTTACGAATGTAAGAACGAGCGGGCCGGATTTTACTGGGAGAAAGACAGCAATGTTTCCAAGAAACTCATGAGCGACATCAAGAAGGTTTGGTGTGTGCGACCTGTGAACAACAATGTGCGCATTCAGGCGCAGCGCGGCGAGTTTTTCATTTTTGGTTGTGGAGATAAGAAAGAGAAGATAAGTGCGTCGTTTACGGAAACGGATTACTATAACAAAGATGCCGCTACAGATGGTATTGCAGAGATCGGCATCATAACGCTAACGCCATCTCTTAAACACGAAGTTAAGGAGATGGCAGAGATTCTCGACGTGACCGAAGACCGCCTCTATCCCGACTTCGGCAGATTCCACAATGTCATTAAAGAAAGGTATGGTACAAAATGAGTTATTACACTGAAGGATATGTTAAAAGTGTCGGTGTTAGTATAGGAAAAAATTCTTCTGATGCCGATAAGCTATACATAGAGATTGTTGCCCCGTACAAAGTGTTGTTGGGTGGCAAAGACTTTGCATTGTTTGTCGCAGGAGATGGGGAGGATAACGATATAAACAGTAACGAAGAAATGGGAGCCAAAATAAAGAGCGTCGCTACTTTAGAGAGTGTCAAGTGCGAGGAATTTGATGCTCAATTCTTGTTCTTGCTCAAGCAAACTCATTCAAAAGTTCGATTTGTCTTTAACGACGAGTTGCGTGTTTTGGAAAGAATCGTCGCAATATAATGATTGGACGAGAGGTGTTAATTATGAGAGCAAAGTGTTTTATCGCTACGGCTATTGTAGTTTCTATTTGCAATGCTTTCGCAGCTATTTCAATAGGTCCAATTGCCAGAACATTCACAAAGACAGGTGGCGCAGGCATGGTTCTGACTTCAGGTAGCGGCACTTGGACGGCTTCAACGGAGGCAGATTGGATTTCAATAAAGCCACAAACATCTGGCGATGCTGGAGTTTTATGTTGTATCTAAGAACATGTCCACAAATTTTAAATAATTGCGAAAAGGAGGATGGGATGGACAAACAGAGTATTACAAAAGAAGAAGCGGTTGATCAGCTTTATCAGCTTGGAGGTCGGATACTTGGGAAAGATGTCGCCGATGTTGCGGCCCAAGCAGAGAGAGTGAAAACCATATTTGGGAAAGTTGGGAAACTATCAGGTTATTTTAAAGATATAGTAAACACACTTTCGTTATTAAAAGATTATGCCAGCGGTGCTTATACACAAGTTCCGTGGAGAATTATTGCAGCTTTGACAGGGGCAGTGTTCTATGTTTTCAATCCATTAGATTTAGTTCCAGATATTGTTCCTCTGTTTGGCTTTGCTGATGACGCTACAGTATTCGCCGCTGTAATTAGTTTTGCCAAGATAGACATTGCATCGTATTTAGCTTGGAAGTCGGATAGAGGAGAGAAAATTGAAGGAGGTGGTAAATCCGGTATTGTTACCATTTCAAAAAGTGAAGATATTACAAATTGGACATTAACCGATTTTGTAGAGGTTGTTCAAACTACACTAAGATCAATGGGTAATGATAGTTTGTTTTGGTGCTGTTGCGGAGCTGAGCATATAAGCCAGAATGCCTCTAATATCATAGAAAAGATAATGGGAGGTTACGGCGATATAAACGATGTGATAGGTGTAATTGACATGGAGGCTTTTCAGCATTGTAAGGAAGGGTTTGCTTTTACGCGAGACCGAGTGTATTTTCGCCAGTTTATGGGTGATAGCTTCAGTTTCGCTTGGAGAGAAATTGTGTCAATACAATATGAAGGGAAAGAAGTAATAATCAATGGAATGCGTTTAGACAATCTGTGTAAGGATGAAAAAGATGCGAACACTGTTTGCAGAGTATTGACGGCTATTGTGAATAGGGCTGATTTAACACAAGAACCAGAACCTTTTGATGAATCCAGGTATGTGCCCATTTCTGAGGCAATTGTAAAAAGATTTGCGACTGTTGATGGAGGAGGATTGTTGTTTGCCGGCAATAATATTTCTCAAAAAAAAAGAATGGGAGCACATACGGCGATGAATATTCAGGAGCCGCCCGAAGACATCTGCTTACTGCTTGATATTTCTCCATTGGGAAGTGGGAAAGCTGGGTTCGCATTGACCAGCCAGGCGATGTATTGTAAAGATTTTTTCACGTCTCCTGCGCGCCGTGAATGGGGAAATTACAGGTGGGTTGCCAATCCAACGAGTTTTTGGTTGATGTTTGTGAACAATCAACCTTACTATGAGATTAGTGGCGGAACATTAAATGCAGATCAAATATCGGCAATCGTTGATGCACTCAACGAGTTTCAAATGTATCATCTCAAGGAAGTTGGTCGAGCTACTGAAGCAAAATGCAAGTCAGTCTTGGAACAGATTGACGCTTGCGAAAAGCTTGTTGATCAAGTAAGCGATGAAAAGGAAGATATTAATGCGCCCGATAAGGATGCTCAAAACGACCCATTTAAGTCCGTAAATAGAGTTGAAGATCTTGGCATATGCGAGGAAGGCAAAACAGTTGTTGTAGCAGAAGTTAGGAAGGAATTGTGGAATAGGCGAAAAATGCTTATGTCGGCATCGGTGGATCGCGGTCATTTTGCAATAAGGAATGGAAAGTATTATTTGAATGAGATTATTACTATTGGGGAAGAGGCACAACTTGTTATGAAAGATGCCGATATAACTTTTGGTCCTAATGGTTCAATTGTTTTTTCAGGTGGAGCGGGCGACATATCTAATTGCTCATTTGCTTGCGTAGAAGAAGATTGTTCAGAATCATTAGCTACTGGCAGTTTTATGTTTAAGGGTCGTGGTAAATGGGTTTCGTTCAGTAACTGCAATTTTGATGGGAAAGGACACATAGCAGGTGTAATACTTGACGGGGATACAAGTTTTTATAGATGCAGAATTGAAAATCTTGTTAATAAAAATCAGGGAGGATCTGTACTTGGCTCATCGTATTTGAAGGGTGATGTGTCGAAGTTTACCTTGAAATCTACAAGTGTAAAAAATTGCAGGGCCGAATCACAGGCTGTTATTTGGGCTATGGATTTGAATGTTAGGGATTGCGAATTTGTCAATTGTTCGTCCCCAATTTCTATTATTACAGTTGCGGAAGATTGTAAAGTTAACATAATTAATTCTGTGTTTGATAAATGTTCGGTCGATGACGGAGGTGCTATTGTCTCGTTCTATTCGAACGGGGGATCAAATCAAACTGGCGGGATTGGCATCGACCATTGCTGGTTGAAGGATTGCACATATAAATATTCTCACAATGTTCATATCCCACTATCAATGGACAATTGGGTTACAGAAGACATTTATAGTAGGACGCCAGATGATCCACTTCGCCCATTATTCTTGCGCGATGGATCCCCTATGGGCCAGCCGATCGGTGCCGACTTGAACTTGCCTGATGAAATGGATCCAACGCCTGAAATTGGCGTGGTGGAAAGTGGTGATACCCATAATGTCTCCTGTAAGACGAAAAGGACGAGAAAACGCAGTGTGCGTATCGCACAGACAGTGGCGTCCGAAGTGGATGACACAAAGGATGGCGTTAAACTAGAGACGGAGCAACGAGTTAATTCAAGTAAGAAGGGCACGCGGACTCGTAAACAGGAGTCTTTGGCTCCTGACGATTCGAAAAATCAAAATGAGAAATCGTCGCAGTTGCATGTGATTAATGGTACGAAAAAAGGTACGACTAAGAAAGCATCGCGCTTAGAAGCAAAAAAAGATGCGACAAATGTAAATGGAAAGAAGACTACAAAAAAGACCAATACCGCTAATACAAAAAAGATTACCGTCAGAGATGCTGTTGGAAAATCCGTAGCAGACTCAAACGACCGCAATATCTATGTCGGAGCAGGTATTCCAACAAAGAAGCTCAATAATGCGATTGCTTGTATGGGTGTACACGTTGGAGAAGAAGTATATGCTTTGATAGATACAACAATTTTTGGATCAGCTAAATCAGGACTAATATTTACGTCCGCAGGTATTCGTTGGAGAAATGACTGGATGCAAACCGATACAATAAAAACATTCTTGTCATGGTCAGAAGTTGCGGTGTTAGTCTTTGGTGCAGCTTGTAATAATAATGATCTAAAGTTTTCTGACGATGCTATAGTAAGTCTTGCTGGCAGCTGCGTTAAACCAGAAACTGTAAAAAAAATATTGGAACAAATTACGAAAAGTGCATCGGAGAATTAAGTATGTACAATGTACCCATAACTAGAAAAGTTTGCGCCACATGCAAGTGGTGGCGTGGAAGACGTGAAGTGAATTTCGTCGGCGCACGTGAGCCGAAGTATGTCACGGTTGACGGCATTATGCCTCGCGATAACAATTGTGCGGCGTGGCGAGTGGAGCGCGGCGCGACGCATACTTGCAATCGATGGTCAAAATGGGAAAGGATATGAGGAGGTTCGCATGGGTTACACTACTGTTAGGGTAGAAAGTCGGGTTTGTGCCACATGTAAAAACTGGAAAGGTTCGCGTAGAGTCGAGAGCCTTGGAAGCGCAAAAGTTATTCGGTGTGATACAACCAGACAACCTTGTTGTGTCAAAGCTGGGTCTATGAGTACACCAGGCTCGTGTTGCGGCTATTGGGCAAAATGGTCGCGTATTTAATCAAGGTCATTTGTGGTTACAAGGTATGCGTAATATAATTTACATAGTAAAAGGCGGTGCAGTCCTTGCCATTGTTGTTGCTGTTGGGTGGTTGGTCATAAAAGTAGTCATATGGATTTTTGGGATTATTGGCGGAATTTTCAGTTGGTTTTTCAATGACTTGCTTTCTGAAAAGAATTTTGATTCATTTGGGAGTATGTTTGCATGGGGAGGAGTTATTTTGATTGCATGGCTTATAGGGCGTGCTATACGGAAAAAATGATCGATACATAGGGCTCGACCTACACAAACTTGGTATTCACCGCAACGATCACGATGGTCGATGGCGCGCCGGCTGTTGAATGGTCCCCGAAGTTGAGCGCGGCGGAAGAGGCGAAACGTATATATACGGTTTATGGCAAGGCGAGCCTTGAACCTGGCGAAGAGTGGCACTCGCCGACAAATGCGCTCGACCGATTCTTTAAGGTCGGTGTGGAAATGAAATAGCGTTCGCTTGACGTATGTGAGTCTCGCATGCGTTTTAAGTGTTTAAAATCTTGCAAAGAAGGTCAGACCTACTTTGCAGGTTTTATGCGCCAACGACCATCTTCTTGTTGTATGTCGCCTTTGTCTTTGAGCTGCTTCAAGACGCAGTAGGCCGTGCGAACGCTTACATTCAGTCGCTCGGACAGCAGGGATGCGTTCATTTCCGGATTCGACGCGAGAAGGGCGAGGGTTTCTTGTTCTCGTAGCGCACATCTCTTGCCGCGGCGCTTTTCGTAGTTTCGCTCTTCGTGCAGTTCGACAGATGCTTTCTGTACCTCAGCAAGATGGGCGGCGCGTTGTGCCACCATCGCTTCATTCGTCAGCGGATCTGGCGGCACTTCATATCCCGCAGCGCGCTTTCTGGCAATTTCCTCAGCACGGCGAAGTTTCTCTTTCTCGAGCAATTCCTCAAGAAGGAATTCGTGCCTATTTGCGATTGCGTCATCAGATTCCTCGTTGCCATAAATGAAACGCATTCCGACAGTCGCGGACGGATCGCCTTTTCGAAACGCCGTGTAACTGCTCCATGTATATCCGTCGAATTTATCCGATTCAGCCGCTCGTATTGGATTTAAGTGGATATAGGCGAGGCACTTTGCCATTTCCGATTCTCTCAGCGGTACTGCCCTGTCGAAATAAACCGATTCCCATAGAGTTCCCTTGTGTCCGTTTCTGCGGTTGTATTCTGTTGTGAACCACTGCTTGACAAGCTTCATAAATATGCCGATGTCATACATGCGCCTTCGTTGGGCATCAAGCCATTCTGAGACGCGTCGCTCTCCAGACTCGCCTTGCTTACGCCATTCGGTAAACATTGCCGCAACTGATGAGACTGCATGAGATCCCTTTAATGCGCCATATCGCTCAATCACTTCATGCTCGTCCACAAACCGTGGCGTCGGCAAGAAAACGAGTATATGGAAGTGGTTCCCCATGACGCACCAGCCGAGCAGTTGCACGCCCGAAAACTCCGATGAGCGACGCACGATTTCCAGGAAATCCTTGCGTTCATCGTCTTTCAGAAAATAGACGCGGTGCGCAATCCTGCTTATAAGATGATGCACTGTCTCGTGTTCTTTTACTCGCTTGTTTGAATGTGACATAATTTTTCTCCTGAAAAGTTGCAAAGTAGGTCTGACCTTCTTTGCAGGAATTATATCAAATAATATTGCATGTGTGGTTTGTCTGTATCGCCGAAGCTGAGCGCGACGGAGGAGGCTAAGCGTTGTTATACTGTTTATGGCAAAAAGAGTCTTGATCCGCATACGAAATTAGAATAAAAGAGAAATGTGTTTTAATGTAGAACGTGCTGATGGGGCCATCAGTATTCTATTGGCGGAGTGATGTTTTTGCAAAGACAATGGAAGGCATTATTATTTGATATAAAAGACTTTATTATTTGATATAATATAAGCATGAAACTTGAAACAATACCGATGACGCTGGCGATGCGGCTCATACCTAAAAAGGCTGCACGGCACAAGCATGGAGAGCAAGTGAACTTTTACGAGTTTTGTTATTATTGATATAGCGCAAGAACGGTGAAACAATGTCACAAAATCTATTGATACAAGGTGGACGTAAAATTTGCGGGGAGCATATTGTTTCCGGAAATAAAAACGCGGCATTGCCTATGATAGCCGCTGCTTTACTTGCTGACACACCAGTTGTTCTAGAGAATGTTCCGAATATTTCCGATGTCGCTTTTATGCTGGAAGCGGCGCACAGGCTTGGGGCGAAAATAGAAAGGGATTGTTCAAAAGGAACGGTTTCCATTTCGGCTTCTCGGATTAAATCGGTGAAACTTGATCAAGAACTTGCGAATAAAATAAGGACGAGTTTTCTGTTCGTAGGTCCTCTTCTGGCGCGGGCTAAAAGAGTTGTAATCCCTCCGCCCGGCGGCGATCAGATAGGTCGGCGCAGGCTAGATTCGCATATTGCGGGTTTTAAAATGCTCGGAGCAAAAACAACGGCTAAGCGTAATGCATTCAGTTTCAGGGGTGAGCTTAAAGGTGCACGTATTCTTCTCGACGAAGCTAGTGTTACGGCGACGGAAAACATTTTAATGGCGGCGGTTTTGGCAAAAGGGAAAACTGAAATATATAATGCCGCGTGTGAGCCTCATATTGTCAATCTTGCTTCAATGCTTATAAAAATGGGGGCTAAAATCTCAGGTGCGGGCACTAACAAAATTGTTGTCGAAGGCGTGTCCAAACTTTCGGGTTGTCGGGCGCGGGTGTGGTGCGACTATATCGAGGCGGGAAGCTTTGTCGTTGCCGCAGCCGTTACTAAAGGCGATATTCTGCTTCGGGGTATCGATCCGGAGCCGTTTGAAGTTTTGGAAGGTGTATTTAAGCGATTTGGAGTGGAATGGGTAATCGATCCGGTCGAAAGAACCTTGCGTTACACTTATCGGAAACGTTTAAGGATGAGTTACGATTTTGGAGATGTAATTCCTTCAGTGTCTGATGGGCCATGGCCGTCGTTTCCGTCGGATTTGTTGTCGATTGTTATCGTTCTTGCCTCACAGACGAGAGGGACGTGTCTCTTTTTCGAAAAAATGTTTGAATCAAGGCTTTACTTTATAGATTCTCTCCGGCAAATGGGGGCGAAGATCGTTCAATGTGATCCGCACAGAGTTGTTGTTACAGGTCCTTCTCGTCTGTATGGAGGTATGATATCGTCGCCGGATATCCGAGCTGGCATTGCTCTTGTCATTGCTGCGCTTGCGGCAAAAGGGCAAAGTGTTATCCGCAATGCTGAAATAATAGATAGAGGATATGTGGCGATTGAGACAAGTCTTTCAAAATTAGGCGCGTCAATAACAAGGGATAATTAATGTCTGTAGTGATGGAGCGTATAGCAGTATCTTCATTTTTTTCTGAAGGCGTTTTGAGAAAAGCTCCTTTATTTGCTGTCTATCATGTCAATGAGTTTTGTTCGGCAGATTTTGCAGATATGAAAATACGAGAAGCGAAAAAGTCGACAAAAGGAAAACTGCGCGTAATTTTCGCACCAGCAGAAAAGTTTTTTCAAGGTTCTTGTGGAGCTTGCTTATGTAAAGCTTTTTCTTCTGCTGATGAAGTTTTGTTCGTATTGCCAGAATGCAAAGAAGCGTCCTCCCCGATAGAAGAAGAGCTTTGTAGGCTTTATGCGTCATGCAGAGAAGAACAATTTAAAGGGTTAGCTGGGAAGTTGCGTTTTTTAATTGCGCGTAATATTTCCGAGGCAGTGAAGCACTGTTTTTTAGAAAGCTCTGAAGGGGATGCGGTTTTAGTGTTTTCCGAAGGGGAAAATTCTTTGCTGACGAATTTCAGCACAGATTTCATTTCGCGAAAATGCGATGTGGCCAAGGAATTGAAATCATTTTCTTTCTTTAAGACAGGCGGGAGAAGTTTTTCTGGCGGAAAAACGTTTGTTGTGGGTTCCGGCTCAAATCTTTGGATAAGCGATCTGACGACGGATATTGAATTTATTAAATCAAAAGGCTATCCTTCCGTTTTAGGCTCGAGTTTGCATATACCGTGGATGGCAGGCATTCCGGGAACTCTTGGAGGATGGGTTAAGATGAATGCGGGGGCTTTTGGGCATTCAATTTCGGAAGTCGTTAAAAGAGTAAAGGTTGATGGAGGTTGGTTAAATAAAAATGAGTGTGGATTTTCATATAGAACATCATCGATCAAAGGTGTTATAGAAGATATTGAATTTGATGAAGGTAAAATTAAGTCCTTGCAGGGCGAGAAACGGATTCAAGACTACCTTTCACGAAGAAAAAAGTTTCCGGCAAGGACATGCGGAAGCGTGTTCAGGAATCCAGAAGGAGAGCTTTCTGCTGGTAGCTTGTTGGAGAAGGCTGGTGCTAAAACTATGTCATGTGGTGGTGCGTCCGTGTGGTATGAACATGCAAATGTGGTGATTGCTGGTGAAGGGGCAAATTCGAGTGACATCTATGTGCTGATTTTCATGATGCGGCAAATGGTAAAAAAAAGATTTAACATCACTTTGAGGCCGGAAATACAATTTGCAGGCGAGCAAAATTCATTGTAGGCGAGCGAATCAATGCGCCCGGTTTAAAATTGTAAGAATTTTCCACTTGCTTTTATTTTGAAAAAATAGTATACTACACAGCAACTTTTCTGACAGTGGGGCTGTAGCTCAATTGGATAGAGCATCAGACTACGAATCTGAGGGTTGTGGGTTCGATTCCCGCCAGCCCCGCCATTGAAGAAAGTGCCAGATTGCGGGGTGGAGCAGCCTGGTAGCTCGTCAGGCTCATAACCTGAAGGTCGTTGGTTCAAATCCAGCCCCCGCTACCAATTTATTTAAGAACGAGCGGACCGTAGCGCAGCCTGGTAGCGCGTTTGCTTGGGGTGCAAAAGGTCACGAGTTCAAATCTCGTCGGTCCGACCATTTGATAATTATCGTTATCACTTGATTTTCTCTAAGCCTTCTTACCTCAAAACTTTAATCCTTTAAAAGCGTAAGTAATATTGTTTTGAGATTTTTCCGCACATAATTCTCATTTAGAAAACAGCATGAGGAAATGGCGAAATTTTGATGCGTACTTTCTTGTTGCATTGTAATTTAGAATTTGATATACTACGCAAAAGTTAGGGGCTATTAGCTCAGTTGGTTAGAGCGCTTCCTTGACATGGAAGAGGTCAGTGGTTCGAATCCACTATAGCCCACCAATCATTATTCGGACTGTAGCTCAGTTGGTAGAGCACGACACTTTTAATGTTGGGGTCGCGGGTTCGATCCCCGCCAGTCCGACCATCCTCTAAATTTTTCAATTAGGATTGGTCTATATATAAAAAACTCCACCCTCAGTAAGGATGGAGCTTTTTGCAATAATAATCCGAATTTTTATTTGTATTCTATAGTAGCCTTTTCGCGAAGACTAGCAACAAATTCGCTCATTTTCATGTTGCGAGCTTCAGTCATAAGCATATTGGCAATATCATCATGCATATCAACTAGAGTAAGCTGCGCGCCACCCTTTGCGTCGTCTTTAATGATAATGTGGTAGCCAAATTGTGTAGTGATAATGTCAGAAACTTCGCCTTTCTTCATCTCAAAAGCCGCTTTGTCAAATTCTGGCACCATCATGCCTCTGCCAAACCAACCTAATGAGCCGCCTTGTTGACCAGAAGGGCAGTCAGAATTTTCTTTCGCCTCCTTCTCGAAATCACCTCCTGCGATGATGCGCTCGCGGATGGCACGAATCTTCTCAAATTGTGCGCTTTTCATTTCAGGCATATCGCCCTCTTCGCTCTTGACAAGAATATGCCTACAAAGAACTTGCTCAGGTTCAACGTAAGAAGCCTTGTTTTCCTCATAAAATGCAGCAATCGCTTCTTCAGCTGGAGGAGTGATTTCTTTGCATGTCTGCTCTACTAAAAGGTTTACGCGCACGCCTTTTTCAAGTTCCTTGCGGAAATTTTCTTCAGAAATATTTTGAGCCTCAAGCGCTTTTTTGAGGTTCTCTTCGCCACCAACGCGCGCTTTAACGTTGTTTACTTCGTTTTCAATGCTAGCTGCATCTACTTTTATATCGGATTGAAAAGCACAATCAAGAAGAAGTTTAGCTCCAATCGCCTGCTCAAGAGCCTTTTCTTCAATTTCGGGCATGTGTTTTTTGATTTCTTCCATACCCATGCCATTTGACATATAGAATCTAACCAGGCGATCAAGCTCAAAGCTGACTGCTTCACCTGAAATTTCTTGACCGTTGACAAATGCTTTTTTCATATTTACCCTTTTTCTATTGTGAAAATTTAATTCTTGTATTATACCATTTTATACATAAAAGAGTCTAGAAGAGAGGTTTGTTAAATATTTGCAGTTTTTATATGTGTTTTTTTGGTATAATTCCATCTATGACATATCGACATACTTCAAATGGAAAGAAAGTATCGCTCTTAGGTTATGGTGCGATGCGTATGCCTACAGTAGATGGCGCACATGCTGCTAGCTGGGCGAAAGGTTATTCTGCAAAGGCTATTGACCAAGCGCTATTAAACGAGCAAGTTAAAAAGATGCTTGATGCAGGTATGACATATTTTGATACGTCGCCAGCATATTGTCGAGGTGAGTCGGAGAAGTGTCTTGGAATAGCTTTACAGAAAAGCGGATATAGCCGCGGCGATTATATATTAGCTACGAAGTTATCAAATTTTGCGCCACATCAATATCCGCTTGTTGAATGCAAAAAAATGTTCGCCAATTCTTTGGCAAATCTTAAAACTGACTATATCGATAATTATCTTTTGCATAATATTGGTACGGGAGGGCTCGATAACTTTAAACGCCGTTATGTTGAAAATGGTGCGGCAGATTGGTGTGCAGATCTTCGTGCCCAAGGTAAAATTCATAATTTAGGCTTTTCTTTTCACGGCGATAGTCGCGCCTGGGATTGGTGCATCGAAAATCATTCGAAATATAAGTGGGATTTTGCTTTGATCCAGCTCAATTACGTTGATTGGCTTCATGCAAAAGAAATCAACGAGATGAATCTAAATGCGAAATATCTCTACGAGACGCTTACAAAGCTTAATATTCCAGTTGTAGTGATGGAGCCGTTGTTAGGTGGTCGTCTTGCGCGTTACAATTGGGCGATTGCAAATAAACTTACGCCGTTAGATCCTGAGGCCACGCTTGCTTCATGGGCGTTAAGATTTGCTGGTAGCTTTGATAATGTTATGTGTGTGCTTTCTGGCATGACTCGCACAGAACATATTGAGGAAAATATCGCAACATTTTCAGACTTAAAGAAACTATCGCCAAAAGAATTTGTAGCGCTTGAAGAGGCCGCACAGGCGATGCTTGCTCTAAATACTATCCCTTGCAACAAGTGTGATTATTGTATGCCTTGCCCGTATGGGTTAGATATACCAGGCTTACTGACATTTCGTAATGAAATGCTTTCGTCGAAAAAGAAGATGTCGCCTAAGGAGATATTTGCAGCATATAAGCGAGCAATCCCAGAGCCACTTCGCAGAGCAGAGCATTGCACGGGCTGTGGTAGGTGTAACCCACACTGCCCGCAATTAATCGATGTTCCCAAAGAAATCGCAAAAATTGACGCGTGGATTGACGAGGTGAAAAATGCGCTTGTTTAAATTGATTTTAGCAGTCCTATTTACCTCAATTGCGATATTGAGTTTTTTAGGTGTCGCCGGGTTAGCTGCGTTTCTTTCTTTTCAATTTACACCAGCGCTATTAAAAGCACTTGCGCCTAACTCAGCGGTAGATTTTGTATTTATAGCAGTGGTGGTTTTAGTAACGATTCTTTTTGGGCGTATTTATTGTGAGGTTATGTGTCCCTTGGGCGTGCTACAAAGCCTAGTTAATAAGATTTTTCACCCGAAAACTCATGTGCGCCGCGTTTGCACGAAACTCCCATTTACAAAAACACAACTATGTATTAAGTTATTAGTTCTTGCTGTATTTGTAACTTTTATTTCATTAGGCTTAGGCGCGTGGGTTGGGCTTATTGAGCCATACGCTATCTTCGGCAAAGCTCTAACTCTTTCTTGGCCATTTGCAATCGTTGCGATACTTATCATGGGAGCTGCCTTGTTTGGAAAGGGGCGCATTTGGTGTTGTTATATTTGTCCGGTGGGCACGATATTAGGTTTTATTTCAAAGATTTCAATTTTCAAAGATAAACCTGGTGCTGGTTGCTCAAATTGTAAGGCCTGCTTTGCTCAGCCCTCATGCCCAAGCGCACCTTCTAATAATGACTCAAGTTCGATTACTAGGCGCGATGCTATAATGGGGGCTGCGGCAGTCGCTGCAGTAGAAAAAACTACCGACGGCGGCTTTGCTCCTATTTCGTTACCAGGAGTTCCTAAGCGCCCTCAAAGCGTATTGCCGCCAGGTGCGATTAAGCGTTCAGATTTTCGTCTTAAGTGTGTAGGGTGCCAGCTTTGCGTTGCAAATTGTCCTGAGCATGCGCTAAAGTCGTCGCTTTCGCTTAAGGATTTTGGTCAAGTTGAATTAGATTTTCGTCACGGGTATTGTCGCTTAGCTTGTACGAAGTGCGGCAGTGTCTGCCCGTCGGGAGCGATAAAGCCCCTGACAGAAGAGATGCGCTTGCATGTTCATATGGGGCATGCTATCTGGAAGAAAGACTTGTGCGTTAGAAACACAAATAAAGAAAATTGCACAGCATGTATACGCAGATGCCCAGTTGGTGCGTTGCATTTAGTAGAAGGCGCGATAGTCATAGATAAGGCTGCTTGCGTTGGATGTGGAGCTTGTGAGCATGTTTGTCCGTCGCGCCCAATGCCTGCTGTTTTTGTGAAGGGCTTTGATGTTCAGCGTGTGGTAACGCCAATTGGCGAGGCTGATTTAGCAGCAGAAATGTTGAAACTAATTGATAGTGGAGAGTCTATAGTAGTTGCTAAGCACGGAGTAATTATCGCGCGAGCAAAAGGAGAGGGAATATCGCCAGCAATTGATATGTTAGATGCTGCTAAGCTTTCTGGTGCAATTGTTTTTGATCGTATAGTCGGCAGAGCGGCGGCAGCTATATTTGTATCTGGCGGGGCGAAAAGCGTCTATGCAAAGGTGATGAGTAAATCTGCCAAGGAATTTCTTGAGGCAAATAAAGTTGCTGCATCTCATCTAGAACTAGTCGAAAAAATTCAAAATCGAGTACGCAATGGAGTTTGTCCGATGGAGAAGACTGTTGAAAACCTTGACAAAGTCGATGAGATGGTAGAGAGTTTAAGAAAGAAACTTATTAAAAAATAAACTTGAAACATACGGAGGAAAAATGAAAAAGTTAAGTTTAGTACTTGCGTCAGCACTCGCCGCAACCGCACTGAGTGCCGGAGAGAAGTATCCGGAATTGCCGCTTAAGATAACTAATGAGACACCAGAAGAGCGTCAAGCTCGGCTCGCCTCGTGGCAGCATGATAGATTTGGTATGTTTATCCATTTCGGGCTTTACTCTGTTGCTGCGCGTCATGAATGGCTTAAGTCTAAGGATGGAATCTCCACCGAGTCTTACAATAAGAAGTATTTGCCGCGTTTTAATCCTGATCTTTTCGATGCGCGCCAATGGGCTCGCGCGGCAAAAGCAGCAGGTATGAAATATATTGTTCTTACTACGAAGCATCATGAAGGCTTCTGTATGTGGGATACAGAAACAACTGATTACAAAATTACAAAGACTGAATTTGGTCGAGATGTTGTTAAAGAGTTTGTTGAGGCAGTTCGTGCAGAGGGATTGAAGGTTGGTTTTTATTATTCTGTAATTGACTGGTATCACCCTGATTATACTGTTGATAATGTTCATCCAGAATATACTGCGCTAGTTAAGCGTCGTTTAAGCCCTGAGAAAGTTGCCGAAGCGGTTAATAAACTTAACGAAAAACGCGACATGAACCGCTATCGTGAATATTTCTTTAAGCAAGTTAAAGAATTACTTACGCGGTATGGCAAAATCGATATAATTTGGTATGATTATACGCCTAATGGCAAGAAGTTTTATAAAACATACAAGGATTGGAATGCCGTTGAACTTGTTAGACTTACAAAACAACTTCAGCCTGGCATTATTATCAATAACAGGCTTGATCTTATGGAGACTGACGACGGTTGGGATTTCGTAACGCCAGAACAGTTTAAGGTTCAGACTCCTCCCACAATTCGTGGCAAGAAAGTGCCGTGGGAAACATGTCAGACATTTTCTGGCAGCTGGGGATATTACCGCGACGAAATGTCATGGAAGAGCATGCCCCAACTTATTGAATTGCTTTCTGAGACAGTCTCTCACAATGGTAATCTTATTTTGAACGTAGGCCCAACTGCTCGTGGTGATTTTGATTGGCGTGCAAAGGAACGCCTTGAAGGATTCGCGAAGTGGATGCATTATAATTCACGCTCAATCTATGGTTGCACTAGCGCGCCAGAAGGCTTTAATGCGCCTAATGGCACGGCGCTTACTTACAATGCTGCAAAGAAGCGCCTTTATATACACCTCTATGATTACCCAATGGGATTTTTGCCTCTTGAATTCTGGGACAAGGTAGAATACGCACAATTCCTTCATGATGGCTCAGAACTTAAACTTCGTAGACCTGCAGTGCATCATGGGCAAGAAGGTGAGCATTTGAAGAATTGGGGCGGCATTACATTGCCTATGCTTAAGCCCAACACAGAAGTCCCAGTCATTGAAATTTGGCTTAAAAATTGATTTAACACACTTTTGATGCGATTTATGATATAATACGCAAACTTTTTTAGAAGGGAGAAATTTAGATGTCAGACATCGAAAAGTTGGTGAATGATTTCAATGATTGCGTTCAGAACGCAGATTTTGAAGGGGCCTTCGAGCTTTTAAAAGGTAACCCAGAACAATTTGACAAAAAACTCCAATCCAAAGTGGTCGGCGAGTCGTTAAAAAAGACGACGGCCGACCGCCTACTTTTGTCATATATTGACTCTGTAGGTTTTGGAGTGCGCCAACTTTCCGATTCGTTGCATAGGCTTGAAAAACTTCTTAAGATTAGGCCTGGAGCGCTTGTTCTTGCTAAGGTCTGGGGGCTTGGTGAAGTTAAGCGCATCGATTATTTCTATCGAAAGATAACAGTAGACTTCAAACAGAAGCGCGGCCATCAATATGCTTATGATGTAGCAGCTGAGACGCTGGAGTTTCCTGGTGAAGATCATATTTTAGTATTAGGCCGCATTGATCCAGTTCGCGTGGAGACAATGCTTAAGGAAAACCAAGGGCTGTTTGTTAAAGAAGTTCTTAAGAGCTTTGGCGATATGCCGCTTGTAAAGTTAGAGAAAACCATCGTTGAAAACGGCTTTATTAAAAAGGATGAATGGAAGAACTTCTGGGAAAAAGCTCGCACCACCCTTAAGCAAGATAAGCTAGTGGAGGTGCCTGTTAAGAAGACAGACCCCATTATCTTAAAGCAATCTGTAGAGGATTATGGTCAGAATTGGGTAATCGCACTAACTCACGAAACTGACCCTCGTAGAATTCTAGCTTTAGTTCGCGAGTTTGCAGCTGAAGGCAAGTTTAAAGATGCTACAGAAGAAGTTAAAGAGAAAATCACCGATAGGGTTCAATTCGCTTTGACTGCGGCGAAAATGACAGATGACGCTCTTTATGCTAGGTTAGCGGTTCTAGCTTCAGATCTTAATCTCTCTCGCCCAACGAAGAGTGAAATGCTTGAGTACATTTGGTCGCGCCACCGCTATCTGAAGGCGATGACAGAGCTTCCTGCTCGTGATGTTAGCGCGTTATTAAAGTTTCTTGCGTGCGATGATGAGAGACGCGAAAAACTTTATGGTGTATTAACAGAACTTCCATATGTGGCTGTTGCTGAAGTTATTAACCAGTTTAAGGATGATCCCAAGCTTCGTGAAACGGTTGGTGCGTTAATGAAACAGCCCAAGGCTCCTGCAACCTTAGTAACGCTTCTAACTGGCAAGTATGATCAGTTTGCTGATTGGAAAGAGTTGCCTCAGCTTATTGTTATACTTATGCATGCTATTGCGCTAGGTGAAGGCCGCCAAGGTGGCGAGACCCTTAGAATGCAGAACATTATCCGTAGGCTTTTCTCTGATATTAATTGGATTAAGTCGATATTTGCTAAGCTTGATGATGCAAAGAAGGCTATGCTTTTTGAACGCTTCCAAGCTTCAATAGCGTGGGATCCTTCAACTCATCACACAACTGTTATAAGAATGACAAACCTTGAGCCTTCGTTGGCTTCTCATCTTATTAAGGATGATAAGAAGCGTAAGCTCGAGCGCGAGACAAGCTTTAGATCTTACGCTGAAAAGAAAGCGGAGTATCAAAAGCTTATTAATACTGATATGCCAGCAAACGTTAAGCGTATCGAGTTTGCGAAAAGCTTCGGCGATTTGTCGGAGAATGCAGAATATCAGTATGCTAAGGACGAACAGCGTCAGCTTATGCAGAAGCAGTCGATTATGCAGGCCGAGCTCGACGAGGTTAAGGCTGTTGATTTCTCGTTTGCTACTACTGATGAAGTCATGCCAGGAGTTACGGTTACGATTAAACTTGCTACAGAAGAGAAGCAGTATGTAATTCTTGGCGAGTGGGACAATGATATTGACAAGGGTATTATTAGTTCTAAGACTCGATTGGCTCTTGCGATGATGGGTCGCAAGGTTGGCGACAAAATAAAAGTTCCTGGTATTGATGGTTCTGATGTTGACGCAGAAATAGTTGCAATCAGCGGTTTGTCTGACGAGATTATTGAGTGGATGAAAGTCCCAGTAGGATTAAGCATTTAAAGAGGGGGAGAGCTATGGCATCAACAGCAAAGAAGAAAGATGTTAAAAAAACTGCTAAGGCAGCGCCTAAAAAGGCAGTCGCAAAAACGCAGCCTAAGAAGCCGGTCGCAAAGGTTCAGCCTAAGAAGCCAGTTGCAAAGACTCAGGCGAAAAAGGGAACTGCGGAAATTTTCCCTAAAGAAAATGCTTCTCTCCCTAAAGATTATCCGCCAAAGCGCCGTACGCCAATCCGCAAGCCCGGTAAGCGTAAGCCAATTTCTGAGCGCAACCCTAATCGCGTAGCTCCGCGCATCATACGCCGCCCAGAGCCCGTTAAGGAAGCGCCTGAGGTAGTTCCTGAAATCAAAAGCGAAAAGGCGTTGCTTTTTGCTCAGGAAATAGCTCGCCGCATGAAGGAAGCTCAACGCAAGGAGGACGAAGCGCTTCGCGATGGAGATGAAATTAAACTTGCCCGTAGACCTACGACTCGCAAGCAGGGCAAGGTTACAGAGAAATTTCCTGCCGCTGATTTGAAGGAGTTCCGCAAGCGTCTTCTTGCAGCGCGCGATGAGGCGCAAAGCGGAGTGGATGTGATGAAGGCTACTGGCTTTAATGAAGCAGAAGACTATGAGGCAGATGGTGGAGATGGCACAAATCAGACGCTTCGCCTTCAGGCTCTTGGTCAAATGGGTAATATAAATCGCACCATTCAGCAGATTGACGAGGCGCTTCACCGTATTGATGACGGCACATATGGCGTCTGTGCAATTTGTGGCCAGCTTATTCGTAAGCCACGTCTTATCAATCAGCCCTTCGTTCTTACATGTATGGAATGCCAAAGTGAGATAGAAAAAACAGCATCTAATCGCAAATTCCGTTCGCAAGGTCCTGAAATAGAAGAATAAAAAAATGCGCCGTCTCATTTGTGTAGCAGTAGCAGTTATTAACTTACTATTCTTTGATGCCGCCACAAAGGAGATGGCGTTTAAGTTTCTTCGCGGCGAGATGCCCATATCGGTGTGGGATGGCTTTTTTAATTTGGCGTATGTTGAAAATCGTGGCTGTGCGTGGGGTATGTTTCAAGGGCAAGTTTGGCCATTGGCGGTGTTTGCGGCTTTTGCCCTGGCTTTTCTTATTTGGCGGCGCAGAGATATCTTTGTAGTCTACCCTACAAAAAAGTGGGCTACGGTGCTTACGATAATAGCCGAGCCGCTTTTGTATGCTGGTATTATTGGTAATCTGATAGATAGAGTAGTTAGAGGGTATGTAATTGACTTCTTAGACTTCCATTGGTATGAAGCATACCATTTTCCGTGTTTTAATCTTGCCGATACGTATATTTCTGTGGCGGCGGCGTTTCTTGTGATAACATCATTTTTAAATGACGAAAAAAAGCGAACAAAAAATAAAGGATATATTATGAAATTAATAGTTTCTATATTTCTAACATTTGCAGTAACTTTAGTTAGCGTTGCGTCTAATCATGATGCGTTAAAAGTTGCTGTTTATGTCGATAAAGGCTCAAAAGGTATTGGAGCAGTTGAATGGGTTCGTCTTATTGACGAGTCGCCTGAAATGAAGTTAAAGTTAGTTGATGGCGCGTTAGTTCGTGCTGGTGCACTTAAAGATCAAGATGTTTTAGTTATGCCAGGCGGGTGGAGTAAAGAGCAAACAGCGCTTCTTGGTAGTGAAGGCTGTCAGATAGTTAAAGACTTTATAAGAAATGGTGGCGGCTACATCGGCACCTGCGCTGGAATTTGTGTTTTGATGGATGAACCAAAGCACAGGCTTAATATCATTCCATATGAAAGCGTTGGTAGTTTAGGGCTTTTATATTCAAGATTCGATATTAATGAGAAGGGCGCCAAGATGTTAGGCGTTAGACAAGGTATCCATAAGATGCGCTACAATGGAGGGCCTATTCTTAAGCCCACTACGAATAATATTGAAGGCGCCAAATTTGAAGTATGGGGCACTTACGCTTTCGAGGCTTCTGATAGGGGCAAGGTAAAGAAATCTCTTAATATGTGTGGCGCTCCTGCTATAATTGGTGGTACTTACGGCAAGGGTAAAGTTTTTGGTGTAGTAGCACATCCTGAGTATTATGATTCGACTTATTATATTATTCAAGGTGCGTTTAAATATGTTTCTGGCAAGGACGTAACCTTCCCCAAGAGGCTTCATAAGCGTGGGGCTGTCAATGTTGGTTTTCACACTGATAGAATGTATGGCGTAAAAACTGCTGAAAATATTTTGGCTCTTGCAAATAGTAAAGATGTAAATCTTATTGCAATAGATAAGAATATGGTCTTTAGGCGTAATTTAGATTATATTGATGTCTTTGTTTATACTGTTTCAATCGCAGATGTGCCAGCGAATAAGAGTCACAAGGCATTAATTGAAGATTTTCTCTCACGCGGCGGAAAGGTTGTGTTTGTTGGTAAGGACGCCTCTAGAGAGGTGCCTGGTGTTGTAGCAAGCGCCGGTGGTGAAGAGTTAATAAAAACAATTCTTTCGCTCTAGTTTGGTTTATTTAGTGAAATAAATGCTTGACTATTTTGCTGAAAAACAATAAAATACCCTTAATTAACGATAAGAAAGAATCTGCGCATGTTTGGACTTAGAAGTTTGTTTTCTACTGATATAGGCATAGACTTGGGTACAGCTAATACTCTAGTTTATGCTAGGGGTGGCATTGTGCTTCGCGAGCCGTCTGTTGTGGCAATACAAGCAGGGTCTAAGCGTGTTCTTGCTGTCGGTGCTGAGGCTAAGCGTATGATTGGTCGAACACCTGGTCATATTTCTGCTATCAGACCTATGAAATCTGGCGTAATTTCAGATTTTGATGTCACTGAGGCGATGTTGCAGTATTTTATTCGCAAAACCTGCCCGAAAACACAAAGAATGTTTTCTAAATATTTTAGGCCCCGCCTAGTAATAGCCGTGCCATCAGGCATCACTGACGTAGAAAAGCGTGCAGTTGAAGATGCCGCGCGTGCTGCAGGAGCAGGAGAGGTCTTTGTGGTAGAAGAGCCAATGGCAGCAGCTATTGGCGTTGGGTTGCCAGTAGGCGAGCCTCAAGGTTCGATGATTGTCGACATTGGTGGCGGTACTTGCGAAGTAGCGATAATTTCCATGGGCGGTATTGTGCATAGCTATTCCGTTCGTGCAGCAGGCGGCGACGCTATGGATGATTGTATCGCGCGTTATGTTAAGCGCGTATATAATCTCTTAATCGGCGAGCGCATGTCTGAAATGATTAAAATTGAGTTGGGGAGCGCTTATCCAATGGCAGAGGAGAAGACGCTCGAGATAAAGGGCAGAGATATAGTGGCGGGTTTGCCGAGGACTTTGACTATAACCTCGGAGGAAGTTCGTGAAGCGTTGAAAGAGCCTGTTAGCAAGATTGTAGATGCGGTAAAATATACACTTGAAAAGTGTGCGCCGGAATTATCGGCAGATCTTGTTGATAGGGGGTTAGTGCTTTCGGGCGGCAGTTCGCAGCTTAGAGGGCTTGATAAACTTCTATCCGATCAGACTGGTTTGCCAGTAACTACAGCGGACGATCCGCTTTCTGCGGTCGCTGAAGGCACTGGTATGGTTCTAAAAGAGATTACTACTCTTGCGAATAACAAGTCTATGAGCTAATGTCTTCGGCGGCCATTATTAGGTCGTCGAATGGAAAGAAAAAAGAAGAGTAAATTTACTTTAGCGGTGGTAGCTCTTGCGCTCGCCGTTGTATATGTTTGCTCGCGTTCGGCAGCTATTGAGTCAATTTATCCTGCACAAAAAACTTTTCATTTTCTTAGAGAGAAAGTTTTTTCTCGCATAAAAGGTGCCTTTAAAAGCGCGTCGGCTCGTGCTGAAAACGAGCAGCTTAAGCGTCAAGTTGCCTCGCTAGCAGTACTTGTTGATGAGGTTCAACGCCTCGAGGCTGAAAATGCTCGGCTAAGGACTCTTTTGGAATATAAAAAAGCCTCGAAAGTTCGTTATATTGTTGCTAGTGTGCTTTCTCGCGGTGGAGGGGCGGTAGAGTCTGGTGCATTTATTCGTATTGATAAGGGGTCGATATCTGGTGTTCGTAAAAATGCTGTAGTAGTCCTACCGGAGGGGCTAGTTGGCAAGATAGTATCTGTCTCAAGACACACTGCAGAAGTTCTACTTTTGCCCGACTCCCGCTTAAAAGTTTCATGTGCTGTTGAGGTTGGTAGACGCCGTATTCTAGGCGTTCTTACTGGCGGCACAGAAGATAATCTTCAACTTAAACATATGTCAGGAGCTGAGACTTCAGCCCCTGTCGGTTCGCGGGTCGTGACAAGCGGCCTTGGCGGCGTTTTTCCGGCTGGCTACGTTGTAGGTGACTACACCGGAGATGGTTTTGTGCGCCCGCGAGTTGATTTCTCTTCAATAGAGGATGTCTTGGTGCGCAATGAAGAGTGATTTTACAGTTTTTTTCTTTTCATTCTTTACTCTAACAGCTGCAGCTGCGCTAGAAGATCTTTTGCCGCGTTTCTGTGGTGTCGTGCCGCCATTAGTGATGGCGTCGAGCATAATTTTTTCTTCGCGAAAGTTTTTTAGTTGGTCAGTAACTTTGCTTTTTGCCGCGGCAGCTGGTGCTATTGAAGATTCTCTTTGTGCTTTTCCACCCGCGACTAGTGCCTCGTTTTTTGTTTTAGCCTCGTTTGTAGTGCGTAGACTACGCCTTTCGATGACACTAGCGACATTGGCATTTCCGCTTTATATTGTCTGGCTTTGGATGTGGGCGTTAGTGCCTAGCAGTGTAGGACTAATTGGATTTTTTGTATTTTCAATTCTTGGCTTCGTAACAAATTTTGCGCTAGAAAAAATCATAGGCTTTGCCGCTAAGAAAGCAGGTGTGACATGAGCGGCACAGAGAGATTTTTTAAAGATCTATCGCTCTTAGTTACAGGGCTTGTGTTTACATTTTTCTTAATCCTTTTAGCTGTTCGCCTTAAGGAGGTTCAGATTGATTCTGTCGCGGAATATAATCTTCTAAAAGAACGTCAATCTGTTAGGCTTGTCCAAACTGCCGCTCCAAGAGGTAGAATACTAGATAGAAACGGAAAGGAATTGGCAACAAATAAAAAAGCTTTTGCGATTGTTTTAAATCCAGAAGGGTTTCAGCGCAAGAGACAAAACGATACTATCGAGGCGATGATTCAGGCCCTCACAAATTTATCAGCTATTGTGAGAGTGCCTATCGAAATAGATGAAGAATTGCCTCAAATGCTTCGTAGGCACTTGCGGCGTTCGCAGGCTATGCCATATACAGTTTTCAGCGATGTTAGTGATGAAGTGTTGGCAAGGTTTTTTGAGCATAGCGATGAACTAGCAGGCTTTGATTTAGTAGAGCGCTCAGAGCGAGTTTATCCATGTGGCTCTTTAGCTAGCCATATTATTGGCTATGTTGGCCGCGGTGAAGCAGAAAGTGTTGTGGGAGATGAGAAGATTAATTTTCGTGAAAAGGAGCTTGTAGGGCGTAGCGGGATAGAAGCATATTGCGATGGTTATTTAAGGGGAGTTTCTGGTGAAAAGAGATTAACAGTTGATGCTCGTGGTTATACCGTTCGAGAAAGAGAAGTGCGAGAGGCCATTGCTGGACCAGATTTAAAACTTACAATAGATGCTAATCTCCAACAAACAGTAGAAAGTGCTTTAAATGGCTATGCTGGAGCTTGTGTGGTTGTCGACGCCTCAACTGGTGAGATGCTAGCAGTAGCAAGTGCGCCGTCGTATAATCTTAATGATTTTGTGCCGTATCTGCCACATGGCGTATATTCTAAAATGACAAATAATGCCGCTAGGCCTCTTGTAAATAGAGCAACAGGTGGAACATATGCGCCAGGTTCTATTTTTAAGCCAATAACTGCTCTGGCTGCTTTGGCGCATGGTGTTAAGCCCTCGCATCAAACGATGTGTGACGGTATTTTTACCTATGGCACTCTGATTATGCACTGTGCAAGTCGTTGGGGGCATGGAGAGTTAGATATGGTCAATGCCATTAAAGTTAGTTGCAATCCTTATTTTGCCGAGTTAGGCGTAGTGGTAGGGACTAACCTGCTTCGAAAAACAGCGATGGAGTTTGGGTTAGGAAGGCTTTCTGAAGTTGATTTGCCAGTAGATGTCTCTGGTTATGTGCCAGATGGGCAGAGCAATGAGAAAATCGGTTTTAAGTGGTATCCTGGAGAGTTGGCTCAGACAGCGATAGGCCAGGGTAAACTTCTAGTCACGCCGCTTCAGATGGCAGTTATGGCAGCAGGGCTTGGAACTGGTAGATTGCCGCGACCCTATGTTAATTTTTCTAATAAACCTAATGTGCGTAAACTTAATATCCCTAATTATCATCTTGAAATTGTTAGAGAAGGTATGCGCAGAGTAGTAAAGCGCGGCGGAACGGGAGCTGCGGCAGCGATTGATGTGAAAGCTGATGTTATGGGTAAAACAGGTACAGCAGAAGTAGGCCCTAGATACAATAGGCGCAAGAATGCCTGGTTTATCGCATATGCAAAGCCTAATGCTGAGTCTAATAAATCGTCGTTGGCCAGACGTTCTGTTGCTTTGGCGATAGTTCTAGAAAAGGCAGATTCTGGTGGTGGAAGTGCTGCGCCTAGAGCGTGCAAAATTTTATCGAAAATTTATAATTGAAGTGAAAGATAAGTTAAAGAGATTAAATTATATTATGTTTGGTGCGATGCTAGCGCTTATTGCGTGTGGCACGATTGCAATTTATAGTGCAGGGCATTCGCGTGCAGATATAATTTTCCATTCTATGTGGAAGTCTAATCTCTATACTGCGATTTTTGCTCTTGGGCTTTATTTTATGCTTGCCTTTACCGATTATAAGAAGATATTGAAATGGGGCAGTGCTCCTCTTTATGTTACAGCTTTACTTTTATTAATTATAGTTTTGATTTTTGGAACAGTTCGATTAGGTGGTAAAAGATGGCTTTGGTTCTTTCAGCCGAGTGAAATTTCTAAGCTTTGCATCCTTTCTTTTATTTCTTATTTGATTGGTTCAGTTGCTTCTCCGTTAGGTGAGATGAGACATAAGTTTAGAGGTTTTTTAATTCTTTCGCTTCTAGTGGCAATACCAGTTGTGTTAATCCTTGAAGAGCCAGATCTTGGCACGGCACTGACGCTCTTAGCGGCAATTTTGGTAATGTTTTTTATTGGTAGGGTTTGGCGAGCAGGGCTAGTTACTTTAATTGCCACAGGCGCGATACTTGCTACTTGTGTTTTAGGCGCAGTTTACGAGGCAGAGCGTCCTGGCACAACAGCTGAAAGGAAAGCGGCAATACTTAAATATGTTCCACTAGAGCCTCATCAAGTCAAGCGTGTAAAAGTTTTCTTGTTCCCAGATGAAGATATTCACGACTCAGGGTACAATCTTCGACAGGCAAAAATATCCATCGGTTCAGGTGGTCTTACTGGCAAGGGCATTGGAAAAGGTGAACTTAATGGGATGAAATATCTACCTCAGTCAATTTCGATGAACGATTTCATTTTTTGCGTATGGGCAGAAGAGACTGGTTTTGTAGGGTCGATAATTTTGTTAACACTTTTCGGAATAGTAATCCTCTCTGGTGTGTGGATAGCGTATCGTGCAGAAGAGCCATGCGGCAGACTTTTGGCAATTGGTATTATAACGCTCTTTTTTGCCCATGTATACATAAACATAGCAATGTCGATAGGGCTTGTTCCGATAACGGGGCTACCGCTTCCTTTTATATCTTCTGGCAGGACGTTTCTTGTTACGATGATGCTCGCGCTTGGGTTGGTGCAGAGCGTCTCTATACATGGCAGGAGCGGAGAAATTTTATGATTAACAATTATAGAAAGGTTATAGTATGAATCTGTTTGGTTGGTTAAAGCGCAATAAATTGCGCCGCGAGATAATCGTGAATGTTGAAAAACTTGAGACGCGCGTTGCCGTTATGGAAAATGGTCGTCTTGAAGAGTTCATGGTGGAGCATCCAGAAGAAGAGCGCCTAGTAGGTAGCATCTTCAAAGGGCGCGTGCAAAATCTTGAAAACGATTTGCAGGCTGCCTTTGTGAATATTGGCTTAGCTAAAAATGCTTTTCTTCATTATTGGGACATGACGCCAGATGCTGAAGTCTTGCTAGATGATGACGATGGTAAGGCTTCTCGCCAACGTGGCGGTCGCAAATCAAATCGTCTTTCTGATGCAGAGATTGCTAAGCGCTTTCCGCCAGGTTCTGAAATCATTGTTCAAGTTACTAAAGGGCCTATCTCAACTAAAGGTCCAAGAGTAACCGCAAACCTCTCTATTCCAGGAAGATACTTAGTTATGATGCCAGGCACGAAAATACGCGGCGTCTCTAAGAAAATTTCTGATGGTAAAGAAAGGCAGCGTCTAAAAGCGATTCTTGATAAATTGCCATTGCCAGAGAATGTTGGTTTAGTTGTTAGAACTGTTGGCGCTGGTGCTTCTGCTAGAGCATTTGCTCGCGACTTAAGGGGATTGTTGTCAGCTTGGAATGAAATGCAGATGAATATCAAGCGTTTACGCACTCCATGCTGTATATTTCAGGAGCCGGACCTTTGCGAACGAGTTGTTCGAGATTGGCTTACAGAAGATGTTGACGCGATACTTATCGATGATGAACGCAGCTACGAGCAGATGCGCGAATTAGCAGCGTCCATCTCCCGCCGCGCTAAGAATAAGATTCGCCGCTACGATGGCGAGACCGGCATTTTTGACCACTACGGTATTGATCGCCAGCTCCATGACGCATTCTCGCGTCAAGTTCCGCTTAAATCAGGCGGTTACCTCGTTATTGATGAGACAGAGGCTCTTATTGCAGTTGACGTAAATACCGGTCACTATAAAGGTTCAGGTTCTCAAGAAGAGGCGATACTTGAAGTTAATCTTGAGGCGGTAGAAGAAGTCGCTCGCCAGCTTCGTTTAAGAAATATCGGCGGGTTAGTCGTTCTAGATTTGATCGATATGAAAAGTCGCAAGCATCAGCGAGAAGTGTATCGCGCCTTGAAAGAAGCTCTCAAGCGCGACAGGGCTCGCACGAATGTTTTGGAGATTAGCGAATTAGGCTTGCTTGAAATGTCTCGTCAGCGTCAAGATTCTTCGCTACTTTCACAGCTTACTTCACGCTGTCCTTATTGCTCAGGGCACGGTCATGTCAAGTCGCCACTTGCTGTGTCCATTGAAATTCAGCGTAAACTTATTTCGTTACTGAAAAAGGCTGAGGCAGAGAAGACATCGTTTATACCAAAAATCGTTATAGCACCGCAGGTCATGCAAAGACTTAGAACGGAAGACGCGCACATATTGGCAACTTTGCAAAAAGATTACAATACGCGCTTAACGTTCGTATCTGAGTTGCATCGTCATCCAGAGTCGTTTTCGATTCTGAACGCCGAAACTTCAGACGTCCTTTATACGCAAAGTTGACGGGCGGCTTTCTCGAGTTCTGCAAGTTTTTTGTCTGCAGTGGTGGACTCTAAACGCATAGAGCATAGCACTCCTCGTTTTGCTCTACCGTTGAATACGGCTCGCTCACCGAGAACATCAAGAGTGTCTACACCAGCTCGAGAAAGAACAATTCTAAGACGAGAAAGTTTGATTAACCTATTGACCGCCTCTGGCGCTTTGCCGTAGCGGTCAATAAGTTCTTTTAGTATTAGAGGAAGCTCTTTTTCTGAACTTGTTGTTGCAATTCTCTTTATGAAGAGCATCCTCTGAGAGTCTTCTTCGATGTAATCATAAGGGATGGCCGCGGCAGAATTTGTTTCGTCTTCAACGGGGCTGTAGTTTATGAAATCTAGATTTAGCCTTGCTTCTGCTGGGTCTTCAGGTTTCTCTCCTTTTAGCATCGCAATTGTTCGCTTAAGGAGTTTGCAGTAAAGCGAGAAGCCTACTGCGGCAATGTGTCCAGATTGCTTTGCGCCTAGCAGATTACCAGCACCTCGTATTTCTAAGTCTCTAAGGGCAAGATTAAACCCAGAGCCTAGAGTGCTATGGCGAGAAAGCGAGTCCAATCTTTCCTTTGCATCCGACTCAATAAAGCCACCAGGCGGAAGAAGAAAATACGCAAAGCCTTTAAGTGAAGATCTACCTACCCGCCCTCGAAGTTGATATAAATCGGCCATCCCAAAGGTGTCGGCCCTATCAACAAGAATAGTATTTGCTCTTGGGATGTCTATGCCAGATTCAACTATTGTAGTTGATATAAGAACATCAGATTCGCCGCGCTCAAACGAAGCCATTCTTTTGGCTAACTCTCTAACCTCCATTTGGCCATGAGCAACAGTAGTGCGAACGTTAGGTAAAAGAGATTTTATGCGCTTTTCTATTTCCAAGAGCGTTGAGACTCTGTTATGTAAGAAAAAGACCTGCCCACCACGCTTAATTTCGTAGTTTATGGCCTGACGGATTAAAATATCAGAATCTGTAATGATTTTAGTTTCTACTGCTACTCTTTCGCGGGGAGCTGTGCGAATAAGAGATAAGTCTCTAGCGCCAGTCATTGAAAGATATAGAGTTCTAGGAATAGGAGTAGCGGACATTGTAAGAATGTCAGCAGTATTACGAAGGCGTTTTAAGAATTCTTTATGCCTTACTCCAAAACGTTGCTCTTCATCAATGATTACTAATCCAAGGTCTTTGAAGCGTACTTTGTTATTTAAGACTGCGTGAGTGCCGATTACGATATCGCACGCACCATTAGCAAGTCGAGCAAACGTTCCTTCTTTAGTCTTTTGAGTCTGAAAGCGAGAAACACATTCAATTCTTACTGGCGTGCCATCAAAGCGAGAAGTAAATGTTTCAAAGTGCTGTTCTGAAAGAACGGTAGTAGGCGCTAGGACAACGGTCTGCTTGCCGTTTAAAGCGGCTATGTACGCCGCTCTCATCGCAACTTCAGTTTTGCCATAGCCTGCATCTCCACAAATAAGCCTATCCATTGGCTTTGTTGACGACATATCTTTTTTTACGTCTGCAATAGCAGCAAGCTGATCTACAGTTTCTTGATATGGGAAGGCGGCTTCAAAAGCATCAAGCCCTTCGCAATTAATATCAAAAGAAAATCCTTGGGAGGTGTCGCGTCTTGCTTGTGTTTCAAGAAGACCAGCAGCTAGATCCTGAACTGCGCGTTCGGCGTTTTCCTTGTCCTTGGCCCATTTTTTGCCATCAAGCCTATGTAAGTGAACTTCTTCCCCTTTGACGCCAATGTAACGGGAAATAAGATGGGCGTGGGCAGTAGGGACATGAAGCTTTGCACCATCGGCGTATTCAATTGAAAAAACTTCATTCCGCCCAGATGAAGTGATGATTTCAACAGAGCCTAAAAATCTACCTATGCCGTGATTGATATGTACAACATACTCGCCAGGTTCCAGACTTTCAAGATCAGTAATGCGTTGGCCGTGATGAACAGATTTTCTTCTAATTGGCAATGAGTGTCTAGTATAGACACGGTCTGCCTTTGTAAGAACTATCATGTCCTCGGTTTCAAAGCCACCTGAAAGCGAGTCGAATCTAAAAATTCTTTTGCCGCGCTGCTCAGCTGCTTTTAAGTGATCATCAAGGCGTTTTGCAGCAGCTGCGAAAAGCTCTGGATGGCGAGCTTGAGTTGTGTTTAATTGCGAAAATCCGGGTAGTGGTGAGCTTGAAAGTCGTCCCGTTGGCACGCCTTGCGGGGAAGGCTCACCAATATATACAACTTGTAGTTGCTCGTTTATCAGCAATTCATAAGTACAGTGGTCGAAAGCGATGATAGTTGAATTTTTAGGTAAAAGTGAAATTAGAGTTTTTTCTTCACCTTCAGATTTTTTAACGCAAAGAATTTCGATGTTTTTGGCTGCCTCAACGGAAAGTTGAGAAGAGGGGCTAAAATATCTAAGCGATTCTAACTCGTCTCCAAAAAATTCAGTGCGAATAGGCAACTCATCTCCTGGAGACCATATGTCAATAATGCCGCCTCTTATGGAGAATGTGCCTTCCTTGTCAACTATTGGAGAGCGTGAATATCCTGCTTCTACAAGAATCTTGGAAAGGTCGTTGAATTTGATGTTTGAGCCTGCGCTAAGCGTTATCGCCGTTTTAATATCAGTCGGTACCGGAGAATTTAACGCAGCGAATGGTGTTACTACAATTCGTGGGACAGAAGATGGTTGCGAGAGGCGTTTTGCCGTCTTTAAGCGAATGCCAGATACGATATTGTCCTCATCTGAATCATCTGGGGGAAATTCAAGTATTTCGCCATCTTGAGAGAGTGTGTTTAAATCTGAGTATAACTTTTCGGCAGCAGGAATACCGCTAGTAATAGCAAGAACCGTTTTGTTTTTTTCTGCTAACAGCAAAGCGAGAAAGGCATTAGCAGCCCCAGTAAGTATTGGCAGAGAGAAAGAAACGCCCCCGCGCTTTGATACGGCGGGGGTGATGATGGAACGCTTGAAAAGTTTAAGCGCCTCTGCTAGCATTTTTAATTATTCTCCGATAAGAAGCTTAAGGTCTTCTTCAGTTGGTGCGCGCCCATATTCACTAACCTCAAAGGCTTCGATGTGTTTCGGCACTGGGCGATTAGGATATTGTTCGCGCCAAGCATCAGCAAAGCGCTCAGCATCTCTTTTTTTGCGACCAGTTGTGTATTTTAGAAGGAACGCGTTGCGCGCTTTAATGTCAGAGCGGTCGCCTAAAGCAACTACTTCATCTTCCCGGCCGCGATCCCAAGGAAGCCATTCATAAAATTGGGAGACTTGAGCATCAAGACCATCGGCAAGCTTATCAAGATATGGGTCAACATCAATCATCACATCAGGGCGAAGCTCGCGAGGGTATGTGAAGCGGTCTGTCATGTAGAGGATGACAGGTCTTAAGCGCTGAGCAGGCGCCTTGTCGCACCAGTGAGGAACGCCGAGCAAGTAGCCAGCGTCCATAACAAGCTGACCTGTAGCACGGTGGTCAGCATGGTAGTCGCAAGTGCGGTGGGTAAATATGAAATCGGGCTGATATTCGCGGATTTTTTTTGCCACGAGGAGGCGAGCTTTGTCTGTTGGGTAAAGTCCGCAATCTGGATAGCCGTAAATATCATAACCAGAAAGCCCCATACGGCGAGCCGCTTCTAGAGTTTCTTGGCGACGGACTCTAGCGGTCTCTTTGGGGGATAATTTGTGGTGACCCATACGACCATCAGTAATAGAGACGAATCGCACATCAAAACCACGCGAAACGAGTTTTACGGCAGTGCCACCACAAACGATATCTGCGTCATCTGGGTGTGCGCCAATGACCATGACGCGAGTGGGGCCTGGGCGGCGAGAGTTGTACTCTTTAGAACTAGGAGGGCAAGCTCCAACGAAAGTGCGTTTTTTCGGAGCAGGTTTTTCTGCGGCATTCGCAAGACCTGTGCCAGTGGCAGCAAGAGCAGCAACTCCAGTGCTAAGATTTAAGAAAGATCTTCTATTTATATTCATTGATTTTCTCCAAATTAAAAGATACTAAATGTATTATATCACACGATATGACTTAATGCAAACTACACTATATGGTTGACTGGAAAGTAGCACAGTATTTAAAAAGTTAGGAAAAGTAGCCAATACTTAGGGGGTTTTTAATTGCATCAAGTATTTGATATAATGTTAGAAGTATATTAGGCGAGAGAGTTTTATGAAAAAAGGTGAATATAAATTTAAAGTTCGGTCATATGAATGTGGCGCTAATGGCACTGCGTCACTTCCCGTGATATGCAATTATCTTCAAGAAGCAGCTAGTATAAACGCTGAAGAACTAGGGTTTTCAAAGTCAAACTTTGATGCCCAGGGGTATAATATGTCGTGGGTTTTGACGCGTCTTGTTGTTAAAATGTCTCGTTACCCCAATTGGGACGAGGAGATTACAGTTGTGACATTTCCCCGCGGAGGCAGAAAAATTGTCGCGTGGCGTGATTTCGAGGTAAAAGACGCTAATGGTGTAATTATTGGTTTAGCCACTAGCGAGTGGATGCTTATTGATTTGGGCACTAGGAAGATTCTTCCTGTGCCAGAAGATGTTCTTTTAGCTGCAGATTTTGGGCTTGAGAGCGTGTTGGGGCCGGAGCCTTTTACTCAGAGATTGCGATTCCCTGCGGAAGGCGAAGTTATAAAAGCTGGTCAATACAAGGCTCAGTATTCTCATATTGACTTAAATGGACATGTTAATAATGTCCATTATGTAGAGTGGTTGCTTGAACCATTGAAGGCTGCTCAGCCATCTTGTTTAGAGATAGTCTTTAGAACAGAGACTCTAGCTGGCGACGAAGTCGAGGTGGAGATAGTAAAAGAAGGAAATATAGAGGTGTATCACAGAGTCTTTTCGCCAAATGGTAAAGACCATGTAGTAGCTTTGACAAAATTTAGGGCTGACGCATAAAAATTTCTTCTTCTGAGCCCGAGTTTTGTATATTTTTCGTTGACTTATTGCCGTGAATAATGTAAAATATCTAATAAATTTAACAAAAGAATCTAAGGAGACAAATTGATGAACCGTACAATTAAAGGAGTTTTCGCGGCACTTGCCATTACTTGCAGCCTCAATGTCGTTGCAGCAGAAGATATGATTACTTTTGCTTCTGACCGTGAAGAGGTAGTCGGGTGGACACCTGTCTGCCTTGGTATCGCCACTCCAGTTCAGCTCCCATTCGGTATGAATAAGTGGGATGTTTTCGGTCTCGATGTCAATTTGCTCTACTCCGATGCGCCAAAAATGTACGGTATTGACGTTGGTGGCTTAGCTGCTGTCACACGTAACGATCTTATGGGTCTTCAGGTTGCTGCCTTGTTTAACTACGCAGTCGAAGACGTCTACGGTGCGCGCGTTGCTCTTGGTCTTAACCTCGCTAAGGCCAAAGTTTATGGTCTTGAAGTTGGCGGCTTTGGTCTTAGACCTTCATTCTGCGGTCTTGATGCAAATATCGTCGGCTCCTATCAGCGTGATTTTTGCGGCGTCGGCCTTGCTGGTATTGCCAATATCGCAACGGCAAAGAGCAGCGGCGTTGTTTTAGCTGTTGGTTGCAATATTGCTCCTGTTATGTCTGGTCTTAGCATTGCTGGTCTCTACAACCACGCTACTGAGCTTCATGGTTGCCAGATTGCTTTAGTTAACTATTGCACCGAATGCGTTAGCGGTTTCCAGATTGGTCTTTTGAATTTCATCATGTCCAATCAGATCAAGGTACTTCCGTTTGTTAACGGGTACTTCTGATAGTAGGCTATTAAAGCCATTACACTTCCAATCCGCGATATGACGAAAAAAAACTCTTATTTAAAACAGCCAGTTAAGAATACTGGTGGTAAGCTGGTTAAAGCTGATAAGAAAACTAAAGGCCTTCATCGCGGCTTGGATAGTCTTTTGGGGCCTGTAGAGGTACCTTCGGTCGTTCCGCCTACAAAAGTTACTGAAGTTGAAGTACCAGTTGAAAAGGTAGATCAAACGCAGCAATTTGAGTTGCCAATAGCAGAGATTGAGCGCTCTCCTTATCAGCCGCGTCGTGAATTCCGCGAAGAGGAGATTAACGAGCTTGCTGAGTCGCTTAAGATGAGCGGTTTGGTTCAGCCGCCTGCTGTGCGTAAGAATTCTTCTGGCAGATGGGAGCTTATTGCCGGCGAGCGTCGTATTAGAGCGGCGCAGCTTTTAGGTTGGACTAGAATTCAAGTTGTTGTTAGAGATGTAGATGATATAACTGCCGCTACAATGACAGCGACAGAGAATATCAATCGTGAAGATTTAAACCCGATAGAAGAGGCTGAAAGTTATCGTTTGCTTCAGGATAAGTTTGGCCTTAGTCAGCAAGATGTCGCAGAGAGAGTTGGTAAAGGCCGTGCGACAGTTGCAAATGCTACAAGATTATTAGAATTACCTGAAGAGGTCAGAGAGCTTATTTCTAAGCGTTTACTTTCAACTGGCCACGCTAAGGTTATTCTTTCGGTAGACGACGAGAAGGACCGCATTCTTTTGGCCCGCGAGTGCGTTAATGATCAGCTTTCAGTGCGTGCGCTAGAAAAGAAGCTTGCCCGTCGGCTCAAACCCGACAAGCCTCGTCCTCGCGGCACAAGTGATTTACCAGATTCTTATGTTAAAAATCTTTCAGATGCGATGCGTCGTCACCTTGGGTGTGCAGTACGCATCACTAGCGGTATGACGCTACCTAACGGCAAGCGAACGAAGGGTCTTGTTGAAATTGACTTTTTCGACAATGATGAGCTTGACCGCATCCTAAAGATGATCGGGGTCGAGGTCGAGTGAAATGATTTCCATTCTTTTGGCCGCGTCACTCATTTTTACTGCTGAAGATGCGGATGTCGCCTGGGAAACGGCGCGAACACTTGTTGACGAATGCACACCTCGCGATGCTGGTACGGTGCGCGGCAAAATAGCTGCATATAAAGTGCTTGATATGGTTTCGGCAACAGGTGCTGACGCTGAGCTTGATGTGTTTGATGCGCAAACCCCACGCGGTAAAAAGCGTTTCCACAATGTCTATTCGTTTCTTAAATTTGATCCAACGAATGATGAGTATGTAGTAATAATCTCTCACTTTGATACGAAAAGTGGTGTTGCTTGCCCAGGGGCTAATGATGGAGGTTCTACTACAGGGCTTTTGACGGGGCTAGCGAATGCTGTTATGCGTGATCGTTCGATCGATGGTAATTTGATGCTTGTCTGGACAGACGGCGAGGAGTGTATGGATTATTATGGCCAGAATGATGGCTTTTGGGGTTCCAAGCGAGCAGTGCAGGAGATAAAGCGCCGCGGCATAAAGGTGAAAGCGGCTATTTGCGTAGATATGCTTGGTGATAAAGATCTTAAGATTACGATACCTAAAAATAGTTCTAGGGCCTTAGCCAAAATCGCTTGCTATGCCGCGAAAAAAGCTGGAGATGAAAAGCTCGTAAGTACGATTGATGATTTAGTTAAAGATGATCATGTCGCTTTTCTTGAAGCAGGCATTAAATCAATATGCCTTATAGATTTTGAATATGGCGGAGCGCCAGGCTCTGGGTATTGGCACACGCCTGAAGACACAATGGATAAACTTTCCAAACAGTCGCTTCTTCGTTCTGGTCGTCTTTTGACTGGTATGTTAGATGTGCTTTTTACGAAAAGATCTCAAAGCTCGTCAAATGGTGAGCAAAACAAACAAAACAAAAACAACTAAAAAAAGAGGTGGGTTATCGCACAGTTCACACGCACAAATTTCAAGATTCGCGCTCCTCAGGTACGCGTTCTTGACGCACAGGGTCAGATGATAGGAGTAATGGCAACGAGAGATGCTCAACGACTAGCAGAATCTCGCGGGCTTGACTTAGTCGAGATTACGCCTAATGCAGTTCCTCCTGTGTGCAAAATAATGGATTACGGTAAATACAAATACGAAGAATCCATTAAAGCGAAGCAGGCGCGTAAGCAACAGAAGGTGCAGAAGGTTAAGGAGATTAAGTTCCATCCTGGCACCGACACGAACGACTTTAATTACAAACTCAATCAGATACGCGGCTTTTTACAGAGCGGCTGTAAGGTTAAACTCACTCTTCAATATCGTGGTCGTGAAAACGCACACCGTGAGCTTGGTGAAGATGTAATTAATCGCGTTCTTGAAAATCTTGAAGGCGAATGTTTTGTCGAACAAGCCCCTAAGACATTAGGTAGAGTTCTTGGCGCGCTTATTGGTCCGCCTCGCAAAAACGCTCCAAAAGCGCCCACAAAACCAGGTGAAATAAGAATCAGCTTATGAACGAGAAAAAACCTGAATTTTCGACGAAATCATACTTGTTCCCTCACATAAACCGTGAGGGCCTGAAGTTCGGCTTTATTGCTCTCCAATTAGCGTTTGTGTATGCTGTTTGGGCGGGATACAAGGCGTTTTTCTCACCTTGTGTCTGTTCATATTGGCTTCTTGGAGTAATTCCATTTTTCTTGTTGGCATACGGAGTATTTCTCTTTTTTAGAGATCCGGAACGTTATCCGCCAGAAACTAAGAATGCGATTCTCTCTCCTGCAGATGGCCGTATTTGTCTTATACAAGAATGCCAAATGCCTGACTCATTTGCAGAAATTGAAGAATTCAAGGGCAAAACTTTTTGGCGTGTTAGTGTTTTTATGAGCGTCTTTAATGTTCATGTAAACCGCATGCCAACTGCCGGCGAGATTCTTCAAAAGGAATATATTGCAGGTAAATTCTTTAATGCCTCGTTAGACAAGGCGTCAAAGGATAATGAGCGTTGCAATTATTTAATTAAAGCAGAAGATGGTTCAAAGTATGCAGTAACTCAAATTGCAGGCTTAGTTGCTAGGCGCATTGTTCCACAAGTAGAGCCAGGCGATAAACTAGAACGAATTGAGCGATTTGGTCTTATTCGTTTTGGTAGTAGGCTTGATGTCTATCTTCCAGCAGGCGTTAAACCAGAAGTACGCGTCGGTCAGATAATGGTGGCTGGCGAAACAGTACTTGGCCACATGGCCTAATATTAAAAATATTAAAGGAGCGGTATGTCTAGGTTCAGATTTCGCGGTAATAAAAAGAAGCCTCGTCAGGAGCGGGCAGACCGCATACCTTTAAAGGCAATTGTGCCTAATCTTGTGACATCATTTGCAGCTTGTGCTGGTATGATGTCGATAACTTTGTCGGCAGAAGGTCACTTTGTAGGTGCTCTTTGGGCGCTTTTCACTGCGGCCATCTGCGACGGTATTGATGGTAGAGTCGCGCGTCTACTTAATGCGTCATCAAAACTTGGTGCTGAACTTGATTCGTTGGCAGATTTCGTGAACTTTGGTGTTGCGCCGGCGATGTTCATGTATTTTTGGATGACAGGTGGTCCTACGCATACTCTTGCAGATGGAACGGTTGTTTCGCCCACGATTGTCAGAATTGTTCTTGGGTGCGCACTTTATTATGCGATGTGCGATTGCTTCCGTTTGGCGCGCTTTAATACCATGCTTGAGCAGCCTACAATACCATATTGGAAGCACTTTTTTACAGGCGTTCCAGCCCCTGGCGGGTGCTGGATGGTGCTTACACCAGCAATGCTTTCGATTGCACTTGAAGCTAGAGCGTCATTACCTGAGTTGGCGCTAGTGCTTCAAAATCCATGGACTGGTGCTTTTATGCTCCTGTTTACTGGCTCTTTAATGGCTTCGCGTTTGCCTACGATTTCGCTTAAGGCCTTACGCATTAGTAGTAAATTTATGCCGCTAGTTATGGCGTTCTTGCTGCTTTTAATCGCATGCTTATTTGTTAATTTCTGGCTTACGCTTGGTGTTGTCGGCGTGTTGTACATTTTGACAGTACCAATTTCGTGTTTTGTATTTTGCAAGATACGCGCATCGTTCATACAAAGTTCTCCAGGGCCTTGAAAAAACTATTAATAATATCATTATTATTGTTTTTAGGCGGCCTAGCAGCCTTGCTTCAGTTGCGCGCTTGTCGCCCAATTGAAAGGCCAGACCTCTCGGGTAGCGCGTTAGCGGCGATTGGTGGCTTTAGATCTATTGCAGCTGAAATAGTTTGGTTTAGAGCTGATAGGCTTCAAGAAGAAGGCAGATACGTAGAATTAGCTCAGCTAGCCTCAACTCTAACGTTCCTTGAGCCTCACACGCCAGAAGTTTGGAGCTTTGCTGCTTGGAACTTAGCATATAATATCTCTGTGATGATGCCAACGCTAGAGGATCGTTGGCGCTGGGTAGACGCGGCAATTAATCTTTTACGCGATGATGGACTTCGGCTTAATCCGCGAGAAGCAGAGTTGTATAGAGAGCTTGCTTGGTTATTTCAAGTAAAAATAGGTGCCGACATTGATAGCGCAGCTTCTATTTATAGGCGAATTTGGAGAGAGCGAGTAGAGTCGGTAAAAGCCCGCAATGCCTGGGGCGAATTGAAGATGAACGAAGAGAAGATGAAAAAGATTGAAAAGGCTACGGGCCTTTCAGATTGGGGCAACCCACTTTTAAGTGCTATATATTGGGCTGGCGAGGGTTTGCCATATGCTAGTGGTAATACGAAAGTTTTTTTGCATGAAATAATTAGGCAGTCTTTATTTGCTGCGCGTAAGGCGGTGAAAAAGGAAGAGGTTTGAGATGAAAAAAATTGCAATTATGCTAATGGTAGTTTTCGCGGCAATTTCACTTTTTGCCGATGATACTAGCGCCATAAAAAAGCACCAGCCTCTTGAATGGGGTAATCTAGTTCAAGCCAATCGTCTTGGTGGTAGAATGATTTCCTCGGGCTTTCTTAGAGGTAAAATCGTACTAGTTGCGTGTCGTGATTTTTCAACTGCAGAATCAATTAATGTTTTAAAAGAGCTTGAAGGTGTTTGGAGAGCGTTTAAAACTAAGCCCTTTGTGCTTGTTGGCTCTCATCGTGGAGGAGATTTAGAGACAGTTAAAAATCGTATAAAAGAATTAGGCGTGACGTTTCCTGTTTATCACGAGGCAAAACTATTAAAGAATGAACCTGGCGCTGGTTGGAAGGGTGAGTTTATTTATATAATTGGCATGACTGGGCGCACGCTTTACTATGGTACAGATATCAAGCGGTCTAGAGCAGTTGTTGGTTCGGCGGTTATAAGCTCTCGAGTTCATGCCAAGCCTGCGTTCTATGCTCATTATGCCGAGTGGGAGCTTTCAGTTTTGCCAGGACGAGCTTTAAATACACTCCGTGAATTTAAAAAAGAATTTCCTAGAGAGGCAATGGTGTTTTCAGAAGAGTTAACTGCTCTTGAGAGTAATCAAGATATTGTTAAGTTAGCACAATTAGAAAATATTTGTCGCCAAGCGTTAGACTATGATCCTAAAACTCGACAGGGCAAAAAGCCTTTAACAGCAGATAGGGTTGGGCTATTGATTGATCACTATTCTTACTTAAAAACAAACTCAAACGAACGAGTTTCGCAAGAAGCCAAAAACTGCATTGCAGAACTTATGTGGCTTCAAGCGACGCTCTGATTTTTTGATATACTTTATGAATATGAAAGAGACAGATACAAGCAGGCATTTTTTAAGGCAGTGGATTGAGGCAGATGTTGCCGCTGGTAAAACAGGCGGCAAGGTAGTTACGCGCTTTCCACCTGAACCTAATGGGTATATACATATTGGTCACGCAAAAGCAGTGTGCGTAGACTTTGGTATGGCGGCGCTTTTCGATGGCGAGTGTCATTTAAGACTTGATGACACTAATCCAGCAAAGGAGTCGGATGAATATGCTGAGAATATAAAGCGCGATATCAATTGGCTAGGCTTTAATTGGTCGGGCGAGGGCGATAGTGGTGAGCGCGGTTTTTACAACGCCTCCAACATGTTCGACAAGATGTACGAGATTGCTGAGGAGCTTATTCGCCGCGGTCAAGCATATTGCTGCAATCTCGGGCAAGAGGAGTGGAAGGAGTATCGCGGCGTACCAGATAAGCCTGGTCGTCCTAGCCCATCTCGCGATACTGATGCTGAACGCAACTTGAAGATTTTCCGCGAAATGCGTGATGGTAAGTATGCTGACGGCCAGTGGTGCTTAAGGGCGAAGATTGATATGGCCTCGCCTAATATTCACTTTAGAGATCCTGTCCTTTATCGTATTCGCCATGTTTCACATTATCATCTTGGTGATAAGTGGTGCATTTATCCGATGTATGATTTTGCTCATCCGATAGAAGATGCGCTTGAAGGTGTAACACACTCGATGTGCACACTTGAGTTTGAAGTACATCGCCCACTTTATGATTGGGTAGTAGACCGTATGGACGAGCAAGGTCTTTTGCCTGTAAGAAACGGTGTAAAAATTCGCACTGAGCAGCGTGAATTTGCTAGACTCAATCTTACATACACAGTTATGTCCAAGCGACTTCTCTTAAGAATGGTAGAGGAGAAGGTTGTTAATGGCTGGGATGACCCAAGAATGCCAACTGTTTGCGGTATGCGCAGGCGCGGTTATACCCCAGGGGCAATACGCGAGTTTTGCGAACGTATAGGCGTTTCAAAGGTTGAGTCAGAATCTGATCCAGCGCTTCTTGAGTGGTGTGTCCGTGAGGAGTTAAATCGCACGGCGCTTCGTCGCATGGCGGTCCTTGATCCAATAAAGGTTGTAATTGACAACTGGGAAGGTGGAACTAGAGATGTTGAGCTGCCTAATAATCCAGTTGATGAAACTGCTGGCGTGCGTAAAATACCATTTGGTAAAGAGATTTGGATTGAGAGAGCAGACTTTATGGAAGAGCCTGAGAAAAAGTTTTTCAGGATGGCTCCCGGTCGCGAGGTTCGTCTTAGAGGCGCGTGTATTTTCAAATGCAACGAGGTCATTAAAAACGAGAATGGCGAAATTGTAGAAATTCACGGCACATGGGATGAAAATAGCTGGGGTGGCAATGCCGCTGATGGGCGTAAGATAAAAGGCACAATCCATTGGGCAGATTGTCAGACGGCCATAGAAGCAGAATTCCGGCTTTATGAGCGTCTTTTCACAGAGAAGGATCCTCTTAAAGATGGTAGCGAAAACTTCTTGAACTACCTAAATCCTGCGTCACTTAAAATAGTTAAGGGTTTCGTAGAGCCCACGTTAGCTAAGGCTTCTCGCGGCGAGCGTTTCCAGTTTGAGCGCACAGGATATTTCGTGGCTGACGAATATGATTATACGCCAGAAAAGCCAGTTTTTAATAGAACTGTGACTCTCAAGGATTCATATGAAGTCAAGTAGGCGCGCGTACAGGTCCGCATGAGATGAGCGGGCAAAGTGTGCCGTAAAAACCGATGACGCGGAAGAATCGCAGTTTCGGGTTTATAGCCAAAAGGTAGCACTCAAGTTTTGTCATAGTTATGGCCAAGTCGCAAATTCACGGCTCTGTCGTAGCGGGCTTTCCAAGTCCTGCCGAGCAATATTTGGAGCCTCCATTAGATTTGAATAATCTCTTAGTCAAGAGACCTGCGGCTACGTATTTTGTAAGAGTGCAGGGTGATTCAATGATAGGCAAGGGGATTAACAACGGAGATATTCTTGTCGTTGACCGATCGCTCGATCCGAGAGATGGCGATATAATAATCGCATCGGTTGACGGCGAGTTTACCGTTAAAACATTGCGCATAACAAAAAAGGCTCCTTCAGTTATAAAGCTTGAGGCGGCAAATCCAAAATATGCAGATATAATTCTAAAATCAGGACAGGAGCTTAATTGCTTTGGGAAGGTGACTGCGTGCATTCACATGTTTTCCTCGCCCCGTTCGTTGTTTTAGAAGATTTTATGTACGGTCTAGTTGATTGCAATAACTTTTTCGTCTCTTGTGAGCGAGTAGTAGATCCTAGTCTAGAAGGAAAGGCAGTAGCAGTTCTTTCTAATAATGACGGGTGTTGTGTTTCAAGATCCAATGAATTTAAGGCGCTTGGCATTGCGATGGGAACGCCTTATTTCCAGTTAAAGGATCGAGAGGCTAGTGGTGAGTTAATTTTTAGAAGTAGCAATTATGAACTCTACGGCGATATCTCAAGGCGGATAATATCTATTCTGCGTGATGAAGCTCATGATGTAGAACAATACTCGATTGACGAAGCTTTTATAGTGCCGCCTAAATGTAATAGCGAAGTAGAGCTTGAAGAATATGCAAAGCGGTTAAGAGCAAAGATTTTAAAATGGACTGGGATACCGTGCGGTATAGGCTTTGCGCAGACTAAGACATTGGCTAAGATTGCAAATCATATCGGCAAGAAATTGCCAAGCGGTGTTTTTGTGATGCCAGTAGATGCTACTAGCATTCTTTCTACATTGCCAGTTGAAGAGGTTTGGGGGATTGGTAGGCGGATGGGCGAAAGATTAAGGATGCATGGAGTTAAGACGGCCCTTGAGTTTAGAAATCTTAAAGATTCATACATTCGTTCTATTGGTAGTGTTGTTACTTTAAGAACAGCAATGGAGCTTAGGGGGATAGAGGCAGTAGTTGACAAAGACTATGATGCAGATCCAGACTCAGTAAGTTGTTCGCGCTCATTCGGCACTTATGTCACAACGCTTGAAGGGCTTTCTGAAAGTATCGCAAATTTTGCGTCGCAGGCTGCAGAAAAAATGCGTCGCCATAAGATGGTTGCTGAGGGTTGTAATATTTATGCGCAATTTGGAGCAGCTACTGATTCTCGTTGGGTAGAAAGGACAGTTGTTTTTAATGATCCTACGAATGCAACAAATGAAATGCTAAAAAGTATTTCAAAGGTAGTTGGAGCGTTGTATATTGAAGGAGTTAAATACAGAAAATCAGGGGTTGTGTTTTTTGGTTTATCAAAAGAGGGAGCATTGCGTCAGATGGATTTATTTGATGCGCCAAAAGAAGATTCAGGGCGAGCAAAGAAGTTATATAAAGCAATAGATTCTTTAAACATGTTCTATGGTAGAGGCAAAGTTTTCTCTGCAAGAGAGGGAATGAAGCGCGAATGGAAAATGAAGCGTTCGCTACTATCAAAAAGAGCAACGACATCATGGGATGAACTTTTAGTGGTAAAATGAAAAAACTGACCTGTTTGTACCGCAGCTAGGAGTTTTATGAAGTCTTCAGATGAGACCGTTCCGTTGTGTTTTACATGAGCGGTGTAGCAAGGGGAGTTGTCTCCCTATTCCGGTTGCTTTCCCTTTCTTCGCCCCGAATGCGGTTTTTGTTATGTACTTGTAGATGAGCCTAATTTGCAAATGGTGGGTTCTTCTGATACACTAACGAGATTTACAACTACTAGTGGAAATAGCGAAAATGAACCTTATCAAATTTGTTGTCAGCTTATGAACTAAAATGTTTCAATGAGTATCAGTAAGAAGCCGTTTCCAATCGCTAATCATATAATGAGGAATGATTCGGATATTTCCAAGGATACCAAGGTTTTCTTGTGATGTACGGATTCCGAGAGAAAGACTCTTTTCTGCCATCAGCATGTGAAGGCTCTTCATTGCTCCTCGAGTGCCTGACTTGACTTCAATTGGCAAAACTGTTTCGTTGAGTTGCATCAAGTAATCGACTTCTGCGGTTGAGTTGGCCGCCTCTCGATGCCAGTAGAAAAGTGAATTTTCTCTAAAAGGGTCTCCTGATTTGAGGAGTTCGAGGCCTATAAGCATTTCTGCAAGCTTTCCATTGTTTATGAACTC
>JAGBZX010000020.1 GCA_017628025.1 Kiritimatiellia bacterium | reverse complement strand
TTCTTATTGTTATTGTTATTTGTCTGTGGTCATTTTAGACATTGATTTGATTCTTATATTTTACCGACAGTGTCTTGTATTTCGCAAATGGGTGTCAAAATGGAAATAGGTTGTCTTTGTTGATAGTGTCTTGTATGATAGGGTCATATTTTTGGCAAATTGGGCTAATTTGTTGTCACAAAAAGGACAAACCTTTTTGTGGCAAAATTTTGATATAATACTTAAGATATTAATTAAGACGGAAAAAAGAAAATGAGTACTAATATCAATGCAGATAAAAGAGAATTTACAATCACATCTATAATACTTGGTATTATTATATCGCTCATTTTTGGTGCTGCTAATGCATACTTAGGCTTAAGAGTCGGATTAACAATTTCAGCGTCAATCCCCGCGGCTGTCGTTTCAATGGGCGTGCTTCGTTTTGTAATGCGCCGCGATTCAATCCTTGAAAATAATATGGTTCAAACTATTGGTTCTGCTGGCACGTCTATTGTTTCGGGCTCTGTCTTTACGATGCCAGCACTTTATCTCTGGGCAGAAGAAGGGCTTTGTGCGCCTCCAGGGTTTGTTCAACTTACAATTATCGCACTTTGTGGTTCAGTATTGGGTGTCCTTTTAATGGTGCCGGTGCGTAGACCTTTTATTGTTGATGAAGATAAGACTCTAGCTTATCCAGAAGGTCGCGCCTGCGCAGAAGTTCTTCGTGCAGGAGAAAATGGCGCTAAACAATCACGAGATGTTTTTATAGGTGTAGCAGTAGCAGTTTTAGTTAAACTTATAACGGATGTTTTTAAGTGGCTGCCGGCGGTTAAAACATTTAAGTTTACTAAACTTCGCGGCGAAATGGGAGTGGAGCTTTCTTCCGCTCTAATCGGCGTTGGTTATATAGTTGGGCCAAAAGTATCTACTCTGGTTTTTGTCGGTTCTATTCTTGGTTGGATGGTGCTTATCCCGCTTTTTTGTCTTTTTTCTGAGCAAGCCGCAGCTTGCTACGATCACGGTGGAGCAACAGCAGTATGGAAGAATTATATCCGTTATGTTGGTGCTGGTGCAATTGCAACAGGCGGTATAATATCTCTTTTCAAGACTATCCCAACTGTTGTAAGCGCGTTTCGTGAAGCGTTCAGTTTGAAAGTATCCTCAGAAAAAGATGATAAGGCAGATATATCGCTTAAAAAAGTTATTCCTGGGGTTATTGCGACGATACTTATAATTGCGCTTGTTCCACAAGTGCCTGTTGGGATACTTGGGGCTTTGCTAATCGCGCTTTTCGGCTTCTTTTTTGCCATCGTCTCTTCTCGTATGGTTGGGCTTGTTGGTAGTTCTAACAACCCTATTTCTGGGATGACAATCGTAACGCTTGTTATATCGGCTTTAGTTTTAAAAACATGTGGCGTAGCAGGAGCTGCGGGTATGGTAGCGGCAATTGCTGTTGGTAGTTTGGTTTGTATTATTGCCTCACTAGCTGGAGATACGGCGCAAGATCTTAAAACAGGTTGGATGTTAGGTGCTACGCCATGGAAGCAGCAAATAGGAGAACTCATAGGAGCAGGTAGCGCGGCATTTATGGTTGCAGTTGTGTTATTGCTGCTTCATAAGGCATGGGGGTTTGGTAGCGATGAAATTTCGGCTCCTCAGGCTATGCTTATGAAGTCGGTTACAGAAGGCATAATGCAGGGAACTTTGCCTTGGGGCCTGTTGCTTATGGGGTGTGGCATTGCAGGAGTTATTGCTCTTTTGCGCTTGCCTGTAATGCCATGCGCCTTAGGTATTTATTTGCCAATTAAACTTAACATGACGATTTTTATCGGTGGTATGCTCAGAGTGTTGTTTGAAAAGTATTTGCCAACTCAAGCGCCGCGAGGCACACTTTTTTCGGCTGGTATGATAGCAGGCGAGGGCATAGCTGGTATTGTGCTGGCGCTTATTACAGTTTTGGTTTAATATCGGTTTAGTAAAGGTAGGCTTAGTATGTCAAATATAAATTGGACTACAATAGGTTTATTGGTAATATCAAATTTAGTTATGCTATATGCCTGGTATGGGCATTTAAAAAGCCTTTCTAATGCTCCTATGTGGTTAGTAATACTTGTTTCTTGGGTGATAGCATTAGGAGAATATTGTCTTATGGTGCCAGCTAATCGGCTAGGGGCTAAAACGATGTCGCTTGAGCAGTTAAAAATTTTACAAGAGGCGATAGCGCTATTAACTTTTGTTCCTTTCTCAATTGTAGTAATGAAGGAGACAATTTCATGGAACTATGTTGCAGCGGCCTTGTGTATATTTGGAGCTGTTTATTTTATTTTCAAGGGTCCATTTAGTTGAATTTAGGAGTAAAATGAGAGAAGAAAAACTCAGTGATAAAGATCGAATTGCGTTATATAGACAGTCGCTAGATAAATATAAAAAGCCAAGCGTAACGGCAGATGTCGTTGCGGTCAGACCATCTTATAGTGAACTTAATGATGCTCAATGGCGCGAGAATCCAGAGTTCGCGCTTCAGTTTCTTTTTATAAAGCGTGCTCAATGGCCTCATAAGGGTGCGTGGGCAATTCCTGGTGGCTTTATTCAACCTAATGAAAGTGTCGAAGAGGGAGCTGCGCGTGAATTGCACGAGGAAGCGCAGCTTGTTGCCAATCGCCTTATTCCTGTAGGCGTATATTCTAAGCCAACGCGCGATATGCGAGCTTGGATTATTTCAAATGTTTTTGTTTCTATTCATAGGTGCGATGAATTATTTTCAGTTAAGGCAGGCTCTGATGCTGATTATGCAAAGTGGCTGACACTAAAGTCTCCAATAATAGCTAACGGGCAGTTTTCTTTGTCTTTCTATGATGGAGACAGGCTAGAGTTTAAGTTAACTGGCAGCTATAAAGATCAAGATATCGGTGGTGCAACAGTAGAAAAAATAGACAAAAACCCACTGGCTTTTGACCATGGTGAAATTATAGCGCAAACTTTTTTAAGAATACTTGCCTTAGATACTAAAAAATTGGTATTTTATTTTCTCCCAGAAAAGTTTACGCTTTCAAACTACATTGATGTTTACCAGTATTTGACGCAAAATTCAATATCGTTTGCAAATATCCCGAGTTTTCGTCGCCAACTTACAATGACAAAAAATCCAATTCTAGAAGTTTGTAAAGATGAATGGGAGGATTTGTGCGGTCGCGGCCATGCACCTGCTAAGCTATACAAAAGAAAGGTGTAGAGTAACAGGTAATTGCGCTTAGGTGCGGGATTTGATATAATTTGCATAATGATTTTAAAAGAGAATAAAATAAAGTTTATTGCCGCATACACTGTGGCAGCGTTGCTATTTGGCTGTTCGTGTATGAAAGAAGCCAATAAAGCTAAGGACGAAGTTAAAGACATCGCTTTAGGTCAGGAGATAAATCGCTCTCTTCCGCCTTTAGAGACTATTAAAGGCGCTAGCTTAGAGCAAATGGTAGATTTTGCGATGAAAGCGCGCCCTGAAATAAAGGCAGCTGAGTTAGCCGTTAAAGATGCTAGGCTAGCTCTTAAGCAACTTGCTGCTGATGCGCCAATATTTCAAAATACAAATAATATCTTTACTTCATTTTCAGTTGATTTTGGCTTAGGTCACTCTGAAAGTTCGAAGGGCGTTCACGGAATTGATAATCTTGAAGGCGAAACTCATGGTAATGCTTCGTCGGATATCTCGATTAGTTTATTGCTGTGGGATTTTGGGCGTAATAATGCGGCCGTAGCTGCGCAAATAGAGCGTGTTATCGCGGCAGAAAATTCTCTACTTGAAGTTAAATATTCTGCGTTTGAAGATGTCGCAACTTCATACTTTAATATGCTAGAGAAGCGCGCGCTTATGCAAGTAGCCCTTACTAATGCCCACGAATTTGCAGTGCATCTAGAGCATGCTGAAAAGCGCTTAGAGGCTGGTGAAATTAAAAACCTTGATATTTTGCGTGCTAGGTTAGATTTGGCAGTTGCAAAGGAAGCGTTGATAAACGCCTCGAATAATGTCCGTGTCACTTCGGCAAGTATGTTAAGTGCGCTAGGATTAGAGTCGTCAAAGTATTCATTTGATGAGATTTTTAATACTCAAAAAGATTTTCTTTCCGAGATGACGAGGTGTCTACCAGATTCTACCGAAACACTCGATGAAATCTTTTCGTTTGCACGTACTAATGCGCCAGCAATTTCGGTAAAAAGAGCCCGCCTTAGAGCTGCGCTATCTGACGTTGATGCAGCTAAAGCTGAAATGTTACCAAAAATTTCTGCATCAGCCTCGCTTAATTGGGCAGATCCTCTCTGGTTTTGGAAATGGGGTGTTAATGGCGCGTGGAATTTATTTAATGGCTTTCGCATGAAGAACGCCTTAAAGCGTTCGGTAGTAGCTATGCAGACGATAGCTGCTGATGTTGAAGATACTGAATTAAAGCTGTCAGTCTCTCTTGAGTTAGCGCTTTCTCGTCGCGATAATGCGCTTGAAGCGCGTAGTTCTGCCAATGAGTCGCTCCAAAGAGCCTCTGAAAATATGAGATATGTAGGGGCGATGTTTAATGTTGGCGAGGCGAGCAGAGTTGATTTTACTTCAGCAGTTTCTGATTATATAGAAGCTTTAGGTTCGCGAGTAACAGCTTTCTACGAAGGTCAACGAGCAGAGGCTGCGCTTTTTGCTCTTGCTGGCAGGTATCCGCGCTACGATGAAAAAAAGATTAAGGAGAATGATTTATGAGTTTTACCAAATGCGCAATCTTTTCTGTTATAGCGCTAGTTCTAGCCGGTTGCGAGAAAGAGATATTTCCTGCTAAGCAAGAAGTTAAACGTTATCGCTATGCACCAGTTGAATATTCCGATGTGATTCGCACAGTTGAGGCGACGGGTACCATTACTCCGCGCAACTCTCCAAATGGAGTGCCAGTAGGTGCGCAGGTTAATGGCAAAATAATAAAACTTTTTGTTGATTATAATTCAGTTGTGACAAACGGTCAAGTTGTTGCCCTTATTGACCCTCAAGTGTATGAGGCTAATTATAAGAATGCGATGGCTCAGCTCAAAAGCGCGAAGGCTCGTCTGGTTTTAGCAGAGAAGACTTTTGCTCGTAAAAAACTTTTGAGAGAAAAAGGGCTTTGTTCAGAGGCTGATTTAGATGAGGCTTTAGCAAATAGAGATACGGCAGCTGCTAGCGTGGATCAATGCACCGCATCTTCAGATCAAGCCAAGGCAAATCTCGATTATTGTACGATTCGCTCGCCTGTTAATGGTGTCGTGCTTGATCGTAAGGTTGAAGAAGGCGAAACAGTCGTTTCTTCGATGAATGCTGTCCCAGTTCTTACGATAGCAGAGGATTTGCGTACTATTTGGGTGCAGGCTACTGTGCCAGAGGCGGATGTCGGCAATATTAAGGTGGGGCAAACTGTTACATTTACTGCTGATGCTTATCGTAAGAAATTCGTCGGTAAGGTTAAGCAAATTCGTCTTGCCGCAACAACGACATCAAATGTTGTAACTTATCCTATTATTATTGAAGCAGAAAATCCTGGTGAGTTGCTTTTCCCTGGAATGACGGCAACTCTTTCGATTGAGACAGCGCGAGCAGAAGATGTGCCAGTAGTTTCAGCTGCTGCCTTTAGATTCCGCCCCAAAGAAGAAGATAGAGCTCTTGTAGAGGTTCCTCGCGGTATTAAGATGTGGTTTGAGGGTCAAGACGGCAAGCTTACGCCACAGGTAATTGAAACTGGTGTTTCTGATGGAACTTTCACTGAGCTTTTAAATGGTGCTGATTTTATAGGTCGCAAGGCTGTTATTGGATATGAAACTAAAGCTAGTGTCAAGGTAGCCCAAGATCAGACTACAAACCCATTCATGCCAAAGCGTCCAAAGCGCGGCACAAAGGGTACGGCTCCAGAACCTAAAGCAAAGTAATTTTTGAAAATGAGCTCGCTTATTGAGATAAAGGACATGTACAAGGTATATGCACAGGGCGATGAGCCAGTGCATGCGCTTGATGGTGTCTCTGTTTCCATTGACTATGGTGAGTTTGTTGCCATTATGGGGCCTTCAGGTTCAGGTAAATCGACACTTCTTAATATTTTGGGCTGTCTTGATACTCCTACTTCTGGTTCATATCTTCTCGATGGTATAGAGGTAGCTCGTCGCAATAGAAAAGAATTAGCTGATATTCGAAATCAAAAACTAGGTTTCGTATTTCAAAATTTCAATCTTTTGCCGCGTATTTCTGCTGTTGAGCAAGTAGAGTTACCAGATTTATATCTTGGTCGTCTTTCGCGCGCTAAGCGTCGCCGTCGTGCGGTGGAGCTGCTCCGTAGAGTAGGCCTTGGTGCGCGCGGCAAACATACGCCAGCAGAGCTTTCTGGTGGTCAGCAGCAGAGAGTTGCGATAGCAAGAGCGCTTATGAATGAGCCGCCTGTGCTTTTTGCAGATGAGCCTACAGGTAATCTTGATACAAAAAGTTCGATAGAGATTATGAATCTTTTTACTGAACTTTCAAACGAAGGCATTACGATTGTGATGGTTACGCATGAAGATGATATTGCCGCGTTTGCTAAGCGTCAGCTAGTAATGAAAGACGGTAAACTTATAAAGGACTGTAGGAAGTGAATTTCGCGATGATACTTAAAGTTGCGTTATTCGCAATATTGCGCAACAAAATGCGCAGCTTCTTGACTTGTATTGGCATAATTGTTGGTATCGCCGCGGTTATTGCTGTTTTGGCAATCGGCAAGGGTGCCTCCGTGATGATGGTTAAAGAGATATCCTCGATGGGTGATAATCTCGTTATGATTTGGCCAGAGCGTCATAGGAGAGGCGAGGTTCGCACAGGGATGGGCTCTGGGCAGACGATGACAGCAGATGATGCAAAGGCTATAAAGCGTGAGCTTTCTCATCTTGTAAGCTCTGTCTCGCCAACAGTTAATGTTTCATGTCAGTTTATCCGTAATAATCGCAACTGGAATGGGCGCGTAAGTGGAGTAAGTTTTGATTATCCTGAGATTCGTAACTGGGAGGTTTCAAACGGCCGTTTCTTTGAGGAGCATGAAGAGCGCGCTTGTAGTCGAGTTTGCGTTATCGGAACTACAGTTCTAGCGAACCTTTACGAAGATGGAGAAAATCCGGTAGGCACGATTTTGCGAATTGGTTCGATGCCGTTTAGAGTAATTGGTGTTTTATCTTCAAAGGGTGCTACTGGTTGGGGGCAAGATCAAGACGATATTGTAATGGCGCCATACACTACAACATCACGAATTCTTCAGCGTTCAAAATTCAAAGCGATAAATATGATGAATGTGTCGCTTGTTTCAATGGATGATTTAGAAGAATCAAAGCGCGAAATTACTGCGCTATTACGTCAGCGCCACCAGTTAGCCGATTATCAAGACAATGACTTTGAAACGAGAGATACAACTGAAATCATGAATACCATTGGTTCTGTTTCGGGGTTAATGACAGTGCTCTTGACGGCAGTTGCGGCTATTTCGCTTCTTGTAGGCGGGATAGGCATTATGAATATTATGCTCGTTTCGGTGACCGAACGCATTAAGGAAATAGGTTTAAGAATGGCTATCGGTGCGACACCGGCGGCGATACTTTGGCAGTTTATTCTTGAGGCAGTAATGCTTTCAACAGTAGGTGGCGCAGTAGGTGTGGCTGTCGGGATAGGCACTGCACATGCAATTGGTGAGATACAGCATTGGCCGATAGTAATAGAAGCTTCATCGGCGATATGGTCTTTTGTGTTCTCCTCATTTGTCGGTATGTTTTTCGGCTTTTATCCAGCATATCGCGCCTCAAAACTCAACCCGATAGACTGCCTTAGGTACGAATAATTCTTGAGTATGGAGAAACGGTTGGATTTTAAAGCAGCTAGTTTGCTGATTAAGAATGCTAAGCGCGTGCTGGTTTCTGGACACATTAGTCCAGACGGAGATTCTATTGGTTCTATGGTCGCGCTTGTTCGTCTTTTAGTTAATTCTGGGCGTCAAGCGTTTGCAGCGGCAGATATTAATTCGTTAGGAAAGCCGGCATTTCTAGAAGGTGCATCAGATATTATTCCTCTTAAAAAATTGAAGAGGATGAAGTTTGATTTGTTTATTTCTGTTGATTGCGGCACATTTGAAAGAATGCCCTCTGAAATTCGAGCGGTAGCCGAGAAGTTGCCTAAACTTTGCATTGATCATCATATAACTCACGAAGAGTTTGCTGATGTTTCGCTAGTAGATGCTAATGCTTCAAGTGCTTCAGAGATTGTTTGGCGATTAGCTAAGTGGATGGATTGGAGTTTAGATAGGGCAATTGCAGAAGCTTTATGGGTAGGTATGATAACAGACTCAGGGAGATTTGCTTACGATTGCACGAGCTCTGGCACTTTGCGAGCAGCTTCTGATTTGCTTAAATACGCCGTTCGCACATCGTATATTAACGATATTATTTACGGAACATTTCCTCCTAAAACAATCGAGTTAAAGCGCATTGCATGGCGTTCGCTTAAGGTTTGGAAAAATCGTAAGGTGGCAGAAGTCTCATTAACGAGAGATGATTTTAGGTCTGTCCGCGGCAATAAGGCTGATGTTGAGGATGTAATTGAAATTCCTCGTTCCGTATCACGCAATGAGATAGCATTGTTCTTCTATCAAATCCCAGATAGAACAAAAGAAACGAGATGTTCTATTCGTACGCGCGGTCAGTGGGACGCCACTTATTTGGCCGGTAAATTCGGTGGCGGTGGACATAAGAAAGCTGCAGGATGCACAATAAAAGCCTCTATGGGGACGGCTAAGCGTATGATTAGAGCGGCAGTTAGAGAGATGCTTAAAAACGCGTGTCGTAAGACCTCTAAAATTGAAGTAACAGAGGGAGAGGGTAAGTGAAAGCTCTGATTCTTACTGATGGCAAGGCAGGTCACGAAAATCAAACGAGAGCGTTTGTAAGCGCGTTGTCGCTAGATGCCGATGTTGTAAAAATTGAGTTTAAAAATGCGTTTGCAAAAGCTTTGTCGTATTTAGCAGGTGCGTTGCCGTTTGCTTTTACGCGTTTTTTGTACAAGTCATTGCCAGTTGATAATTCATCGAAGTATAAGCTTGTTGTTGGGACGGGTAGCGGCGTTTTTCATGCGGTAAGATCGCTAGCCAAAGCATTTGGCGCCAAATCTGCCGTTGTGCTTTATCCTCGAGGGTATAGACTTTCGTCTTTCGATTGTATTTTAGCTCCTGCTTTTGACAATCCTGCATCAAGAGCTAATATTGTTAAGCTTCCGGCAAATTTTGTAAATGCAGATTCTTCTTTTTATGAGAAAGGTGTGGAAGCTTTTAAAGCTCGCTACACGCCTGACTTTCGCCCGGCGATAGCAGTTATTATTGGTGGGACAAATAGTTCTTCGACTATGACAGCAGAGTGGATGAAGAAGTCGCTTGATGAAATTTTTTCCAAGCACAAAGGTTCTCAGTTTTATGTAACGACATCGCGCAGAACGCCTAAAGATGTAGAGGCAGTAGTTGATTCTATGGCGTGGGACTATAAGCTTATTTTTTCGCGTGATAAATTTAATCCAATTCCTGCCTTTGTAATGCTAGCAGATGTACTATATGTAACGGCAGAGTCTACGGGGATGCTTTCTGAGGCTTGTTCACGAGGAACGGCCGAAGTTAATGCATTAGATAATCTTAAACTCGGGCATCATAAGTTCCGCAGGTTTTTAGAGCAATTAACTCAAGCCGGTTACATTGGTGGCAAGAAAAAAGTTGATTTAACTAGTTCTGTAGAAAAAGCCCGTGAGATATTAAAGTTGTGAGGTCTTTACGATTTACCTTAAATATTGCGTTGCTCACTCTGCCGGTGGTGCTCCTTATTTTAGTAGGCTCATATTTTTGGTGTAAGGAACTGCCAGATTTGGTAAAGCAGGAAAAAGAAAAAAAACGCCTAGAGTATAGAGTTGTTGCTGTAGATATAAAAGAAAACCAGAAAACTTTTCCAAGTCTCAGAAGAACTTCTAAATGGAAAATTGCTGGTAAAATGAATCCAGGCAGGTGGGGATATGTTGAGGATGATTCTACGGGCCAGACTTTAGTTTGGTATGGTGTAGATGATAATGTTAATTATGTTCGTATCCCATTAGCAGATAAGAAAAATTATGTAGCTCTTTTTTGGGTTTGGGGTTCAATCATTTTTTTGCTTGTCCTTGGTGCGACTGTTCTATGTATAAAGTTTTTTATCGATTACATACGAACGCGTGATGATTTTATAGCCGCCACGGCACATGATTTAACAACGCCGTTAGTAGGGCTTAGATATGCGCTGCAATTTGGCAAGGTAGACGCGCCAATAATCGTCGAGAGGATGATAAGGCTAGTAAACAACCTTAAAGATTTTCTAAGGCTAGGCGGAAAGATGCCAAAGCCTAACTTAGAAAAATTTAATATTTTAGAAGCTTTTAATAGTGCGTATTCGCTTTTTGCTGCTGATTACGAAGAAGAAGAATCAGGTCCTATTATACTGACGGGTTTGAAGGAGTTGACTGTTTATGCTGATAGGACGCTAGTTGAGCAAGTGTTATGGAATTTACTTGGTAATGAATTGAAGTATGCCGCTCCTTATGGAGCAGTAAGGGCAAACTTTACTCTAGAAAATGATTACGCGATTATAGAAATTTCAGATTTTGGCCCTGGTATGACAAAGAAAGAAATGAGTAAAGCTTTCAATCGTTATTATAGGGCAAAGACAGTTATGGTAAGCGGCAAGGGAGGCTTTGGTATAGGGCTTTGCTCTTCAAAGGAGGCTGCCGAAAGAATGAATGGCTCTTTGTTAGTAAAGGCTAATAAACCAAAAGGTTGTGTATTTATATTAAAATTACCAATAAAGGAGGGTATATGCGTATAATAAGTATTGTTTTTCTTGCTAGTATGATAGCAGAGCCTTTGTTTGGTTTTATTATAGGTGGCCAAAAAAAGGCATTAACCCCTTCTGAATTTTCGAGTAGAGAAGAATTTGTTGCAGCATATGTTGAAAACGAGATTTCTAATCTTTCTGAAGAAGAGCGAGAAACTGATGCACGCAGGCTAGGTGGTGATAAACTTAGGAGAAATAAGCTTCGTCGTGATGCCGAGCGCACATGGAAATTATATTTGTCAAACAAGGAAAAGGTCGCGCAAGGTCGTGCTTCATCGGGGCAGGTGGCACCTAAAACAATACCAAGTGATGATGCGGAGTATCTTAAGGGTCTTCCATTAGAAGGTCTTTTTGGTATTGAACTTGGCGAAAAGATTGATACTATGGCTTACGAGCGTGTAGCAAATTCAAGCACTTATAGGTTTAAGCCTAAGAAAAATTTCAGATTGTACAAGAATTATGAGTTTAGCGTTACGCCAATTACGAGAAAGGTATATGGTATTAGAGCCTCTGGTATGAGTTATCTAGATCAAGATGGCCAAATGATAAACTATGACGCGGAGTTATTGAAAACTAGGATGGCGTTTGAGAAACGCTTTCAAAAGAAAATTAAACCATCGTTTATTAAGACGCATTTTAGCCTGATTTTCCCTGGTGCTGACGGCAGTGTAGCTCGTGAGATTGTTGTTAAGTTAGGCACATCTATAACAGCGATAGATCTAAAATTAAAAGAGCTTGCCGAGAAAGAGCGGCAAGAAATGATGCAAAAGGAAGCCAATGACAGTGTTGGCTCAGATGTAGAGGCGCTTTAAAAAATATAACCAAAGATTTTGGCAATACACTATGTATTAAGAAATTTCCGCACATAATTCTCATTTGCTGAATAGATGATTTTTTGATACTCTTATTGTGAAATTTTCTTTCACGGCTTTATTTAATTTTGGTATAATACTAAATGTTTACAGCGTAATGCTGGGATTAACTTTATAAAGGAGTAATAATATGAGCGCAGGTCTTGTTTTTTTAGCTATAGTAGCAATTCTCGTTTTTATCGCGATAATTAAAACAGCGGTCATCGTTCCGCAGAAATCGGCTTTTATCGTCGAGCGACTTGGCAAATATCGTTGCACGCTCGATGCAGGTTTTCATATCCTTCTTCCATTTTTTGATCGCATAGCTTATCGCCGCGACCTTAAGGAGCATGTGATTGATGTTCCACCACAGCAATGCATTACTAAAGATAATATCGCTGTTGATGTTGATGGCGTCCTTTATCTCCAAGTGATGGATCCAGCCAAGGCTTGCTATGGCATAGGCAACTATCTTAATGCCGCTACACAACTTGCGCAAACGACGATGCGTTCAGAGATGGGTAAGTTGGATCTTGATCGTAGCTTTGAAGAACGCACAAATATCAATGCCGCCGTTGTTGCTGCTGTTGATAAAGCTTCTGATCCATGGGGTGTTAAAGTGACGCGCTATGAAATTAAAAACATTACTCCTCCCCAGACAATTCGCGACGCTATGGAAAAACAGATGCGTGCAGAGCGTGAAAAGCGTGCGATGATTGCTGAGTCCGAAGGCGAGAGGCAGTCGAAAATAAATCGTGCCGAAGGTGAGCGTCAGGAGGCTATTGCGCTTTCTGAAGGCGAAAGAGCCAGACGCATCAATGAGGCCGAGGGTCGTGCTAAAGAAATTCTTCTCGTCGCTGAAGCACAGGCTGAAGGTATCGCTAAAGTCGCGGCAGCCTTGAGAAGTGATGGCGGATTAGAGTCTGTTAATATGCAGCTTGCTCAGCAGTACTTAAAAGAATTTGGTAATCTTGCAAAGACAAATAATACAATGATAATCCCTTCGAATCTTGCTGACGTGGCAGGAGTTTTGAAGGCATGCACATCGGTAGTAAAGAAATTAGACTAAAATGGAAATTTTCGGCGATCCAATTTTTGCGAAGGATGACGAAGGTGCGCTTAAAAGTCGCATAGGAACGGTGTTCCTTAATTCTAGCGTGCTTGTCACGAAGTGTGGAGTGCATTCAACTCAGCGTGCTCTTTGGCTTAAGGAACTTTCTCAGCGTCGCATTGCTTCTGGCGTCGGCCCCTTGTCTGAAGAAGAAGCTACAAAAGAGATGGAGAATTCTGTCGATGTGGTTTTTTCTGGTGATTATATTCTTATTCGCCCAGAACCAGGCAGGATGGATTTGGCGTTTCGTGCCGATAAGGAACTTCAGTCTCTTGTCTCAAAGCGCCGTATACGCTATTTAAATATGTCTTCGCTAGGTGTTCGAGCAGCTCTCTGTGAGCGCGGCGAAAACTGGAGAATGGCTAGACAGCCTATTGCTCAAGAGGATATTTCTGATTTGATTGAGCGTTCAAAGGTCGCTATTTCAGAAAAGCCTGTATATTTTTACAACAAGTTTACAGGCACTAGATTTATTACCGCTGGCACGTATGATGAGCTTTCTCGTTTGCCCGATGACAAATATCTCTTTTACATGAAGGAGGTAGTTGACGGTTTAAATAGGCGTAATCGCCATGGGCAGTTGGAGATAGATGTATTTCCAAAATCTACGCCTAGGGATATCGTTGAGAGTTTAAGACAATTTAAGTTTGATGGGCTAAGCGTTGACGTGGTGCGTCAACGCATGGGGCTTATAAATGCGCGTTGGCGTATGGCGTTACCTGTTGAATTGCGTGAAGAAACGTCGGCAAATTATGAGTGGCGCAATGAGATGTGCTACACGATTACGCGTAGGATTAATGAGACTAGCGCGGAGGAAAAGGAGCTTTTAAGTGGCATTGCTCCAGAGTTCTATCGACAGATAGAATGGATGCCAGGAGCTAGGCTTAACCGCGGCGAATTGATTTTTGATGAGATTTGGGCAGAAGCGCAAAATACTGATGATCCAGAAACATTAGCTTTGTGCGATCCATTGGTTAAGGCGCTAATTTTAAATAGCACGCGCCTTTTCTCTGATATTGACTTTATAAATGTTGGGCGCATTTCTCATTCGCTTGCGAGAAAGCCTGTTGGTCGCGAACGCCGCGGTAATGTTTATGTTCTTCAGTATAGAGAGACTGGTAAGCCGAACATTTCCATTCTATTGGTACGATTCCAAAAGTGGGGTGTGAAGGAGCGCCTAGATGAGGGTAAGGATATAACAAGAGCCATGCTCGAGACAGATGAGTATACTGATTATATTCTTGATAGGCGTCTTATGTGCCGTCAGTTAGGTATGAATCTTTCTCAGCGCGTAGGCTATGGATATGTGACAGAGCGTTATAACGGTCAAGGTCAATACAAGGGCATGCCAGTTAGAACGCCTTACTTTGTTCGTCCTTATGTGCCAGGCACGGCGTCAGATAAGATATCACCAGCGAGGTTTCATAATCCACTTTTTGCGCGCTCATTTGCACGCCTTATGGGTGAAGCCGCCGCTGTTGATGTGATTGTGGCGCGTCGCAGTTCTGCAACTGGTGAGGTGCTATTTGATAAAAACTACGAGATTATTTCGTTTGACTCGATGTCGTTACCAACAAAGTTGGTTGTTACTGATCATGCTGGTGCGTTTGTAGGTTATCAAAAGGAGCTTGTAGAATCAGTCAAGGATTATGCCGATGTGGTTCGTAGGCGCAAAGAATTCGTATTAGATTATGCTGGCTTTGTTGCAGAATACATTAAGGCATTTGCGCGAAGATTTACGGAGATTCAGAAGTCATACGAGGAGCGCCGCGCAGTTTACGACGGGCTATTTAAAGATCGCCCGTTTGATCCCAACGGTTCGGCTGCCTTTAGGTGGGCTAGTGCCTTATCTAAACTTGAGAAGGCAGATGTTGAGCTCCTTGCAAAGACACTAGAAAAGGCAGCTATGCAATGACGAAGAGGGCAAAAACCTCTGAGATAACTAAAGTTAATGCCGTTGTTGTTTTAAGCGGTGGGCAAGATTCTGCTACAGCTTTAGCGTTAGCCGTTAAAAAACATGGTGCCGACAAGGTAGCTGCTATAACTTTTAGGTATGGGCAAAACCATTCTCTTGAGGTGCGCTTTGCTCGCGCTTTAGCTAGACGATTTAAAATTGCTCAGTATAAAGTTGTTAAGATGGCATTTATGGGGGAACTAGCAGAAAGTTCTCTTTTAAAGCCAGGTGCAGAAATTACCAAAAAAAAAGGTGCATCCTGTCCTTCTACAGTAGTTGAAGGGCGTAATGCATTTTTTCTTCAAGCCGCCGCTGTTTGGGCGAAAACATTGTCGGCGCACGAGGTGTGGACTGGAGTTTCAGAGGCTGATTTTTCTGGATATCCTGATTGCAGAGCAACCTTTATACGAGCACAAGAAAGATCTGCTTCTTTAGCATTAGATTTCAGGATAAAGATAGTTACGCCTTTTATGCATTGCACTAAAGCAGACGAGTGGCAAATGGCTGATGAGTTAGGTATTTTGGATGTTATAGATAATCACACTCTAACTTGTTATAGGGCAGTGCCAGGAGATGGCTGTGGTTTATGCCCAGCTTGTAAACTTCGTCGCAGAGGAAAAAAAGAATACCTTAAAAGGAGAAAATAACATGAAGTATTTTTATTTATTGTTTGTTTTTGCTTTTACTCTATCTCTTGAAGCTAGTTATGAACCAAATTGGAAGTCGCTTGATTCTAGACCTACTCCAGGGTGGTGGACGGAGGCGAAGTTTGGCATATTCATTCATTGGGGTCCATATGCAGTGCCAGCATATGCGCCAGTAAGCGCGGATGGAAGTTTCTCGTGGGGTGGTTTTTCAGAGTGGTATCAAGGGCGTCTTATCGAAGCGAAAAAGAAGGGCAAAAAGCACGCGCATCATGAAAAGTTTTATAATGCAGCTCCCTATGCAAACTTTGCTTCTGAGTTTAAAGCGCGTTTTTATGATGCTAATAAATGGGCTGAGCTCTTCAAGCGTTGCGGTGCAAAATATGTGGTTCTTACGTCTAAGCATCACGATGGTTATGCTCTATGGCCTAGTGCGCAATCACCGTATTTTAATTCAGTTGCCGTTGGTTCGGGGCGAGATTTAGCTGGAGAGTTTGCTGAGGCGATGAAGAAGGCGGGATTACGGAGAGGCTTTTATTTTTCTCTTTTGGAGTATGCTAATCCGTTGTATCCAGGCATTAGAGATTCTGTTAAGACAAAAGATGCGCTCGATATTAAAGAGTGGAGTAGGCAAGTGAGTTTGCCGCAGTTAAAGGATTTAGTTAGCCGTTATTCGCCAGATATAGTTTGGGCTGATGGAGAGTGGGATTATAATTCAAGTGATCATTTGGCAGAAGAATTTCTTTCTTGGCTTTATACCAGTTCCCCAGTTAAGGATGATGTTGTTGTAAATGACCGCTGGGGTAAGGATAGCCGTGGAATTCATGGCGGGCATTATACTACGGAGTATGGTGCTGGTGAGCGAGGAGCAAAAGCAGACAAAGTCATACATCCATGGGAGGAGTGCCGCGGAATAGGCGGGAGTTTTGGGTATAATAGGTTTGAGGATCCTAAGCATTATATGTCGAGAAAGAAATGCATAGAGACGCTAGTAGGAGTTTGTGCTCGTGGGGGTAATCTACTTTTGAATGTTGGTCCAGACCCAGATGGGCTTATTCCGCCAATTATGGAGGATAGGCTTTTGGCTATAGGCCGTTGGTTAGATGTAAATGGAGAGGCTGTTTATGGCTCTAAGCGTTGGGACGATGCGGATTTAAAGCTTAAGAAAAACGGTATTTATTTTACACAGAAGGGTGATAATATTTATGTAATTTGTTTTAAGTGGCCAAGAGAGTTGGATATTAAGAAGACCGGAGAGGTGAGTAGTGTGGCGTTTCTTGGGTGCAATAGTGAATTGCAATTTGAACAATTAGGCGATGGTATTAAAATTAAGATGCCAAATATTTCTCCTTCAGAATTGCCATGTGAGCATGCTTGGGTATTTCGTATTACCCGTAAAGTGAAGTAGGAATTTTTTTTCCGCACATCTCATTTTTAAGCGTTTAATATGTATAGAAATTTTACTACATTGCCAGTGATGTGCAAACTCTTTGAAGGGATACCTTCTGGGAGAATCAATGATCTTTTTTCGCAGCTTGCCGTGCGTGAGGTATCTTTGAAGAAGGGCGAAGTGCTTTTTGGGTCAGGAAGTAAAATCACAGATTTTGCAGTGATTATTTCTGGGCAATTAGCTATATCATCGTATGACGCAGATGGACATCGTAAGATTGTGGAGTTATTAGAACCAATGGAGGCTGTCGCGATTTCGCTTGCCGTAGCTGATATTGAATCAGTTGCAATTTCAGTAGAAGCGCGTCAAAATAGCGATGTAATTTTATTCAATGCTAACAAGGTGCTTAATCCTGCTACTAAGCCAAGCGAAGAGCATATAAGGTTGTTGCGAAATATAACTAAAGAACTTGCGCGCAAAGCAGTTCGTTTAGGCAGAAAGATGAGAATCCTTTCTAGTCGCGCAACGTCAGAGCGATTAATGAAATATTTGATAGAAGAGTCGGTAAGACGTGATGCTAAAGAATTTGATATTCCATATGATCGCCAATCGTTGGCTGATTATCTTTGCGTAGAGCGAAGCGCGCTTTCTGCAGAGATAAGTAAACTGATTGATAAGGGTATTATAGAGTCTCATAAAAATCATTTTAAGTTGATGTGATATATCTCAATTTTGCGGCGATAAAAAAAATAAAAATTTTGTGTTGACTAAAGTGTAAGTTTTGTGATATACTACGCAATGTTTTCACGACACCAAGTGCGAGCTTAACTCAGTTGGTAGAGTGCCACCTTGCCAAGGTGGTTGTCGAGGGTTCGAGTCCCTTAGCTCGCTCCATTAATTAAGGTGTGGTAAAGCAGGTGAGATGGGAGCGTAGCTCAGTTGGTAGAGCAAGTGACTCTTAATCACTGGGTCCAGGGTTCGAATCCCTGCGCTCCTACCATTATCACCAAGAGTTGTGGCTAGGTAGCTCAGTTGGTAGAGCAGCGGA
>JAGBZX010000019.1 GCA_017628025.1 Kiritimatiellia bacterium | reverse complement strand
CGGACCGACGGCACTGGCGCCGCGTTTGGCGTTTCGGAGCGTGGCGAACAGAAAAAGGCTTATGAGTTTGAATTCGAACCCGACGGTGATGTGCTGAAATTGAAAAATCGCTGGGCGATGCGAAAGGGTAAGCGTCGCGATTACAACGACCGTAATGAAGGCCGCATTTGGGTTGAGGCGAAGAGCGGCAGGTTGATGATGTCGGACGGGATTCGTATGAAGTCTTTCGAGCGGGCTAGAGACATGGAGGATCCTTTTCGGCGAAATGCCGGCAAGTCTTTAAAGGATGCAGTGGTTGGAGTGTGGCGCGGAGGAAGCGAATTCAATGCGTGCAGTTTGGTGCTGGCGAAAAACGGCGACGCGTTGTTTGTTTTCGCCGTAGGCGGAGCGTTTGGGAAGTGGTTTCTTACGCCTGAGGGTGATGTAAAACTTCTGTTGGATGATTCTGGAGATACCCAGAGTATGGTTGCGCATTATGATCCCGCGGAAGATATGATGTCTCTCGGTAAGACCCGAGAGATCTTTCGCAATGTGAAGGTTTCGCCGGAAGAAGCCATGAGACCGTTCAAGGAAAAGATTGCGGAAATAGCCAGACAAAAGGCGCGCCGACGTGAATTGTATTTGGCAGACAAGAATTGCGTTACGACGACGAATGAGTTTACCTCCGTTGCAGAAATTGTGACGAGCCTTTTAGCGGATAGGAGCGATGGTTTTTGTGAGCGTTTGATAACGATAGAGACAGGTGTTGAAAGCCTGTCGGACAGTTTTCATGTAGATACACGTGGCTCCGGCTTTGTTCGCGCTTTTTTTCAGACTGGCTACTCGGAAAGGGGGCCTCAACCTGCGGATGCAGATGTGCTTGTGTCGGAGTGGAGAAATTCGCGGCCTCGCGGGATTGTAGATCCTAAAAGGACGTTTCGGAATGGCATTGACAAGATTAAGGATAGCGTGCAGGCGTACAAGGGTGCAGGTATAGCTTGTGGGGAAGGTTGGCAAGTGCGGTCGCGGGGAATGTGGCATTCATGGACGGAAAACGCAATGATAGATTGGAATACCGCAAAGGCTGACAACGAGGCATTCATCAAACTTCTCGAGCCCAGATTCGAAGGGCGCTTCCCTTGCAAAGGAATAGTGCTCACAATCAGGATGAAGAAATAGTAGTGAGAGGGACTTTTGTCAGTGGATGTGTACGATAACGCGCTCAAACAGATGGAGGATGAGATTACAAACGAATCTTTAGATTGGTCATCTTCTACAGTAAAGATGAAGAATAATTTTAAAGTCAGTGTAAAAGATTATACGATTTGCATTATTTTTTCTGTGTTGTCATCGTATTATCTTGTCTCGCAGCGGCACCTTTTATTCTTTGGTGGGATAGTGTGTTGTTTTGGATTATTGTAATTATTGTTGCAACGGGTGTGGTACTTGTGAAGAAAGTGGTTCGGAAATTGCAATAACGAAGAAAGCTAAAGGAGGGTGTTGATTTTGGAATCAAACAGGGATGTTTAGATTGTGTGCCTCAAATATTGGAAGGAAATGCACGGCGGAGTTCATGTAAGGCGCATGAATACTTGAATGTTGCACCTGTTTTTAATCACTTTGTAGCGACATATTCGCAAGTTCGGGTTGGTGCTGTTTTGTGTTCTAGAAAGTTACTGTCGTCGGATCTTGACATATGTGATGACACGCAATACACTTATCGCTTTATATGCAGAGAAGATGACGAAACATATTATTGCGTAAGACTGTCATCTGGTGATGAACGGATATTCAAATTAGAATTAGAGTTAGGAAAATGTCCATACCCATATGCTAGTGATATATATCATTACATTGCCCTTAGAATTGATGAGTTAGGATATATGAAATGAGTGCATACAATAAGGAAATTACCTTCGCCTCCGTGACATATGAGGGCAAAATATGGTGCCAGGTCCCACGGCACCCGCGATTTTATTGGGCTTCGCGGTGTCTCCTCAAATATGAAAAAGTAGGTCTGACCTACTTTTTCAGTTTTGAAGCAGTTAAAATTCTGTAAATCTCCTGTCTGATTATGGGCAAGAGTTTAAAGAGAAGGTGTATTGTTGATTTTACTTGCTCCTTCGGAGCAGACGACTTGGAACGACGTTTATGTGCGCCAGATATGCGCTTGGCATTACGCCGATGCCCGGATTTGTCGCTCGTTCCTCGCGACGGCATCGCCGTAACCGCCGATCCGAACCGGATATTCGACGCACAGGTGGATATCTGGAGGAAAAGTGCGAAGCGTAAACTCCTTCTAGCCGGAGTGGGGAATGTCGCACAAGAAAGTTTTATGGGCTCGACGAGATTTTGCCTTGTCGAGGGAGAGGCGCTTGTCACGGCAAGCGCGGCAAAATATTGTCGGTGAACTGGTGCTCAAATTGAGAAAGTAGGTCTGACCTACTTTCTCAAAAAGGGTCGGATCCTAGGTTTGGGAGGTTTAGAAAGTTTGAGGTGAAGGCGAAGGTGAAGAGAGGATTTTATTACAGCCTTGCGCAATCCCTCCAAATCTCCAAATCTCCAAGAAGCGAAAGCAAAGAAATTAAAACAAGATTGAGATTAGTTTCGAGTTCGAGAGTGGATCTTCACCTTCACCTTTGACCTTCACCTCCTTATTAAAAACTCGGAAAATCTTATACAGAAGAATTTTGCCTCACGCCAAGTCCGCTTTAGTCCGCGAAGTTGTGTTTTGGGTCCTTGCCTTTCCGATTTGACTCATTTAATTGTACAACTTTTGGGATAGGTATAGGCTTGCGTACTTAGCCTTCTTTTTGATATAATTGGGTTAATTTAATGTCAGTTTTTAATAATTAAGCATATTTAGTTCATTTGCGGTATTAAGTCCATTATTTGATAGAACACATACGAATTAATTTAGATATAGATGATGAAAGTTATTGTAATAGGAGCAGGGTTTACTGGATTACAGCTTGCTAAATCCTTAATCGCTGAAGATAGAGACGTGGTGCTTATAGAGAAGGATCCTCTTAAAGTTCGCCACGCCCGTAACTCGCTTGATTGCACCATCATTGAAGGTGATGGTAATAATCCCGATACGCTTTTTGAGGCTGGATTGTCTTCCGCTAATGCACTCGTCACTCTTACTGACGATGACGAAATAAACATGATTACTTGCTCACTCGTAGATGATGATCATCCCGATATTCTAAAAATAGCTCGAGTACGTAATTACGCCTATTATGTAAACACCTCTATAGCGAGACGAAAACGCGACGAAAAAAATCAAAACCAATCCATCCGTCCTCTCTTTGGCATTGATGTTATGCTGAACCCCGAGGTTGAAACATCAAAAGCTATCTCTAGCGCAGTCGCTCACGGCGCTATCGGCAATATCATAAAATTAGGTGATAACCATGTCATAACTTCTCTTCTCGTAGAGGAAGATAGTGATATCGCTAATAAACCAATTAAGAAGTTAGCAGAAATTCCCGAATGGAAGTTTATTGTGGCGTATGTCGAGACAAAAGAAGGCGCAACTTTGCCTGGCGGTGAAACAGTCCTTAAACCAGGTGATCATATCGGCGTATTGCTTAACATAAATGACTTGCCAAATCTCGCTAAAATCTCAGGTGCAAAAAACGTTTCTGCCATAAATTCAATCGCGGTGTTCGGCGCAGATCGAGTGGGGATGCTTGTGGCAGAGCGATTACTTGCTGAAGGAAAGAATTCTGCCTTTGCCCAAGTCGCAAAGGAGCAACGCCCTGCAAAACTCGAACTGTCAATTGTCGACAGAGACGCTTCAAGATGTAAAGAAGCTACTGAACATTTCGAAAATGCTACAGTTCTTTGTGGTGATATAACTGATTCTGACCTTATCTCAGAAGAAAGTCTAGATAAATCTGATTTGATGGTAGCTGCGTCTGGTAATTTCGATAGTAACCTTGTAATTGCAGCGTATTTCAAATCGCGAGGAGTTAAACGCACTATAGCTCTTACTTCAAGTAGTGAATTTAATGATGTTGCAAATAAACTAGGCATTGATGTCGCTATCCCCATGCGTGATACAGTAGTGGATGCTGTATTAAGTCATCTTCGCGGCAAAAATGTTAAATCTATTCACTCTGTATGCAATCGCACATTCGAAATAATTGAATGTGGAATAGACGAAGGTTCAAAAGCAGCAGGTAAAACCTTAAGCAAGATGGCCGCTAAGGGTCAGTTCCTAGCGCTTCTAGTCCGCCGCGAAAATGAAGAGAATTTCTCCATCCCTAATGGAGAGACGCTATTGCAAGCAGGTGGACGAATTGTGATGATAATTAAAGGCGGAGATAACCGCACAATAAGACTTTTCTGTCGCTAAACAATGTCACAAATATTAAAAATATATGCCTTTATAATCGCCATCACTTCGCTAGCATTCGCATTGCCAGCTGGGTATGCGTATATGTTTGGCGAAAGGCAAGTTGTCTTCGCTTTTACCTTCCCGATGATTGTTGCGTTTCTCCTCTCAGGATCTTTGTGGCATATAGCGCGAAAAGTGAAGGATTTGTATGGCGAAGCAACGCGCGTAGAAATAAAGGATGCTTTTGTTGCTGTCGGCGGGTCGTGGTGCATAGCGAGTCTACTTGGTAGTGTGCCGTTGTGGTTGTCTGGTTGTTTTGGTTCATATGCAGATGCTCTTTTTGAAAGTGTTAGCGGTTTTACAACAACAGGCGCTTCTGTCATCAACAATGTTGAAGCCCTTCCTAAATGTATAAATTTGTGGCGTTGTCTTTCCCATTGGCTTGGTGGTATGGGGATTATCGCGCTAGTAGTAGCACTTATGCCGCTACTAGGTATTGGTGGCTTTCGCTTAATACAAGCAGAAACCACTGGGCCACAAAAAGGCAAAGTGACAACGCGCATGACGAATACGGCTAAAGTCCTTTGGTTTATATATTGTAGTTTCACTTTGATACAAGCGGGATTCTTAAATTTTGTAGGACTAGATTGGTATGATTCATTCTGTCATTCGTTCTCAGCAATTTCAACTGGCGGCTTTTCAACAAGGAATGCAAGTATCGCATCTTTTGGAAATCCTGCAGTAGAATGGATATGTACTATATTTATGTTCTTAGGCTCGCTAAATTTTGCCCTTTATTTTCACTCATTTTCAGGCAGAAAAAGTGAACTATATAAAGATTCAGAACTTAAGGCATTTATTCTCGCGACGCTTTTGGCTGGCCTTTTTATTACCATATTCCAAGTCGAACGCGCCAGTGAAATATCATCTACTTTAAGACACTCGTTTTTCCAAGTGGTATCCATAATTTCTACAACAGGACTTATGTCGCAGGATTATTGTTCTTGGAAGCCAGCATCGCAAATTGTTGTATTTTGCCTTTTCTTCGCTGGTGGTTGTTCGGGCTCAACAAGTGGTGGGATTAAAGTTGTGCGATGGGTTATTGTGTTAAAGCAAATTGCTAATGAATTTCGGCGCATTCTTCATCCGCATGGCGTTTATACAATAAGAATAAATGGTGTGCCTGGGCAAGAAACGCTTGCCTCTCAAGTTGCTTCATTTATTTTACTTTATTTGCTAGTTGCTGGAGTAGTGATGCTTGCTGGTGGTATTGCAGGTATTTCGCCAGGAGATTCGTTTTGTAACGCGTTAGCGATGATTGGCAATATTGGGCCAGCATTTGGAGAATATGGCCCATCGCAAACGTATGCAACATTGCCTACTAGTTTGAAGTACGTTTATTCCTTTGCCATGTTAGCTGGGCGATTAGAAATTTACACGATTCTTATATTGCTAGGTAGATTTTTTGCCTTAAGAAGAATTTAAAATATAGCAGCTGGAGATATTATTTAATCTACGGCCACGAGATGATAATTCATTTAGAGACTTGATAATCTCACTGAATAACGGTTCTAAACGCGATCGGATCGAAATGTGATATTTTTCCGCGTTGCGTTTTAATTATGTTTATGATATACTACCTAAAAATTGCCCATGGTGGGTGGTTTGAAGCGAATGAACCGGTAAGACTTCCGGTCAAAGCAGATTAATCTTAAAAAGAAAAGATTGAAAGGAGAAAAAGTCATGGAAATGCCTGTGTCTGCCCTTACGGGTGTCACTATTAAAGAAATGTTTGATGCTGGTCTTCACTTCGGTCATCAAACGAAGCGCTGGAACCCAAAGATGAAAGGTTACATCTTTGATAAGCGCAACGGAATTCATATTATCGATTTGACACAGTCTGTTCAGATGCTTGATGAGGCTGCTCAGTTCCTTCGCGACACTGTTGCCGCTGGCAAGAAGATTCTTTTCGTCGCTACTAAGAAGCAGGTTTCTGAACTCGTAAAAGAAGCTGCAGAGGGTGTTGATCAGTATCACGTAACTGAGCGCTGGCTCGGCGGTACTCTCACCAACGCTAAGACAATTCGCTCTTCTGTTAAGCGCATGCGTCAGCTTCAGGCAACTGCTAAGGCTAATGGTGGTGAACTTTCTGAACACAAGCAGGAAGCTTCTGTTCTTCGCCGCGAGCTTGCTAAGCTCGAGAAGAATCTCAGCGGTATTGCCGATATGCAGGAGCAGCCTGGTGCGATTATCGTTATTGACTGCGTCCGCGAAGCCAATGCTGTAAAGGAAGCTGTTCGTCTCGGTATTCCAGTCGTAGCTCTCGTTGATACGAATGCAGATCCAGAGCCTATCGAATACGTCATCCCTGGCAATGACGACAGCGTAAGCGGCGTTAAGCTTATTGTTGAAGGTCTTGTTAAGGTTATCAAGACTGCTAATGACGAATACACCGCTAAGGCCGCTGAAGAACGCAAGACGCGTGACGCGGAGCGCAAGGCTCGCGATGAAGCCGAGAAGGCTGCTCGTCAGGAGCGCAAGAAAGCCGCTCGTCCTGCGGCAGGCGCCAAGAAGTCGGGTGTTGCTTCCAAGAAGGGCGCTGTCGCTGCGGCTGTAAAGGCGGCTGCTCGCAAAGCTAAGGAAGATGCTGAAAAGAAAGCAAAGGAAGATTTAGCGATTAAGCGTCAGGCTAAGGTTGCTGAGGCAGAGGCAGCAGTTGCAGCCGCTCGTGAAGTTGAGGCTCCAGCTGCTGAAGTCGCCGCTCCCGTCGAAGCTCCTGCAACTGAGGCTTAATAAATTTAAGGGGGATATTAAAATGGCTATTACAATCGATATGATTAAGCAGCTTCGTGAAGCAACAAGCGCTGGTATGGGCGCATGCAAAGAAGCTCTCAATGCCACCAATGGCAACATGGATGAGGCTGTTAAGTACCTTCGCGAGAAGGGTCTTGCAGTTGCTGCAAAGCGCGTTGACAAGGAGTCAAAGCAGGGCATCATTGCTCTTGCTAAGTCTGAAGATCAGAAGGTTATGGCTCTTGCTGAAGTCAACTGCGAAACTGACTTCGTTGCTAAGACCGAGTCCTTCATCAAGTTTGTTGACGATGCAGCTAAGGTTGCTCTCGAAGGCAAGAACATTGAAGAAACGCTTATTGACGACTACAAGATGCTTCTCACCAAGACTGGCGAGAATGTAAAGATTCGCCGTAGCGAGCGTTTTGCGCTTGAAGGTAACGGCTGCGTTTCTGGTTACATCCACATGGGTGGCAAGATTGGTGTTCTCGTTGAGCTTTCTTGCGATAAGCCTTGCGAAAAGCTTGATGAGCTTGCTCATATGCTTTGCCTCCAGGTTGCATCTAACTCTCCAAAGTACGTCAATCCAGAAGATGTTCCTCAGGCAGAAATTGACGCTGAGCTCGAAATCAAGCTTAACGCCCTCAAAGAGCAGAAGGGCAAGCTCCCTCCAGAGCAGGCTCTTGTCGGCATCAAGAAGGGCATGGCTCAGAAGTACTGCACTCAGGTTTGCCTCGTCAAGCAGGACTATGTTGCTGACGGTGAGCAGACAGTTGAGAAGTATGTCGCTTCTGTCGCGGCCGAGATTGGTGCGCCTGTCGTTGTGAAGCGCTTTGCGCGTCTTCAGCTCGGCGCGTAAGTCGGTAAATTCCAAGGCCGCCTTTTAAAAGAGGCGGCTTTTGGTTTTTAAGTTCCTTTCTTCCGTCGTGACGATAGACATCGTAAGCGTACAGCCTAAGATGTTCGAGGGATTCCTCTCGGAGTCGATTGTTTCACGCGCGGTCAAGAAGGGTCTTTGTTCTATAAACATCATAGATTTAAAGGACTATGGTGTTGGTCGTTGGAAGAAAACTGACGACAAGCCATACGGTGGCGGACCTGGGATGTTGATGCGGTGTGAGCCGTGGTTCGCTGCACTAGAGCCGCTTTTGCCAGCTAGAGTTATAATGACATCGCCAGCTGGTCGTAAATTTAATCAATCAGATGCTCAAGAACTTTCAAAGTGTGACCACATAGTTTTTATGTGTGGGCATTATGAAGGCTTCGATGCACGGATTGAAACTTTAGCCACTGATATTTTTTCGATTGGTGATTTTGTTCTTACTGGTGGGGAAATACCAGCTGCTGCTATGGCCGACGCGATAGTTAGGCTTATTCCAGGAGTTTTAGGCGGCGGCATTGAGGCTACTCAATCTGAGAGTTTTAGTTCTGGAGGCGGTTTGGAAGCACCTCAATACACACATCCTGCAGAATTTAGGTGCATGAAGGTCCCAGAAGTTCTTCTTTCTGGCGATCATAAAAAAATTGACAAATGGCGGCGTGCGGCAGCAGCTGAACTTACTCTTAAAAATAGGCCAGATCTCGTTAAAAGAGGGCAGTTATGATAAAGTCACTTTTGCTCGCTGTAACGATAGTTGCTAATTCGTCAGGCTATTACACGTCGCTTGCCAATCATATAAAACGTTGGCTTGCAAGTGAAAAGATTACTTCGACTGTCGTTCTACCGGCACAAATGGCTGCCACAATCGAAAACGAGAAAACAGTTTTCTTAGTTGGGCTAGATTCTATAGGTGCGGACCAAATCAAGGCTCTTAGGGGTGTGAAGTCTCGCGGTGGTAAGATAATAGCGTTTCATTCTTCGTCTACTCAACTTGCTTCGCTTATGGGTGTTAAGCTAACGGGTTTTAAGTCAGCGCCTTCACCTGGATGCTGGAGCAGGATGGATTTTATAACATCGCGCCCACAAGGCTTTCCGATTTCAATTCGTCAGACATCAACAGTTCTTAATTCTGCCCAGCCATTATCTGGGGGTCGTGTTTTAGCATCGTGGTCAGATCGTTTGGGTAGGCCAACAGGTCAAGCAGCGTGGATAGAAACGCCGAGTGGTTGGTGGATGACGCATGTACTAACTGCTGATGGAGACGAGCGTTTAAAGGCACAGTTAGTCTCTGCTATGGTAGGTGTCTCAGAGCCTTCGAAGTGGTCGATATCAGCTTCTCTAGATCGTCGCAATTTAAAGCGCGCAGAATTTAAGCGTTATGCTCTTTCTCAAAAACCTAAAGCAGGGGAAATCCGCGCCGTGTGGGATCATTCTGGGTGTGGGCTTTATCCTGGCGATTGGCCACGAACGATGCGCTTTCTAAAGAATGCTGGAATTACAGATCTTTTTGTAAATGTTGCAGGGGCAGGTTTTGCGCATTATCCATCTGCAGTTCTTCCTAAGTCTAGGATTTATAATGAAGAGGGTGATCAATTAAAGGCGTGTTTGAGCGCGGCTAAAGGAACTGGTGTTAGAGTGCACGCGTGGATTCTTTGTTTTACTGCTACAAGGGGGATGCCTAGCGTTTTAGCTGATTACAAAGCCAAGGGCTGGAGTTTAAAGTCTACTTCGGGTAAGGATACAGAATACTTAAATCCTTCGAAAAAGCCGGTTCGGGACAAAATTCTTAAAGCGATTGAAGAAGTTGTCTCGCGTTATTCAATTGACGGCGTGCATCTTGATTTTGTTCGCTGGTATGAAGGCTCAAAAAAACCTTCAGATGCAGCAAAGATTATTTCGGATTTTGTGCTTGCTGCTAGGCGTAAGGTGCAGCGACCGCTTTGGCTTACTACGGCAGTTCTTGGTAAGTATCCTGCTTGTGTCGCTTCCGTTGGTCAAGATTGGACGTCGTGGCTAGATGCAAATTATGTTGATTATGTCGTGCCTATGGATTATACTGATAACCTTGTTAGATTTAGCTCTTATCTACTTCAGCACGCCTCTTCCCGTTCGCGAGCAAGGAGGACGATTGTTGGTATTGGCGTTACGGCTAACGAGTCTCGTCTTGATGCGAAGCAAGTTATTGATCAAATTAACGCATCACGTAAGTTTGGAACAGCGGGAGTCGCGCTTTTTGATTTAGATGCAGTTTTAGAAAAAGAGATTTTACCGTATTTATCAATTGGAATTTGGAAATAAAAAGGAGATAAGAAAATGAAAAAATGTTCGCATAGATTAACATTGGCAGCTACATTAGTCATTTCGCTTTCTGCGTTAACACAAGCCTCTGCCGACTGGATTTCTGATGCACTCGATGAGAATATGCTTCCTTTTCAAGCTGAATTTTTTTCTTGGGATAATGTTCTAGCAAGAGTGGCTGAAGCAGATATAAAAGCTGACCGTGCCTGGCTTTCACTTAAAAGCGCTGATGAATATAAGGAGTATCGTGAGAAAATAAGAGAGCGTTTTATCAAGGCCATTGGAGGCTTCCCGAAGAAAACGCCGCTTAATGCAAAAATAGTTGAAACTATTGAGTTTGATGGCTACAAAGTAGACAAGGTGCTCTTTGAAAGCCATCCAGGAGTTTATGTTACTGCAAACATATATATTCCTCATACTAGTAAGAAGGATGGTAAACTTAAATTCAAACCGCCATACAAGGCATATCTTGTAACTTGCGGTCACTCTAATGAAGGCAAGTCGGAGTTAGCATATTCGCGCATGGGCGTAATGGCGGCCAAGGCTGGCTTTGCGTGCATTGTTTATGACCCTATCTCTCAAGGCGAGCGTATGCAGAAGCCTTACACGATGAATGTGATGGGCCACTATAGGTTTGGTGTCTTAGCTGCATTACTTGGTAAGTCAATGGCTTTATATAGAATTTGGGACGGCGTTAGAACAATGGACTATCTTGATACGCGCGATGATATCGATCATACCGCATACGGCATAGTCGGTAATTCTGGCGGCGGAACAATGACGTCCTTAATTGCCGCTGCCGACCCAAGAGTCGTAGCTGCCGCGCCTTCGTGCTATATCTCAACAATATCAGATGTCTTTTCTGATATTGGTCCACAAGATAGCGAGCAGATAATCTTTGGTCAGTTACCTGCAGGCATTAATCATGCTTCGTTAGTTCTTATGGGCGACAACGCTATTCGTGTGCATGCAAATCACGGTGACTTTTTCCCATTTAGAGGAACTCTTCGCACGATGGATGTCGTTAAGACAACAGCAGAGAATTGTTCGCTAGATAAAGATCGCTATGCGTTGACTTCTGTTCAGGGTCGCCATGGCTGGCGCGAAGGTGCTCGCCAATCAACGCTTCTAGGGATGCGCCGTCATCTAGCTGGCGACAAAAATACGCCAGAGCCATCACTTGAAGAATGCCGCGCGATAGATGCCAGCTTTAAGTATTCTGATGTTGATACAGGTCTTGGTGGCGGCAAAAATTGCAACGTTACACCTAACGGCGATATTAGAGAACTTCCTGGTTATCGTAGCGTTTATGAGCTTTTGATTGATGAACTTAACGAGGTTTTAAGAACTCATAAAAAGTATTCGCCAAAAGAACTTTCTAAGGTTGTTATAAAAACAGCTGGCATTATAGAGCCTGAAAAATTCCATGTAACGGCAAAAGAGCTTTCCAAAAAGGTTATTAATAATGTTACAGTTTCAAAGGTTGTATTTACTCGTCCCGATGGCTTAGTGCTGCCAGCTATTCTTTTTAGGCCTGCGGTAGAGAAAAACTCTCCCGTTATTACGATTTCGGCTTATTCGCGTTGTGGACGAGCGCCCACAGTAGCGAAGGCTCTTGAAAATGGTAGTGCTGTTATAGCTGTTGACCTTATTGGTACAGGAGACATTGCTGCGGAACGCAAATCATTTTACGGGCTAAAGAAAAAAGATGAAGCAGTAGCGGCAATGTTGTATACGCTAGGTTCTTCGCTTGTAGGCGAGCGTGCAACGGAATTGCTTTCCGTTGCTAAATATATGAAAGAGCTTACTGGTAAGAAGCCGTCGATTTACGCTTACAAAGATCTTGTAATTGCTGCAGCTCATGCATATGCCGCGCGTAGGGATCTTATCGAAAAAGTTGATTATGATAAGTTGCCATTGTCGTGGGCAGAGTCGGTAAGAGTTTCTGCACTTCGTCATTCGTATGCTTACACCGTTAATGGCGCTCTTAGGTTATATGACTGGCCAGATCTTTTAAAGTAAGGAGACTTTAAAGTGACACAAAGTTTAGAAGATTATTTAGAGGCTATTTATAATCTTTCTGCCGTTAGAGGCGAGCAGGCGCAAGTTCGTGATATTGCTAAGACGCTTGGCGTGACAATGCCAAGCGTAGTAAAGGCGATTCGCGAACTTATGCGTCTAGGACTTGTGTCACACGAGCCTTATTCGGGAGTTGAGTTAACTGATAAAGGTCGACGCCTTGCAAAGATGATACAATCTCGACACTTACTGTTAAGAGATTTTTTAATTAGTCTTGGTGTTAGTTCGCTGATGGCTGATAAAGATGCGTGTATGATGGAACATGTTGTATCCGCTGAGACGCTCGACAAGATACGAATATATATGTCTAATATCGTTACTTCAACTAAATCGAAGAAGAAATAATTTTAGGGTGCCGCGTGCTTAATACTAGTAATTTCTCTTGTAGAATGTGCGGAGCTTGTTGTCGCATAAAAGATGCGATAGTAAGAGTTAGTGATAAGGAGATAGAGCGCATTGCAAAGTTTTTAGGTATTGAAGAGAACGAGTTTATAAAATTGCATACAGAAGTTTCGCCCGACAGAAAAAGTCTGACACTCCGAAGTAGAGAAGATGGTGCTTGTGTGTATTTGACTGATGAAAACCTTTGTATGATAAATCAAGTTAAGCCAGATAAATGCGCGTCATTCCCGTATGAATGGACAAATCCTGATTCTTCAGTAGTTTGTCCTGGACTTGCAGAGTGTGTAAATTAATTCGTAAATAAGGAGCTTGAAAAATGAAAAATATAATTTTTTTATTTGTTTTGAGTTTTGTGTTTTTTACTCTTAATGCACAAACTACAAGTTCCGATTCATCACGTACGCAAAAAACGACAATAGCAAACTCGTATATTCATAAAAAAATAAGTTCATCAAAAAATCAGTATCTTAAAGTTTCCAATCCGCCTACAGCTTTTTGGGGCGTTGAAAGTGATATTAATAAAATAAAATGGCTAATCGGTTCTGTTCAAGCGTCAAAGCCACTTATACAGACGGAATGTAATAAGGTTAGCGATGTTTATATTGAGCATTGCAAGCAAAAGGCAATTTCAGAAAAAAAGCCCGATTTGGCAGCTGAAGCGTGGAAGGAGCTGGGCAATGCATTAATATACAGGTCAAAATGGGACGAGGCGATAAAAGCGTTTTCGCAAGCAAAAAAGGCACATGAGCGAAATGTGCAGAATGTAGCAGAATGTATTTATTCAATAGCGAATTGTCATTTAGGCGCGGGGCGTACTAATGAGTGTGTTCGTTTACTAGAACAAGTAGTTTCATTAAAACAAGCTTCTTCATCTAGTGGTAAGAAGCGTCAAAAAAAGTTTGATGATATTTCTTTAGAGGCGTTGCATTGGCTAAAGGGTGAAAATTTAATTGCTTTAGATCAACCGCGCTGGACAGAGTGCAAGGTGTTTCCTGAGCCGCAAAAAGTAACATATACTCATGTTTATACCGCTTGTCCGAGTATCGCAATAAGAACAACTGGAATTAGCAATTCAGACGGGAGAATACGCTTTTTAAAAAAGAAACTTGAGAGTAAAGGTATAATAGTAGATCCGCGCGGCGGATTTGCTTTGAAAATATCATTGTCTCCTTCGGCGCGCGTGGGCAGGAGCGAGGGTTATACATTAGATGTTGGCAAGAAGTCGGCGTTAATTACTGCACGTGATAAACAAGGGATTCTTTGGGGGATAGTTTCGTTTTTGCAAGTCTGCGATTATGCTAAAAAGAGTGCAAGAATGTGTATGATTGAAGACTGGCCTACTTGTCCAAAACGAGGTTTTCTAGGTAGATGCTGTGTTGATGATTTAGAGTTTATGCTGTTTAATAAAATGAATATTAATACAGCGAAAACGCATTTTCTTAGTGGAGGGGATTATTCACCTTTAAATATTTATAAAACTCGAATGATGGCGCAGGAGTATAATGAACTTGGGTTAGAGTTGTATTTTAGTTTTTCGCCTTTTGCTGTTGTAGAAGCTTGGCCGCTTAGTTGGAATGTTTTTCTCGAAATGCAACTTGACCATGCTATGAGGTGGGCGAGGTTAGGTGTTGGGATTTACTATCCATATGGAGAGGCGCGTTACGAAGAAGGGGTATATGCTTCAGAAGATCAATCAACGGGCAAGTCTCCTTCCGATTATGACGCAGATCATCTACTTAAGTTTTACACTAGGATAAAATCAAAATATTCATCTTTTAAGATGCAATTTTGTCCACCGTTTTATTGGGGTCCTAAATCAGGGCATTCATATCCAGATGATAGAGATAAATATTTGCGCAGCTTAAGAAAGCTTCCACCAGAAGTGTCCGTTTTTTGGACAGGTGAACGCGTCGGCTCGCATAAGAAATCTAGGTCAAATACTAATTGGTACGCAGAGCTGATTGGTCGTAAGCCGTCGCTTTCCCAAAGTAATTCACATGCTCACTATTCCTTGTCGTATATTTTAGACGAAGTGCCGTGGGATAATTGGTTTTACAATGGCTTTGTAGATGGCGACACGCGCTCTATTCAGAAAAATTCAGATACGCCACAGGATTATCCAGTATTGTCTTCTTTGGCGGATTATCTATGGAATGTGTCGGCATTTAATCGCACTAGAGCAGTCAAGCGAGGGCTGGAGCAATACGCAGGGCGCGACGTGTATGAAGCATTAAAGCCTGCGTATAAACATATTTGCCGCACCGATGAGTATCGACATGGAGTAATAAATTCTCGTGTTCTACATGAAGATTACAAAGAATGGGCTAAAGGACTAGTAATAATAACAAACGCAACCGAGAAAGTTAGGGCGATTGCTGGGCGAAGGGTGATGCAAGGTTTTGGTTCGTGGGAAAGGGCAGTTGGATTTTATAAGAGCATACTTCGTGGCATTAAATCACCACCGAATTACAAGGAGATTTTTGCTGAGCCTTATAAGGTTTGGGCGCAGCATTTAACTGAGAGCGGTTATAATAAGCAAGTAGGCGACATTGTAATTGATCCGATTGACTTTGTTGGAGGCTGTATGTTGAAGGCAGACCCTCTTGGTAAAAAGCAAGCGATTTTGCCAGATAGCACGGTGGCTAGTTCTTTAATAGCAAAGGCTAAGGCAAAGCTTAAATTTAAACTTGCCGCGCCGCCGGCATCCGATATGTTATTACTTCTTCGAATAAAATCATCTCTTTCAAATAAATTAAGCGCATCTTTAAATAGGGCAACGGTAAGGGAGAAATTTGGCATAGGTCCTAGTACGACAAAAAGTTGGAAGGTATTTAATGTTCTTTTGCCGAAGGATCTGCTACATACGGGCGAAAACGAGATTATTTTGGAAAGTTTAAGTGAAAATGGCTCGCCAATATTAATTGAGTTTGCGCTAATCAAGAGTAATTGCCCAGAACACATCCGTAGAGAACTAATAGAAGAGCAGCGCGAACGTAATCGGCGTTAGTGAGTTATAGCTAGTTCAAGGGCAAGCCAAGAACTTTTTCCCTGATGAATGGGAACGGTGTTTTTTACGTCAAATGAAAGCAATTTAAGCCGATAGATCCTATTTTGATTTTGTAGGTTCGGATGAGTATTGCGTATGGAGAATATTAGAGATAAAGTTTAGGTTTTATAGAGCGCGAGATGATTCTTTCTATGGTGTATCATGACAAAAAAGACAGCCCCTTTTGCAGAAGATGTTGCTGTATATGATTACTAGATAAGTTTGAAAACGTTAAAAAGCTAAACTATACAAGCGTTCTTATTTTGATTACCTAATACGAATTAAGATTTTTCCGCAGATAATTCTCATTTTACTGATAAGTTGTTGTTTTTGAAAGATATGTTTGATTTTCCTCATATTTCTCCAAATCTCCTAAACTCCAAATCTCCCAGTAAGCGTAAGCAATATTAGTATGAGATTTTTCCGCACGAAGTTCTCATTTAGAAAATTAAGAAATGTTGCCAATGTTGCCAGTGTTGCCAATGCCAATATCCAATACCAGTTGTGGTGTTGTGGTTTAAAACACACTAATTTATGGTTGAGATAGATGCAAAAATGCATAAATACCATATTATTTATTGGAAGAAATACTAGATATAAAACTAGGCATCGACTCAAAAAAGAGAGGCCTTTGTTAAAGTTGTTGTTTTTAGTTGAAAAAAATGCGTGAAAATTATATACTATAAGGACAATTTTTACTCACAAATTGTAAATACAACCAAAGGAAAAGGAATATGGCTAAGAAGATAATGGTCGACGGCAATACAGCCGCGGCTCAAATAGCGTTCGCGTGTTCTGAAGTGGCCGCGATTTATCCTATCACCCCTTCGTCGCCCATGGCAGAAACATGCGACGAACTCGCTTCGCTTGCGAAGACAAATATTTGGGGCTCAATCCCGTCTATCGTAGAGATGGAGTCTGAAGGCGGCGCTGCAGGTGCTGTTCACGGATCTCTTACGACAGGCTCTTTAACGACGACCTTCACAGCTTCGCAAGGCCTCTTGCTCATGATTCCTAACATGTACAAGATTGCTGGCGAATTAGCTCCATCGGTCTTCCACGTTTCTGCTCGCTCGCTCGCTTGCCAGGGCCTCTGCATTTTCGGTGACCATGGCGACGTTATGGCTTGCCGTCAGACAGGTTTCGCGATGCTCTGCTCTAACTCTGTGCAGGAGTCTCACGATATGGCGATGGTCGCTCATGCTGCGACACTCGAGTCCAAGGTTCCATTCCTTCACTTCTTCGACGGCTTCCGTACTTCACACGAAGTTCAGAAGATTGACGAAATCTCGATGGAGCAAATCCGCGAGATGATTGAAGAGAAGTATGTTGAAGATTTCCGTCGTCGCGCTCTTGATCCTGAGCATCCTACGATGCGTGGTACTGCTCAGAACCCTGACATCAACTTCCAGGGTCGTGAAAGCTGCGAAAAGTATTACATCGCTACACCAGCTATCGTCCAGAAGTATATGGACAAGCTCGCTAAGCTCACGGGTCGCCAGTATAAGCTTTATGACTACGTTGGTGCAGAAGATGCTGAATACGTCGTCATCGCTATGGGCTCAGGCTGCGATACGCTCCACGAGACAGTTGAAGCTCTCGTCAAGGAAGGCAAGAAGGTTGGCCTTATCAAGGTGCACCTCTATCGTCCTTTCTCGATGAAGGATTTCGTCGCTGCTATCCCTGCTACAGTAAAGTGCATCACAGTTCTCGATCGTACGAAAGAACCTGGTGCTAACGATCCTCTTTATCTCGATGTCTGCGCTGCAATCGGCCAGGCTAAGCAGGATGGCATCATTTCCTATGCATATCCTAAGGTTCTCGCGGGCCGTTACGGTATCGGTTCGAAGGAGTTCACGCCTCAGATGTGCGCAAACATCTTCAAGAACATGACTGCAGAGAAGCCTCTTGACCACTTCGTCGTCGGTATCGTTGATGACGTTCAGGGTCGTTACATCCTCGGCGACAACGAGTTTATTGTACCTAAGGGTGATCGCAAGGAGTGCATGTTCTGGGGTCTCGGTGCTGACGGTACAGTCGGTGCTAACAAGAACTCCATCAAGATCATCGGTAACTACACCGAGAACTATGCTCAGGGTTACTTTGAGTATGACTCGAAGAAGTCTGGCGGCGTAACGATTTCGCACCTCCGTTTCGGTAGCGATATCATTCGTAGCCCTTACCTCGTTAACTCTGCTGACTTCACGGCTTGCCACTGCTTCCCATATCTCGAGAAGTATGATATGCTCAAGGCCGCTAAGCCAGGCAGCGTGTTCCTCCTCGCTTCGCTCTATTCAGCAGCTGAGATTTGGGACCACATGCCAGATGAAGTCGAGCAGGTCATTATCGACAAGAAGCTCCAGTTCTATGTGATTGACGCTGCTAAGATTGCTCGCGAAAACGGCATGGGCACGCGTACGAATACTGTTCTCCAGACTGCGTTCTTCAAGCTTTCTGGCATTAAGCTTACAAAGGCTGACGGCACGGAGCTCGATCCTATCCAGGTTCTTAAGGACTACGCAGAGAAGGCGTACTCCAAGAAGGGTCAGGATGTCGTTGAGATGAACTGGAAGTGCATCGAGGCAGCAAGTGCAGCTATCGAGAAGGTTGATTATCCTTCCGCACCTGCTGGCAAGCTCAAGATGCCTGCAGCTGTCGCTGCTGAAGCTCCTGAGTTCATCAAGAACGTCACTGCAAAGATGATTGTTCAGAAGGGTAACGATCTTCCTGTTTCTGCAATTCCTGATGACGGCACGTGGCCAACAGCTACGACGCAGTGGGAAAAGCGTAACGTTGCTGCGTTCATCCCAGCTTGGGATCCAACTTCTTGTATTCAGTGCGGTAACTGCTTGGCAATCTGCCCTCACGCAGCTATCCGTATGAAAGTTTATCCTGCCGCAAACCTCGAAGGTGCGCCTGAGACGTTCAAGTCTGTTGACGCTGGTAAGCTCACCCAGAAGTTCGGCGAGAAGGTTACAATTCAGGTCGCTCCAGAAGACTGCATGGGTTGCGAACTCTGCGTTGTTAAGTGCCCAATGAAGGCTAAGGGTGCGCTCAAGATGGTTGAGCAGGTTCCTCTTCGTAAGTCTGAAGGTGAGAACTGGAAGTTCTTCCTTGACCTCCCAGAAGTTGATCCTTCTAAGCTCAATACTAAGATGCTCCTCGACAGCCAGCTTAAGCGTCCGCTCTTTGAGTTCTCCGGTGCTTGCGCTGGTTGCGGTGAAACACCTTATGTCAAGCTCCTCACCCAGCTCTGCGGTGACAGACTTCTCATTGCTAATGCTACAGGCTGCTCTTCGATTTACGGCGGCAACTTGCCCACGACTCCTTACTGCCAGCGTGCTGATGGTCGTGGTCCAGCATGGTCGAACTCGCTCTTCGAAGATAACGCTCAGTTCGGTATGGGTATGCGTGTTTCCGCCGACAAGCTCTACGGCTTCGCCATGGAACTCGTCGATAAGGTTCTCGCAAAGCCTGAGGCGCCTGAGGCGATCAAGGCTATCTTGACGAAGATCAAGGCATCAACCAGTTTGACGAAAAGGGCCAGGGCGTCGAAGAGATGCGCGCCGCTGTTGCTGAGCTTAAGGCTGCTCTCAAGAACGGCTGCTGCTCTGGTAAGGATGGTCCTTGCACCTGCTCCGTCGGTCGTCAGCTCCTCTCGGTTGCTGATAACCTCGTTCGCAAGTCTGTCTGGATTCTCGGTGGTGACGGTTGGGCATACGACATTGGTTACGGTGGTCTTGACCACGTCTTGGCCTCTGGCAAGAACGTCAAGGTTCTCGTTATGGATACCGAAGTCTACTCCAACACAGGTGGTCAGGCTTCTAAGGCAACGCCTACCGGCGCGATCGCAAAGTTCGCAGCTTCTGGTAAGGTTCAGTCCAAGAAGAACCTCGGTCTTATGCAGATGCAGTACAAGAACGTCTATGTAGCATACGTCTCGATGGGTGCAAATCCTGCCGCGACAGTCAAGGCCTTCAACGAGGCTGAAAACTATGACGGTCCAGCGCTTATCGTTGCATACGCACACTGCATTGAACAGGGTCTCTTAACGAAGACTGGTCCTGCTCATCAGCAGGCTGCCGTTGATTCGGTTCACTTCCCACTTTGGCGTTACAATCCTTCTCTCGCTGAGAAGAAGCTCCAGCTCGACTCGGCAGACAAGTCTGATACGGTCAGCTTCGCTGAACGTGCGCTCTCTAAGGATTGTGGTGAAAACCGCTTCAAACAGCTCGTCAAGAAGGTCGGTCAGGAACAGGCTGAGGCGATGCTCAAGGGCGCAGAACAGGGCTTCAAGGATAACTACGCGCTTCTCAAGAAGCTTGCGGAAATCTCGTAATGCCCAATACCCAAAACGCGGCGACTGCCGCCGCGTTTTCGGGATTATGAAATAATGATGGGCGGGCTTATGAACTTTGGCAAAAGCCGAAATTAAGTTCAAAAGCCCGTCTTCATTTTATGAAAACGCTTCTTATACTTTTGGTTCGTGCTTATCAAGTTGTGCTGTCGCCACTTTTTACTGGCTGTTGCCGATTTGAGCCAAGTTGCTCAAATTATATGATTGAGGCATTAAAAGTTCATGGGGCGTTAAAAGGAACATTTTTAGGAATAAAGAGGTTGTTAAGGTGTAGGCCTTTTGGGCCGCACGGTTACGATCCTGTGCCGCCACCAAAGCAAAGGAGAAATAAAATGATTAGAATAAATTGTTTTGTAGCAACAAAAGAAGGCCGCCGCGAAGAAGCATTAGAAGCTGCGAAAGCTTTAACGGCTGAAACTTTAAAGCAAGATGGTTGCATTGCTTATGATATTTTTGAAAGTGCTACTCGCCCTGGAGTTATGCTTTTCTGCGAAACTTGGCGAGATCAGAAATCACTCGATGAGCATTGCGCGAGCGAACCATTTAAGAAATATGTTGCAGTTTTGACGGAAACGGCCGATGTAAAAATTGAAACTTTTGAACTGTAAAAATCTTTTCATTTCTCAGGCAAAATGATATAATACTAGGTATGAGTGAAGAGATTAAAATAGGCGGTATTTACGAAGATATAAATATTGAAGATGAGCTTAGTCGTGACTATATCGACTACTCAATGAGCGTTATCGTCGGCAGAGCATTGCCTGACGTGCGAGACGGTCTTAAGCCTGTCCATAGACGCTGCTTATTTGCGATGCATGAGCTTGGTAACAAGTGGGATTCTAAGCACATGAAATCCGCCCGTGTTGTCGGTGAAGTTATCGGTAAATATCACCCTCACGGAGATAGCTCTGTCTACGAATGTATCGTGCGCATGGCACAATCATTTTCTCTTAGAGTTCCACTCGTAGACGGTCACGGTAACTTTGGTTCAATCGATGGTGATGGAGCCGCCGCCATGCGTTATACCGAGGTGCGTATGCATCGTGTAGCGGAGGAGCTCCTCGGCGATCTCGAGAAAAACACCGTCGATATGTTGCCTAACTACGACGAGACCTTGACTGAGCCTACCGTTTTGCCAGGTAAGTTACCTAATTTGCTGCTTAATGGTTCGTCGGGTATCGCTGTTGGTATGGCGACAAATATCCCGCCCCATAATTTAGGTGAGCTTTGTGATGGTATCGATTATTATCTCCATCACCGTGACGACTGCACGATTGATGACTTGATGCAGTTTGTTAAGGGTCCTGATTTTCCAACTGGGGCTTGCATTTGCGGGCGCAATGGTATAGCTGCGATGTACAAGCTTGGGCGTGGTCAGATGACAGTTCGCGGTAAAGCTACAGTTGAAAAAAATTCCAAAGAGCGCGAGCGCATAATAATAACTGAGATTCCTTACAGTGTTAATAAGACAGAGATGCTAAAGCGTATGTCTGAACTTGTTAAGGATAAGGTAATAACAGGTATATCTGATATTCACGACGAATCAAAAGAAGATATTCGCATCGTAATTGATATTAAGCGTGATGCGATGGGTGAAGTCGTTTTAAATCAGCTTTATAAACACACTTCGCTGCAGACGACGTTTGGCGCTATTATGTTGGCAATTGTCGGTGGTAGACCTAAGATACTTAATCTAAAAGAGTATTTCAAGTGCTATGTAGATCACCGCTTTGATGTAATTACTCGTAGAACGATATTTGAACTTGAAAAGGCCAAGGCCCGCAAACATATCGTAGATGGCCTTTTGCTTGCCATCGATAATCTTGACGAAGTTGTTTCGATTATTCGCTCTTCAAAAACTAGGCTTGAAGCCAAACAAAGACTTGTTGAACGCTTCAACTTTTCTGAAAGTCAGGTTACGGCGATTCTTGAGATGCGACTTTATCAGCTCGTTGGCCTTGAAAGAGGTCGCTTAGCTGAAGAACTAGAGCGTCTTGTTCAGCAGATAGCCAAATATGAGGCGATTCTTGCTGACCCAGAAAAAGTATATGCTATTATCAGCGAAGATTTGGCTGGGCTTAAAGAGAATTATTGCTCAAAGGAAACGGCAAAGCGCCGTACAGAAATTATCGCCGATGTAGATGAAGTTTCAGTAAAAGACCTCATTCCTGACGAGCCATGTGTTATAACGCTTTCTAATCGTGGCTATGTTAAGCGTGCGCCGCTTAGCGAATATCGCGAGCAACGTAGAGGTGGCCATGGCGTAAGAGGCGCTCAGGTAAAAGAAGAAGATTTTATTAGATTAGTCTTTGTTGCTGAGACTCACGATGAGTTAATGTTCTTTACGAATACTGGAAGGCTCTTTGTGAAGGGTGCCTACGAGATACCAGAAGCACAAAAGACGAGTTTTGGTAGACCGTTAGTAAATATCCTTAATCTCCAGCCTAACGAACAGGTATTAAGATTGTTGCCTATTCGTTCGTTTGAGGGCGATATTGATGTGATGTTTGCTACTCGCGATGGAACAGTTAAAAAGACTCTTCTTTCAGACTTCCAAAATGTAAATCGCTCTGGCATTAGGGCCATAACGATTGATGAGGGCGATGAGCTAGTAGAGGTGCGTTTAGTTAAGCCTAGCGATGATGTCCTTATGATAACCGCTAACGGCATAGGCATACGCTTTAATGCTAGTGAAGTTCGTAGAATGGGTAGAACTGCTACGGGTGTTCGTGGTGTTAAACTCCGCGACAGTGACAAAGTAGTTTCTCTTGATGTTTGCACAGCGGAAAAGACTCTTCTAGTGGCTACTGAAAACGGTTATGGTAAGCGTACTGAATTTGCCGAGTATCGTATTTGCCACCGTGGTGGTATGGGCGTTACGGCTATTAAGGGAGCAGATAGAAACGGCAAGGTTGTCGCCGCTCATGCTGTGGCAGATGATGAGTCGATTATTTCTATTACTTCTGATGCGCAGATGGTTCGTAGCCCTGTCTCTCAAATAAGTGTAACAGGTCGTTCTGCTCAAGGCGTTCGTTTAGTTAAACTTTCGCCAGGGGCGACGCTAGTTTCAGTCTCGGTTTGTGAAGGCGCGGCAGAGGGCTCGTCAGATAATGACGAAACTAACGCGGCAAAACCTGAATCAGAGCCTACAGCACAAGACGAGGGTAACGCAGAGAATTCCTCTGAAGAGAGCGCGAACTAACAATGGCTCGCAAGTGTATTTTCTGGGACTGGAATGGCACGCTTCTTGACGATACACTTGCAGCGTTAAATACTCTAAATACAATGCTCGTAAAGCGAGGCTCCCCAGGTATATCGATGGGGTTTTATCGCGACAATTTTGCCTTTCCTGTAAAGCCTTTTTATCAGCGAATAGGGATGGTATTAGAAAATGAGAATTGGGATGATGTAGCAAAGGAATATCACGACATCTATGCGACAATGCCGCGTTCACTAAACGAAGGGGCGATAGAGGCTCTTGATAATGCTGCGTCGTTTGGTATTGAGCAATATGTTGTGTCGGCACTTAGGCAGGATCTTCTTGAAGAAGAGCTTACAAAGCGAGGTATTATCTCTAAATTTGCTTCTGTATCAGGTGTTGATAATCTTGATGGCGCAGGTAAAATCTTGCGAGCGAAGAATCTTTTAGCAACATTGGGAGATTGTAATGTAGTTGTGATTGGTGATTCGCTTCATGATATGGAGATGGCTCAAGCGATAGAAGCTAAATGTGTATTATGCTCTCAAGGTTCACATGCGCATTGGCGACTTGAGCGCGTAGCTCCTACTGCGCATACTTTAATTCAAGCAGTTGATATGGCGATTAAACTTCTCTAGGGAGGGGATATGAGTGCTATCGCAAACAAAGTATCTTTAGTTGCCGCTATTTTAGCGCCTGCAGTATGCTGTGCAGAGCGTTTTGTGGTTGGCTCAAACATTGGCTCAGAAAAATTTGATGCTCTTAGAGTTGTAAGTTGCGACATTTCTTCCGGTAGTCTTAAGTTGGAGCAAGAGATTAATGGCGTTGGCTATGTAGGTTCTACATATGGAGTATTCTCAAAAGATGGTTCAAAGTTTTATACTGTTATAAGAGAAAAGCGCGGCGAAAAAAATCTTGCTAGTGTAGTTTTATATCGCGTTAAAGATGGTAGGCTAGGAAGTATGGAGCGAATTGCTGATTTGCCCATTGGTATGCCGTGTCATGTAGCGCTTTCTTCGGATGATAGGTATTTTGGATTTGCTGCATACACTTCGGCAGCGTTCGGCACTGTTGATTTAAAAACTGGCAAGATGAATTATTCTCGTTTACTTGATGTTGGCATGGGGCCAAATATTGAGCGTCAGAAAAAAGCATATGCTCATTTTATATTCTTTATGCCAGGGAGCATAGGTGTCATTGATTTAGGATGTGACGCGATACATTTTTTTGACAACAAAAGTTTAGAAAAAAAGCTGACATTAAAGCATGACCCAGGTGATGGACCACGGCATGCGGTGTGGTCTAAAGATAATAAATTTTTCTATGTGCTTAATGAATTAAGTAATTCGGTAACTCTCTATAAGTATAAAAAAGGCAAGTTTGCAAGAATCGCTAAATATTCAACTTTGCCAAGTGAAATTAGTGATAGCATTAAAACAAAGGCCGCCGCTGTTAAGTTTTCTCCTGACGGTAGGTTTTTAGTTTGTTCAAATCGAGGATATGACTCACTGGCTATTTTTAAAGTCGATACTATTACAGGGACGTTAAAGTTAGCAAAAATAGCGAAGTTAAATGGCGAATTTCCCAGAGATTTCGAATTTACTTCAAATGGAAAGTTTGTGATTGTTGGGCATAAGAAATCAAATAATTTCTGCACATATGAATTTTGTGAGCAGGGTGAAAGTGTTAACCTACGTGAGGTACAAAATTCTCGCATTGAAGCGTTTGAGCCGCTTTACTTTGGTAGGATAAAATAGTTTTAGGAAAAACGGATTTATCTATTAAATTTACGGCTTAGTTCTCGCTCAGAAGTAAAAATCATAACAGGTTTACCGCGAGGGCAAATATAAGGCATCTTACAAGAACAAAGTTCTTCAATAAGTTTTATCGCGCTATCTTCTGTTAGTTTTATTTCTGAGCCAGCAAAAGAACGAGCAATAGAGCGGGCGATACGTTCCTCTTTCCATTTTGAGCCACCTTCGCCGTGACCTTCAGAAAGATCTCTGGCGATAGTCGAGAGAACTGCAGCAGGCGCAAGAGAGCCAATTAGTTGAGGTATGGCATCAATCTTAAATGTGCAAGGGCCAAACTCTTCAATCTGAAACCCCATCTCTAATAATGGCGAAAGAGAATTTGATAAGCGGGCGAAATCAACAGGTGAGAGTCTAATCGTCTCTGGAATAAGAAGCTGCTGAGATGAATTGGAGCCTTGCGAAATTCTCTCAAATGCTATTCTTTCTCTTGCCGCGTGTGGATTTATAAATACGATACCAGAGTCTGTTTCGATTAATAAATATCCACTTTCTGTCGCGGCTAGAAATTTAAACCACTGCCAGGGCTTGGCATTTTTACCATCGTCGGCAGCAAGCGGCAAATCGGCTTCAATGGGCTTTCTCTCGTGCTTAGTGGTTGGTTCTGGCTGAACAATAGGGGTATCGTTTATTGAATAATCGCGTATAAGCTCTTGAGTTGGAGGTGTCTTTTTTTCTGTAAAAGAAACCTGAGAGAAGCTTTTTGTAACTATAGGGCTAGAATCTTTTACTAAATTTATGCCTGGTTCTTTAGTTTTCTCTGGTTCAATTGCTTTCGCATAAAAAGCATTTTCAATGGCCTTTGTTATTGCGGCTTTTACTGCGTTGTTATTCCTAAAGCGCACCTCTCTTTTAGTAGGATGAACATTAACATCTACTTGCGTTGGGCTTAAAGTTATAAAAATAATAGCCGCAGGTTTTACATCACCTTGCTTTCGTGGATAAGCGTCCTTTATGGCATAATGAATAGTAGGCGCAGAAGCCGCTCGATTATTAACGAAAACAAATTGCTCATGCCTTGTTGGTGTAAACAAATTAGGCTTTTCAATTAGACCTGTTACTTTTACGCCATCGACCTCAGCAGAAAGTTCGGTTAGAGAGTTTGTAAAATCAGAGCCGAAAATATCTCTAAGTCGCTCTGTTGCATTTGCAGCAGGAGCAAGATTATAAACCTCTTTGCCATCTGAGGAAAGAGAAAAACCTACATCATATCTAGCAATCGCCTGCCTAGTAATCGCAGCTCGGATGTGAGAGTCTTCAGTTGCAATAGAGCGAAGAAACTTTTTTCGCGCAGGCACATTTATAAATAAATCTTTAACTTCTATTTGTGTGCCAGGAGGAGCGCCAGCTGTTTCGACAGAGGAAAGATTGCCAGCATCTACTTGAAGTCGAATTGCTTCGTCGCTGTTCTTTGTGCGAGTGGTCATCGTAAAACGAGAAACAGATGCAATTGATGGTATCGCCTCGCCACGAAAGCCTAAGGTGTCAATTTGCTCAATGTCGTCAACATCAGTAATTTTACTAGTAGCTTGGCGATTAAGAGACATAATGGCATCATCTTTTTCCATGCCAGAGCCATTGTCTCTTACTAGCATAAGTTTGCGTCCGCCTTGAGAAATCTGAACAGTGATAAAAGTAGCGCCTGCATCAAGAGAATTTTCAACCAACTCCTTTACTACGGCGGCTGGACGTTCAACTACTTCGCCCGCTGCAATTTTATTCGCGATATGTTCAGGCAGTTGCCTTACATGACCATCTCTTTGAATCATTTTAGATCTCTAGTGATATATTTTGACGTATAAAGGTCGGGATATCGAGGTTGTCGCCATCATGGATTGTTGGCTCGGAGTTTACAAATCTGCCAAAGTCTGTTCCCCACCCTAGTAATTCTTTACCTTTATTAGATGCTCTAGAGCGCCTACTAGACTTAGTAGTGGATTTCCCATTTTCAATCGTTTCTTTTTGCGATTCAAAGAGCATCGTCACAACACTGAGTCTACCTGAAAAAGTATCTTCGTCATTTACCGTGGCTAATTCGTAAGATGGTAAAGCGCCAAAGTCTTCGCGTAGTGCTTCAGATAGGCGACCTATTTCAGAGAGTTTTAAATCTTCGCCAGCCATTATGCCGATAACAACATTGCGCAATTGTCCTGTAGAAATAGATAGAAGGGGAGAGTTTTTGATTTCATCGATTATTTTCTCAACTCTATTCTCTCCTGCAGATGTGACAGTTACAAAGCGCCCTCGCCCAGCGTTATTTAAAATGCGTCTTAGGCGTTCTGCATCAAACTTTATGTAGCCTGGCTTTTCAAGTAGCCTCCAGAAAAGCGTAACGCCTGAAGCAACTGTGTCGACTGCTCTAGCAAGCGCGCGATCCATATTTGTTTCGCCTTGAATAAGTTTGTCTAACGGCAGGAAAAACGATGCATTAGCATTTTCCTCGAGTATTGACTGCATACTTCTAGCGTTGCGTAGCCTTTCGTCGCCCTCAAATGAAAATGGTGTTGTTGCAAAAATAACTGTTGTTATGCCTAACTCTTCAAGGTGTTTAAGGATTATAAGTGAAGCTCCAGAACCAGTTCCGCCGCCAAGGCCAGTAACGACTACAGCCATACGAACACCTTTTAGATGTTCATCTAGTTGAGAGATAGAATCCTCTGCTGCCATCTTGCCTATTACTAGGTCACCTCCTGCTCCGCGCCCAGATAGTCTATCGCCGCCTAAAAGCGCAAAGTCTCCACCGGCATTGCCTGTCAGCGCGTCGGTATCTACTGATAGAAATCTAAGCCCATAACCGTAAGCGCGATTTACACCGCGAGATATCTGACAGCCTGCTCCGCCTACGCCGATTAGTATTATCGAAGAACTCATTTGAATATCCCCTTGAAGAAGTCGAAGATAGATTTTTCCTCGTAGTTGCGCTGCACATACATAAGCGCACCAGCGACAGCTGCCAAGCGTTCTGGATCAGGTTCGTTTTCTAGCCCGTCGACATAAAGCGGCACTCCTATTCTTGTAACCGTGCCAAGAGTTTGTGTAACAAGTTGTGGTAAGTCTCTCATTTTAGCTCCACCGCCAACTAGTATCGCGCCAGCATGAAGTCGATGCAAGAGATCTAGGTCACTAAGCTTTTCGCGAAGGATTGTAAGAAGTTCTCTTAAACGTGCGTTTGTTACGGTGTTTAATGCCTTGCGTGAAATAGTTCGGCTTTCAACTAATGGAGAATCGCCAGGCATTTTGACGCGGGCACTAGCGCCTTGCATAACAGTAGGCAAGGCTGAAGCTTCTTCTATTTTAAGAGCTTCGGCCTGGCTTTGCGTAGTTTGAAAAGCGTATGCAATATCGTTTGTGATATGGTCGCCACCAACGCCAATGGTGCCAGCGGTAACAACTTGGCCGTTTAAGAAAACAGCGTATCCAGTAGTGCCGCCGCCGCAGTCAATGACAATCGAGCCATCGATGCGATCTCGCTCTTCTAGAACGGCATCTGCTGCGCACATCACCGAAAAGAGTGGATCGCGAAGTTCAAGATTCTCGGAATCGGCTGCGCTTCTAGCATCGTTTATTCGGTCAGCGTCAGCGTCTACAAGAAGAGCATGAACTTTAAGTACGCTACCGGACATTCCTTTTGGGTCGTCAATGCCACCAATGCCGTCAAGGTCGTAGCCTTGCTCGTAAATGTCGATTACTTCTCGCCCAGGAGGAAGACCAAACGACCTAAGAGAACGTTGGGCCTCGGTAATTTCAGCATCAGTAACTTTTTGGCGAGCTATAGTCGCTGTGCCAACAAGAGGCGAGGTGCGAACATGAGTTCCTGACATAATTAGAAAAGCATTTCCGAGTGTTATTTTGCTACCAGCTTTGAGCTGAAGTTTCTCGCTTTCGCGCAACACCGAGCCTATGGATTTTTTTACTTGCTCTAAATTAATAATTTTGCTTTTCCTCACGCCAACACTAGGGATGCGGCAATGGGTTATTATTTTTACACGCCCATCTTGTTGCATCTCACCGATTGCAAGAACGGTGTTTGATGTGCCTAGTTCAAGTACGGCATTTAAAGAACTCATCTTGTTATCCTCTTTGTTTCAGCGTAAATTTTGCCAGGTGTGCTAATGTCGGTTGCGTTCCACATAACCGCACCAGGAACAACTCGTTTTGCGTCACGCAGGTGACGAAGTTGCCTTAAAAGATTTGCAGTGGCGGATGGTGTGCCTAGATCCATTTCTGCCCACGCTATTTTAGCCTCTGAATAATCTTGTTTGAAGGTAACTAAAATATAATCTTGATTAGAAATATCAGCAACCAGTATAGATAATTCAGTAAACTCTGGGGCCCTCAAAGCGTCAATCATACCTATAGCGGCCATAGCTCTAGGTCCAAGCTTTTTACCTGGCAAGGTGCTTAAAGGGCCTAGCTCACGAATTAAAGGCAGAGAGGATGTATTGCGCTGCTTTCTGAAAATTACACCCTCATTATCTGTGACTAGCCCGGTAGGAGCATTTTTGCCACTAATGCCCATGCGCGCTACTGGCACTCGCTCTTCAATAGTAACAAAGAGTTTGTCAGGCAAGCGTCTTCTAAAGGTTACTGACTTTAGATTTGGTAGCGCCTTTAGCGCATCCTCGCGCAGTTTAGCGTAATCAATAAGGGCGAGATTTATGCCGTTTTTTAGTTTGCAAATATCCGCAAGAAGTTCTGCCTTAATCATTTTGCCGCTTTGTATTCTTATTTGCTCAGCGGCATTTGTAACAACGCATTGTTCGAGCCAAACTTTATGCAAGGCATTAATGGCAATTACCACTAATGCTAGCATAAAAATAAGCACAATAGCAATTTTAACCGAGTAGGCACGCTTGGCTGATTCTTTGATGTTTTTAGGTGATTTTGTTTTTGGCGTTTTCGTTCTCATTTTTTGCCAATGCCATAAGTAGCACAATCAAGTATTTTTTTGCAAACTTCACCAAATGTCGCGCCTTCACGCATACCTGCTTTAGGTACGAGTGAGTGAGACGTGAACCCCGGAGAGGTGTTTAGTTCAAGAACATAGGGTCTACCGAGTGGTGAAAGACGAATATCAACTCTCGTAATACCGCGGCACCCAAGAGCCTTGTAGGCGTCGAGGGCAGTTTTGCGTAGTATATCAGCTATCTTTTCACCTTTTATCGTAAGTTCACTTTCGCTGACGAAAGGATACATAGTTTTTTCTGAACGGTATTTTTCGTCAAAACCATACCAACCATTTTCGGCGATAATCTCAATAGGTGACCATGCTTGATTATTGAGCACGGGTACTGTAAATTCGCGGCCTGCAATAAATTCTTCAACGATTACTGTTCCTTGTCCACCTTGGGCGGCAAATGCTGCATCTCGCGCGGCCTGCCAATCTTGAGCAGTAGAGACTTTTGAAATGCCGACAGAAGAGCCGTCTGCTGGTGGCTTTACAACAACAGGTAAAGACAAAGGCGAAGAAGGAGTGTCAGGAGATGCTAGAGACCAAGCTGGAGTTGGAACATTGGTAAACTCAAGAATCATCTTCGTTTTGATTTTATCCATCGCAACGCGTGATGACTCTGCTCCAGGACCAGTGTAGGGTATTTTTCTGAAGTCTAACGCGCGTTGAACGCCGCCGTTTTCACCCCATCCACCGTGAAGAGCGATAAAAACTCGACTAACGCCCTCAGGCATTTCATCAAGATTTTCTGCATTAATAACTACAGGCACTACATCGTATATGCCTAGACTTTTTAGACCATCTACAACGTTGCGTCCGCTTTCAAGAGACACTTCACGCTCGTTGCTTAGGCCACCCATTAAAACCGCTATTTTTTCCATACTTGTATTATATCAAAATTCGCACGCGAAATTATGATATAATATCACCATGATTGAATTCAGTCCACGACAAAAAAAGACTATTGCTTCTGGTTTGACATTGCTTTCGTTGGCAATTGTCTTTGCATTTGTGTCTTTTTTAACTTGGTGCTTATTTAAGGCGCTTGCGTTTGCGTCATCTGCGATTGTGCCTTTGATATTAGGTTTTTTCTTGTCTCTCTTTTTCAAGCCGTATTTTTCATGGTGGTGCAGTTTGCTTAAAAACAAGGCGCTTTCGCTAGTGGTTATGTTGCTAACGATATTTGTGCCGTTAAGTTTTTTGATTTGGTTTGCTGGCGCGCTTGTTGTTGATCAAGTAACAAATCTTATTTCACAAGGTCCAGAGCTTTTTAATAGCGTTACTTTATGGTTTAAAGCCACATTTCCTAAACTAGATAACTTGATGATACGCTTGGGGTTAGATAGTGGTAGTATTCCTGCGCTCTATGAGAAGTATGGAGTTTCTGCATTAGAGGCAGGCTCTGGGGTATTGAAGATACTTTTTAATGTATTGTCAATTTTAGTTTCCTTGATATTTTTCGTGTTTTTCTTAATGACGAAAGAGCGCAAGGGTTCAGATATTACTTCTCAGATGCCGTTTTTAAAAGAAAATACAAGAGCCTTTTTAGCAGAGCAAATTGACGCTTTTACAGATATCCTAGTTTCTTTCTTCCAGCGTCAAATGATAATATGCTTAATTGAAGGTGTTATGTATGGCACAGGTTTTTGGCTTGTAGGCTTGCCTTATGGCTTTCTTATAGGCTTTTGTCTTGGAGTCATGAACCTTATTCCGTTTTTTGGCTCCCTTGTTTGTTTGCCGGTAGCGCTGCCTATTGCGTATTTTGTTAATGACGGCTCAATAGTCCGTGTTATTTTAGTTTTAATTGTTTGGGCTATGGGGCAATTTCTTGATGGCTATTTCATTACTCCAAAGATTCAGGGCGATAAAACTGGGTTAGGGTATGCTGGTGTAATCTTTTCGTTCTTTTTCTGGGCAACAGTTTTAGGCCCTGTGCTTGGTATGCTTTTAGCTATACCGCTATCGGCTTTTTGTGTTGTTTTGTGGAGAGCGGTAAAAAGTAGTTATATTAAGCCTTTGGTGTAGTAATGATGAAAAAGTCCTTTTTAGTATTTGTTTCAGCTGCAGTTCTAGGTACTGCTTTTGCTAATCCCTTTGAACTAAAACCAGCAAAAAGGAGTGAAACTCGCGAAAATACGGGTTATTCCGTTTTGGGCGCATTAATGACTGATGGTAATGATCACGACGCGTCGAAAGTAAAAAACGTTGAAAAAAAAGAAGAAAAGCCCCAAATTGTCGCGCCTAAGGTAGAAAAGGTTGCGCCTAAGGTAGAAGAATCGGTGCCTAAGGTAGAGGATGCTGCGCTTGAGGAGAAAAAAGTCGTGCCAAATGCGCAAGAGGCTGTGCCAAAGGCGGAAGTATTGGCAGAAAAGCCTAAAGTTAAGCGCCCAGCTAAAATAACTGCGAAAAAAACGTTTTATGATCGTAAGCAAGGCGTGGCATATTTTGAAGGGTCTGTTTGTGTTGACGATGAGCAATACAAAATGAACGCTGATAAGGTCTATGTGTTTCTTGATGGCACGAATGATTTAAGGCGCATTGTGGCCATAGGTAATGTTGCCATGACAAATGAAATGCGTAGAGCTTATGCTTCAAAGGCTTCGTATTATAAGCGTAATGGTATGGTAGTTCTTGATTCTGGTTCTGGCATAACAGCAGAAGTTCGCGATGAGTCAAAGAGCGATGCGCAGTCAGTGCGTGGTAAAAAAATTAAGTTTTGGCTTTCAAGTGAACAAGTTGAAGTTATCGATGCTGATATCACAGCCCCTTCGGCGGGTGCAAAAGGTGGTTTAGGCTCGATAAAGAATGATCTTTTAGGAAAATAACAGAGAAAGGAAACAAAAATGACAGTAAAAGGATATGCAAAATTCTTGCTCGTAATGGCGGGCCTTGGGGGGCTTCTTTACGGCGTTGACGTGGGCGTAATCGCTGCGGCGTTACCCTATATTGAAAGGACGTCAACTTTCAATCAAAATGAGATTGGCTGGATTGTAGGTATGGCTCTTTGGGGGTCGTTGCCCTCGTCTATGGTTGCCGGCCTCTTAGCCGAGTGGTTTGGCCGTAAGAAAATGATTATTGTTTCTGCACTTCTATTCCTACTTTCTATTCCGGTTATTTGCGCTTCGGGTTTCTTTGATGGCGGCAATTTCTGGATGATGGTCGGCGGTCGCGCGATGCAGGGCGCTGCGGCAGGTCTTTTTGGCGTGATTGTGCCAATGTACTTAGCAGAATGTCTTGACGCTGATTCCCGCGGCAAAGGCACTGGTATGTTCCAGCTCTTGCTCACAATCGGTCTTGTTTTTGTAGCTGTCATTGGTTTTGCGGTTACTTACTTTGTTGGTGATAGCGTAAAGGTTGTCGCCGAGAAAGCCGCCGCAGCTGGGGTTGATGTTGCAAAAGTTACCTTCGCTCAAATAAAGAGCTGGGTAGAGCCAGCACAGATTGTTTCTTGGGTTCATGCTTGGCAGATGATATTCTTACTTTCTTGCATCCCAGGTCTTGTTCTGTTCTTTGGCGCGTTCAAACTTAAAGAATCTTCGCGTTGGCTCTACAAGAAGGGTCGCAAGGAAGAAGCTCTTGCCTCGCTGGCGGCTAATAATGGTGAAGAAAAGGCAAAAGAAATTCTCGCTGAGATGATTGCCGCTGATGAGGCTGCTGCCGCTGCAAAGGCTGCTAATGCTGCTGCTACCGATTCGCTTCTCCAAAAGAAGTATGTCGTTCCATTTATTCTTGCAGTCGTAATTCTCGCTTGCAACCAGACAACGGGTATTAACTCTGTTCTTAACTATACTGTTACCATCTTCCAGAAGACAGGTATGCAGGGCGCGTTTGCTAATATGTCAGACGTTGCCATCAAGATTATGAACTGTGTTATGACAGTTGTTGCGTGCGCACTCGTTGATAAGAAGGGTCGTAAGTTCCTTTTGAAGCTTGGCACATCTGGCATTATCGTCGGTCTTTGCGGTGTTGGTTCAATCTTCCTTGCTATCTCCAAGGGCTGGGTTGTTGCGTCAATGACTACTGGTATTCTCGCTACTGTATTCTTCTTTATGTTTATCGCTTTTTATGCTGTTGGTCCTGGCGTTTGCGTGTGGCTTGCTCTTACTGAGCTTATGCCTACTCGCATCCGTGCAAACGGCATGGCAATTGCGATGATTATCAACCAAGGCGTTTCTGCTGGTATCGCGACGGTTTTCCCGAAGTGGTGCGCGGCAACGAACGACAATGGTACAGTATTCTTTGTCTTGGCGGGCTTCACTGTGATTTACTTCATCACGGCGGCGTTCTTCTTGCCTGAGACAAAGGGTAAGACGCTTGAAGAAATCGAAAAGCACTTTAAGTGAGTTAATGACGCTCACCTTTCTGGGAACAGGCACGTCGGTAGGCGTGCCTCAGATAGGATGCACATGCGACGTCTGCAGGTCGACGGATTATCGTGACCGCCGCAGACGTTGCGGTGCTTATGTGAGAGTTGGCGCATTAGGGATATTAATAGACACTCCTCCTGAAATGCGTCTTTCGTGTTGTGAGTACGGCATAACAAAGGTAGATGCCGTGCTTTTAACTCATGCTCATATGGATCATGTTGCGGGATTTGATGATATTCGCCGTTTTAATACTATCAATGGCGAGATTGTTCCATGTGATCCAAATTGCGAGTGTACAAGAGGTAAAACCCATAGGGTAATTGGGAAAGTGATGCCAGTTTACGCAATGAAGGAGACGGAAGATCAGATGCATAATATCTTTCCGTATATCAGCGATAAGGGTGGCGTAAACGGCCTTTATAGACCACAAATTCAATTCTCAAATGATGAGACAATAGTGCTAGCAGATGAGGCGAAAGAAAAAGTTGAGATTGAGAGAATAAAAGTTGAGCATAGTTTCCCTTGTTGTGGTTATAAGTTTACCTCACGAGGCAAAACACTTGTTTACATAAGCGACTGTCATGAATTGCCACTGCAATCATTAGAGAAAATTGCTGGAGTTGATGTTCTTATTCTTAACTGCCTTAGGGATAGACCTCATCCAACACATCTTAATACAGAGAAATCGCTTAAGTATTCTAAACTAATAAATGCTAAGAGAACTTTTATTACGCATATGTGTCATGATTTTTCGCACGTTCAGTGGATAGAGCGCCTTCCGCAAGGAGTAGAGCCAGCTTATGATGGTCAAGTAATCGAGTTATAAAAAGGTAGATGCAATGAAACATATAATTTCTTTTTTTTCATCGATATTAAGTCTCGCTCTTTTTGCAGCTACCAGTAGCGAGATAAAGGTAAGTTTTACTCCAGACTCAATAGATTATGTATCCGGAGAGCGGATTCGCGGTATAGTTGACGTATTAAATGCTTCGCCGCGAAAGGTTAGCGTAGGATATGCAAATTCAAAAGATAAACTTATAATTGAAGTGTTTCGTGCCGATGATAGATCTCAGATAGAGAAGTCGTCATCAACTCCAGTCACAGCTCGATTTGTGATAGAACCTAATCAGGGGCAAAAGTTAGAGGTATTTCTTGCAGATCATTTTCCGCTTTTAGAAGAAAGACGCTATCTTGTTCGTCCAGTTTTAGTTCATGGTGGTCATCGTTATGAGGGTATGACGCGGACAATTAATGTCGTAACAGGCATGAAACAAGTTGCTGCGCTTCAATTGTTTGAAGGGCATGATCAGCTTCGTCGTCACTTCGAGCTTGTTAGGTGGTCAAGAAACGGCACAGACCATATTTTTCTTGCGGCTAGAGATGAAGGTTCTCGTTGGCGCAACTGGGTGACAACTGATTTAGGTTCGTTCTTGCGTGTAACACCTCCAGTTATTTCAATTATGCCATCTGGGGTAGTTACTGTTTTGCATCGTTTTGATCCTGAGACATTTGTTCGTAGTGAGTTTTGGTCAGTCCCTAAAGGACTAGAATTAATAAGCCGCGAAAAGGTGCAAGACCCCGAGACGGCAGGGCAAAATCGCGTGCGCGAATTGTATAATACGCCTGGCAACGAGATAAAGCCGCCCAAGCGCAGATGGTGGGAGATTTGGAAGTAAAATGAATATTTTAGGCATAGAGACGAGTTGCGACGAGACAGCCGCTGCTATTGTAAAGGATGGTCGAGAGGTTGTCTCTAGTGTGGTTCATACGCAAATACCGCTTCACCAGCCTTATGGCGGTGTGGTTCCTGAAATTGCTTCGCGTGCTCATGTTGAGAAAATTGACCACGTAATAAAAGCTGCCCTAGTAGAAAAAGTTGATGCTGTAGCGGTTACCTATGGGCCAGGACTTTCGCCTGCTTTAATTGTTGGTCTTAATGCCGCAAAGGGTTTAGCAAAGTCTCTTAATGTTCCTCTAATAGCGATAAATCATATTGAGGCGCATTTGCATACGCCTTTCTTGTTTGATGCCGGCACTCAAGAAACACCGCCGCCTGAAGAATGTCTTCCAGCGCTAGGCTTAGTTATTTCGGGCGGGCATACAACGTGGTATAATCTTCAAGATTATGGTTCATACTCAATTATCGGTCAAACGCTTGATGATGCTGCTGGAGAGGCGTTTGATAAGGCGGCAAAACTGCTTGGTTTAGGCTATCCTGGTGGGCCTGTTATTGATAAAGTCTCGCGTCAGTATATTCAAGAAAATCCAAACTCTAACTTGATACAGTTTCCCAAGGGCAGACCTCGAGCTAATGTCGCATCTCTCTCGGGGCTTGATGCTGATTATTGCGTTTCTTTTTCTGGACTAAAGACAGCGCTGTTAAGATATGTACAAAGTCAGGGCGGAGTTGAAGTTTTGAAAGAACAATCAGAGATTCCTCGCATTATAACTTCATATCAAGAAGCTATAGTGCAATCAGTTGCCGATCGTACACTTAATGCGCTCTCTGGCAGTAATTACAAATCTCTGATTATTGGCGGTGGTGTTTCGTTAAACTCGCGCCTACGAGAAGTTTTATCTGAAGTAGCAAACAAGACAAATGTAAAACTTATGGTGGCAAAGCCCAAGTATTGCGGAGATAATGCTGCGATGATTGCAGGCTTGGCATTTTATAGGCGCAACATAACAGGTGAAGAAGCTATGTCTATAGATGTTTCGCCCTCGCTTTGTTCTTGCTCCTAAGCTAGAAAAGTATGCCATCAAAAAGAAAAGATTTGTCTAGGGCTGTCCCTTCGTATTTTGACATATTTAAACTTGTCTGGCCGATAGCGCTTGGGATGGTTAATAGTGCGGTTATGCAATTTGTCGACCGTGCTTATCTGGCGCGGCATTCGATGGTAGCGTTAGAGGCTATATTACCAGCAACTACATTAGCATGGATTTTCATGAGCTTCTTCCAATCAGTTGTTGGTTATTCGGGAGTATTTGTTTCGCAGTATTATGGCGCTCAAGATAATATAAATACTATTAGGAGTTATCGAGCAGGGTTGTTGATGGCACTTATATCGGGATTATTAATGTTTCCGCTAATTCCTTTAGGTGATTTTATTTTTTCTCTGACAGCGGCTTCTACAGATATTTTTAAATTAGAAAAATCATATTACAATATTGTTATAGCGTGTGGTTTTTTTGTGTTTGGTCAGATGGCGGTAACATCGTATTTTACTGGAAGGGGTAAAACTAGGATAGTCTTTTGGGTAAGTCTTTTAGGTAATATTATTAATATAATAGTTGATCCAATACTTATTTTTGGTTGGGGGGGTGTTCCGGAAATGGGTATAAAGGGCGCGGCATATGCGACTGTGGGCTCGCTAATTGTTCAGTTTGTAATTTTGTTGCTTTTAGCAAGACGTGATATAAAAAGTTATGCAATAGATTTAAAGGAAGATTTTTCAAAGTTGCTAGAGCTTATAAGACAAATACTTCGCTTTGGTATACCATCTGGGGCTTATGATGTTTTAAACATGGCATCATTTACTATATTTGTTTTTATAACTGGCAGGGTAGGCGATGTTGCATTTGCCGCTTCCAACGCATGTTTTACAGTTAATTATTTGTTATATGCTCCAGTAATGGGCTTTGCCATAGGTGCGCAGACGCTAGTAGGTCAGTGTTGTGGAAGGGGAGATACGGATGCGGCGCGAATAGCAGCTAAAAAAACTCTTTTGTTAGGGCTATGCTTTGTTGTTGCTTCCTGCGCGGCAGTTGCTTTACTACATAAGCCGTTATTATTGTTATTTGCTCCATCTCAATTAGAGTATAGAGATGAATTTATGTCAGTTGGTTTTTTATTGCTTATTTTAATGGGAGCGTGGATGGTATTTGATGCGACAGACACGATTGTTTCAGGCGCGCTTAAGGGAGCTGGAGATACGAAATTTGTCATGGCATGGATGTTTATTGCATCGTTTATTATTTGGCTTCCAGTAGTTTTTATTGTGGCGAGATTTCATAATACGATGCCGGCGTTGTGGGCCACTATGGTTGGATATGTGCTTGTGATTTGTACAGGAACTCTTATTAGATGGAAATGCGGAAAGTGGAAGAAAATTGTGTTATTGGGGAATATGTCTAAAAAGTGAATATCTTGTAAAGGGCTTTCGATAGATGGCCGTAGAGGAACGAATTATTGTTGCCAATGTTGCCAGTGTTGCCAGTACCAATTATCAATACCAGTTTCGGTGGTGTGTTTAAAACTCACGCAAAGTTCGCTTTCGTTCGCGAAGTTTTTTGCTCTTGGATATCACAACCGAGTAACCGATTACGTTATGGTACTATGTTCCTGTTGACATTGTGCACGGGCTTTTGATATACTAATAGGAAATCACAAGCCAGGTTAGCACAGTTGGTAGTGCGGCTCATTCGTAATGAGCAGGTCGGGGGTTCGAGTCCCTTACCTGGCTCCAGTAAAGATGGCGGGAGTAGATCAATGGTTAGATCAACAGATTGTGATTCTGTGGGTTGCGGGTTCGAGTCCCGTCTCCTGCCCCAGTTTGAAGTTGGAAAGGACTAAAACAGTGTCTGTCATTGATGCGCTTCTTGATTTGCAGGACGTTGATGGTCGCGTAATGGAGTTCGAAAAGGAACTCAAGCATCTCCCAGCGAGAAAGGCGCATGAAATGGCAGGGCTTAATGGTGCCAGCGCTGAGGTTAAAGCCGCTGAGGCTGTTTTAGAACAATACGAAGATCGTATTAAGGCCTATGAAGCAGAGGCAGAAGAACTTCGCAAGAAAAAAGATGAGTTGAAGCGTGCTCAGCTTTCATTAAAGACCAATAAAGAGTATCAACAGTTTTCTATTCAGATTGATCAGATTGATCACGAGATTGATACGCTTGAGAATAATATACTCGCAACTACTGATCGTTTGCCTAGTGCTAATGAAGCTATCGCTAAGGCTAAGGCAGAATATGATGCACAGAAGAGCGTTGTTGATGCTCATGTGGCAGAGTTTGATGAGCGTATCGCTTATGTAGAATCTGAGCTTGCCGTTGCCAAGGCAGAGCGTGGTGAAAAAGAAAAGCTCGTTTCTGATCCTTCGTTTCTGTTGGCATATGAGCGTCTTCGCACGAGGCGTTGGCCTGTAGTTTCGCCTCTTACTGACGAGGGTGTTTGCGATGGTTGCAATTTACAGCAGCCTCCTAGCGTTGCACAGCTCGTGAAAATAAACGCTAAGAATGCCGCTGAAGGCAAGCCGATGAGAGTTGTCGCCTGCAATGTCTGCGGGCGAATTCTCTACGCTTAATTTAGTTCTTTATTATCTACTGAAGCGGCGTGCGAGTGACCGGTCGCTGTCTTTTGACAGAGGAAAGTCCGGACTCCATATGGCAAGGGATCCGTTCGTTAAGGGCGGAAGACGCGGGGTAATCCCGTGTGATGGAAAGTGCCACAGAAAATAGACGTACCATCCATGTGCCAAGCATAGCGGAAGGAAAACGGTGAAATGGCGGGGTAAGAGCCCACCGGCTTGCTGTAAAAGGCAGGCGCAAGGTAAACCCTCCCTGGAGCAAGATCAAATAGGGGGCCGACGGGCGGCCAGTCTGGCTGCGCACGTATGTGCCATAAGGCCCCGGGTTGATCGCTATAGATGAATGATCGGATCTATTTAGAGATGAAAATCTTTGAATAGAGAACAGAATCTGGCTTATTCGCCGCGCGCCGCTTCAGTAGATATTCTTTTTTCAATCTCATCAGAGATTTTTTCACGCCAGTTTAAGTAATCCTGAGGATTTCGTGAGAAATCTTTTGGTGTTTTGACTAGTTCCTCTCCAGGCATGGGGTCGCCGCCTAGTTTTTCTAGTAGCATGGCGGCAGCATAATCTTCAAGCCCATCTCTAAAATTCTCGAGCCTAATAGATGACAAGGCTTTGCCTTCTGGGCCTGGGTACAACCATGAGCCATCGCCATTATAATCTTCATATGATTCTGTTTCCCAATCTGAAATAAAAGGGCCGTTGACCAGAGGTTTATTTTTGCGCCACTGCGTAAGGCTCCAATATAAAAAGCCGTCAGGTCGCCATTTTGTTGTCATGGCCCCCATTAGCGCTCTTAAATCAATTGCAGGGCACTCAATATAGGCATTAGCAAAAGGCGGCTCTGGGTCTTTGCAGATATACCACCAGATTTTTTTGCCGTTTTTTCTAGCTAATTGAACTTTATCTAATTCTTCAACATAGCGCTTTGTTGTTGGGCACATTGCGTCTATTTCAGAAAGGGTAGCGCCTTTTAAGCCCGCATCAGAGTCAAATGATGTTGTTAAGACTTTAACATAAGGTAGGCGTTCTTTAATTAGTTTAACGATGTCCCTAAGTCGATGAGACGCTTCTTTAGGCAATTCATCGCAGGCATAAACTACAGCGTTGCTTTGGACGCCGCGTTTTGATAGTTCATGATACGCTTTCTCTAGACGCGGCATATAAGTTTTAGCCCATTTGTCTAAGTCAAAATTTTTACTCATATCGCGTTCTACCTCGACCCACCCAAGATTTATTATGCCTAAGGTGTTTCTTTTTATAGCGGCATCGACGTCTGCTAGGTTAGGCTCTCTGCAATAAAGCTGATTTGAGAAGATAAGAAAATCTTCGAGAAAATCCGCACTTAAGTTATGGCGAGTACTTGATGTTAATGTGTCAAGAGGAAACCTTTTCGGCAAGTGATAAGAGCGGAGTTTAACTTCAAGTGGAATTCTTGCCTTTTCTTCGCCTGAAACCGAGACCTTTACCTCGCCTTTATAGAGGCCAGGCTTATGATGTTGAGTAGCATGGACTTTTATCCAAAAACTTTGAACATCATTAGAGCGAATATTAAGAGTAAGAGGATAATCAAGAATAGGGTCTGGCCACCAACCGGAAAGAGGTGTCTGCGCAATCTGCCACCTAGATAGGGGAGTTTTTGTATGTACATAACCGACAGGAGAAATTTTAATTGAATCTTTTCCAATACGATTCCCTTTCGCGTCAGTTATATCAGCTACTAGTTCGACTTTTACATCATTAAGATCGTTAGTGTAAGGCGCGATAACAAGCTGTATAGATTCGTATTCGTTGCCAGCTAGCGAAAGAGAAAGTTTTTTTGCAGGCGATGCATTAAATCTAGCTCTTGGACGTACTTTTTCCATTGATGAGGCATAGCCTAACAAAATTGAATTTGTAATAGTTCCGGATTCAATGCATGCGGCAAGAAAGCGAGTATAAGAAATAAGGTGGTCGCGCTCGGCGGTAAGATTATCAATTTCTCGTTCTCTTTTTAGTGTGTGTTCATCGATTATGTTGTTTATGTTTTCTTCCTTGTCTAAAAGCTGAACATTATCAATATAGATGTCAATTTCGTTCTCTGGTCGAGAAGAGGTGAAACGTACATGAGTTATGTTTTGCTTGTCTTTTGGTAATAGAAAAGTAAAACTCCTAGCGCCTGGTCGAGAAAAATAAAACGGCTTTATAAGGTTTTTGTTTTTGCCGATAAAGCTTATAGTTCCAGTTGCACCTTTTTCATAACATAGTAACGCGTCAAATCTAATAGCAGTAAAGCGAGATAAATCAGATGGCAGGGGGAATTCTGCAAATGTACATTTGCATTTTTTGCAAAACCATTTTTTAGAACTTAGTCTAAGAGAAGATTTACCTAGTGTGAAGAAATTAGTGGAAATTGAAACTTGAGAGCCCATGCTGGTTGACGATGAAGAAGAGAGGGGTGGTGGCTCTTCAAAATCAAATAAGCAAACTCTTTGGGCATAAAGTGAGATTGAAAATGTGAGGGCTAATATTACTAGGAGTATTTTCATAATAAATAAGCTTTTAAAATGCTGATAAGTAAATAGCCCTAGCATCTTCAGGAGAAAGTTTTTTAAATGCCCCAAAAATTCGCCCTTTGCTTTTTTCTAATCCAGTTAAAAGGCTGTCTACCTGAGAGCGATCAAGCCCAAAATCTGAAAGAGAATTAGGCATGCCGATAGAAACAAAAAATGATTTCAATTTTTCTATAGTTAGGAGGACGGCCTTTTCTATGTCATTTTTTGACTGCGTCTCTGGCGAAATGCCAAACACATCTCTTCCAAATTTTATAAATCTAGTTGGGTCTTCTCGCCAAACATATTCCATCCATTTCGGCATCATAACTGCAAGCCCAGCGCCATGAGTTATTTTGGGGTCAACAGCAGAAAGTTCATGCTCTAGGGCATGGCTTTCCCATCCACCGGCGCGAGAATTAACATTTAGTGAGCGACCGCAGCCCATAAGGTCATTGTGTGCTAATGTCCCTGCCCACATAATTGAAGCTCTTGCATCGTAGGAGGTAGGATTTTTTATCGCTTCAGGAGCGGCCTTGATAAGTTCTTTAATAAGAGAAGTGGCAAGAGAGTCGGTAATAGGTGCGTCAGGCGCGCCGCTAAAATAACGCTCACATACATGGGCAATCATGTCTGTTACGCCTGCAGCAGTTTGGTATGCAGGCAGAGAAAACGTTGTTTCTGGGTCAAGAAACGCTAGGCGCGGTCGCATCGCGTCACTTCCTATGCCGCGCTTGGCTTTGATTTCGTCGTTACTAATAACACAAGAAGCAGAGCCTTCTGAGCCAGCAGCAGGTAATGTTAAAACAACGCTAACAGGAAGGCACTCTTTAATTATAGCTCTGCCTTCAAAAAAATCCCAAACATCACCAGAATAGTTTATTCCAAATGAAATGGCCTTTGCCGCGTCAATTACGCTACCACCACCGACAGCTAGAATTGAGTCGCATTTATTTTCTCGTGCAAGTTTTATACCCTGACGCACACTGGTGACTTCGGGGTTAGGGCGAATTCCAGAAAGTTCAACGCATGATATATGAAAGTTATCAAGGGAAGTTTTTACTTTTTGTATTAGGCCACTTGAAATAGCCGATGAGCCACCATAAACGATAAGGGTGTTTTTAAATCCAAGAGAAGAAAGTTGTTGACCAGTTAAGGTAGCCGCGCCACGGCAAAAAATAAATTTTGTAGGAGAGTAAAAAATAAAATCATTCATATAGTTAACCTCTTTTATAAAAAGTATATCATATTTATGATTGTTTTTACCCTAGTTTTGTTATTTTTTATAAAAGTGCTCTTTGAAGGGCGAGGTTATTTAATTTACCGTAGTTTTAAGTTCTTTTTGCGGATTTATGGTATAATATGCGCAAATCATGAATATTGTATCTTTGGTAGGTAGGCCCAATACGGGTAAGAGTGCGCTTTTTAATCGTTTAGCGAAAAAGCGAGTAGCTATTGTTTTCGATCAGCCCGGTGTTACACGCGACCGTGTCACTAGACAAGTAGACCTAAATGGTCGAAAGGTAATGCTTGTTGATACTGGCGGTATAGCATTTGATAAGCGCGTGACTAAAGATCCGCTTGATTCCGAGACGCGTGCTCAGGCTGCACTTGCTGTTGAAGATAGCTCCGTTTGTGTTATCGTTGTCGACTCTAGAGAGGGCATTACTCCTCTTGATTCTGAGGTTATAAAGCGAGTTCGCGAGTCTGGCGTGCCTTGTGTAATTGCAGCAAACAAATGTGATACTTCTAATGACGATTGGAGAGCATCTGAGTTTGAACGCTTCGGGTTAAAGGTTTTTGCTGTCTCCGCAGAACATTCAAGAGGGATAGATGCACTTGTTGAGGCTGTTACCTCCGCTTTGCCTCCAGCAGTTGAAGATGAGTCTCATATTAGACCATTGCGCGTAGCAATTGTTGGGCGCCCTAATGCAGGTAAATCCTCGTATATTAATAGGCTTTTGAATGCGCCACGAGTTATTGTTTCTGATATTCCTGGAACAACTCGCGATGCTGTTGAAGTGCCCTTTACAATTGGCTCTGGGCCTGAAGCACGCCATTATATGCTTGTAGATACGGCAGGCATGAAGCCGCACACAAAGATGTCGAAAACTTCAGTAGACAACTTTTCTCTTTTTAGATCTGAGCAGGCTATAGAAGAGGCTGATGTGGCGGTGCTACTACTAGATTCTAAAATGGGGCCAACGATGCAAGATAAGCGCATTGCAGGCAAGATACTAGATGCTCACAAGGCTTGCATACTGCTTATGCAGAAGTGGGATTTAGGGCTAGAAGATGGTCTTACAGAGACTAAAGCATCAGAGGCGCTTCGGCAGATGATGCCGTTCCTTTCGTTTGCGCCAGTTGTTTTCTGTTCGAATAAGTCAGGTTATAATATTCGTAGAACTATCGATGCTATCGATCGTTCCGCGGCGAGTGCTTGTCAAAAAATTCCAACAGGTATGCTTAATAACGTGCTTGTTAAAGCTGCTAAAAAGACGGTAGCTCCAATGGTCAGAGGTAAGCGACTTAAGATTTATTATGCTTTGCAGGTTTCGACAAATCCGCAGACAATTAGGCTTTTTGTTAATGATCCAAAGCTTGCCACGCCTGCGTACTTGGCATATTTAGAAAGGCGTATTCGTGAGCGTTTTGGGTTAGAAGGTGCGCCACTAAGGCTTTTCCTTAAAGCGCGTTCACATGGTTCAAAAGAGCCAAGGGCTCAGAGGGCGGTTGATAATTTGTCAGGAGGTTTAGATGGACAAGCTTAAGTTAGGTGTTCTAGGCTCGGGCTCAGGCTCGAATATGCAATCAATAGTTGATGCTATTGAAAAGGGGGAGCTTGATGCTGAGGTAAAATTAGTTATTTCAGATGTGAAAGACGCTAAAATCTTAGAGCGTGCTAAAAAGCATTCGCTTAAGGCGACGTATCTTGATTGCGCGCCGTTTAAAACAAAGTTAGAAGGCGCGGCAGAAGAGCGGTGTATAGAAATGCTTAAAGCAGAAGGCGTTGATACAGTTGTTTTAGCTGGCTTTATGCGCATAGTTAAGAAAAATTTACTTGAAGCATTCCCTAATAGAGTGTTAAACATTCACCCTTCCTTGTTGCCAGCATTTCCTGGTGTGCATAGCTGGGAGCAGGCACTTAATTATGGATGCAAGGTGGCAGGAGTCACAGTTCACTTTGTTGATGCCGGTACCGATACTGGGCCAATTATAGTGCAGCGTGCGGTGCCAGTTCTTTCTGGTGATACGCCTGAGTCATTACATGCGCGAATACAAGTTGAAGAGCATATTGCTTATCCAGAGGCATTAAAGGCGCTCTCCGAGGGAAAGCTTTCGATTGAAGGGAGGAAGGTCGTTATAGCGTTATGACGACTCTTATACACGGGGGCGTCGTAGTTGACGGCGCGGGCAATCCCCCGTGCCGCGCAGATGTTTTAGTAGAAAATGATAAAATCGCAGGAGTTTATCCTGAAGGCTTAGATAAAACGTCAAATTATTTTGATTCCGTAATATCAGCAGAAGGATTATTAGTAACTCCTGGGTTTATTGACTCTCACTCGCATTCTGACGCGTATTTAGTTTTGGAGCCTGAGGCTAATTCGAAGATAACTCAAGGCATAACTACCGAAATCAATGGGCAATGTGGCGCATCTATTGCGCCGCGGTATGGGCAGGCGCGCTTATCTTCAGATTGGGCTGCGCTTTTAGGAAAACGTCTTACGTGGCGGACACTAGCAGAATATAAAGAAGTCTTCTCGTCATCACGACCAGCGATAAATTCAATTCAATTTACAGGTCACAATACAATTCGTTCGTCAGTAGTAGGTTATGATGCTCGCCAATGCTCTCCTGACGAATTAAAGCGTATGTGTTATCTTTTTGAAGAAACTCTAGAGCAGGGGTCGTGGGGGCTTTCAACAGGTCTGGTTTATCCGCCAGGCAAATACTCTACGCCATTTGAAGTTGAGACATTGGCTAAAATAGCAGCTTCTAAAGGCGCTTTTTATGCCACGCATATGCGTTCAGAGGCAGATAAAATTATTGAATCTATAGATGAAGTTCTTTCTCTTGTTAATGCAACAGGAGTAAGAGCAGAGATTTCTCATCTTAAAACTTATGGTGAAAACAATTGGCATCTTATAGATAGGGTGTTAGAAAAAATAGGTAAGGCTGTAGAGTTAGGCGAACTTTTAGGTGCAGATAGATATCCATATACTGCAGCATGCACAGAGCTTGATATTGTTATTGAAGATGACGGTTCCATTAAAGACCGTGATTGGTCATCTGTTATAGTTGCTGGCACCTGGGAATTAGAAAATAAACGCTTTAGTGGTCGTAGCGTTAAGGATTGTGCTGACGAGCATTCGGTTTCGCCTCAAGATTTTATACGCCAAATTACAGCTCGTGACAAAGGTAAAACAGGAGCGTTTTTCTTTATGATGAGCCAGGAGAATCTTGATAGGATACTTTCCGCATCATGGGTGGTGCCTGGTAGTGACGCTTCGCTTCGCCGTATAGATGGTCCCTTAGGACAGGATTATCCGCATCCGCGCGCTTACGGCACGATGCCGGTTTTTTATAGGAGGCTACGTAGATTAGGCTTTACAATTGAGCAGTGTGTTAATCGAATGACATTGGCTCCAGCGCTTAGGTTTGGAATAAAAGGACGTGGCGAAATTAAAAAAGGTGCATACGCAGATATAGCAATTTGGAATGAAAAAGAATTTGCCGCAACATCACAGTTTGCTAATCCTCATTCTTATGCTTCAGGGATGTCATACGTTTTAGTTAACGGAGTTGTTTCTACTTTTACTAATCAGTCAAGTTCTATAGGGCGCGGCGGAAGATTTCTTGAAAGGAATTAAAGTATGGAGTTTTTATTTACATTTTTGGAGGGTCTTGCCTCATTTATTTCACCTTGTGTTTTGCCGCTCTTGCCAGTGTATGCGATGTATTTTGCATCTGGTGAAGCTTCTCGTCGAGTTGTTATGTTTAGGGCGCTAGCCTTTGTGCTTGGTTATTCGGCGGTATTTGTTTCGCTAGGAGTTTTTGCAGGAGTTCTTGGTGGTTTTCTCACTTCGCATCGCTCGTTAGTCCGAATTGTATGCGGCGCTTCGATGTGTCTTTTTGCTCTTTCTGCATTGGGGCTATTTCGGCTCCCTGAATTTGTATCAGTATCGGCACGTAAGATGGATGGGTTTTTCTCTGCGTTTTCATTTGGTGCAATTTATTCCCTTTGTATAATGCCATGTGCCGGGGCTTATCTAGGCGCAGCTCTTTTAACTGCCGCTGCACAAGGAGGGGCTGTTAAAGGCGCCACATTATTAGCCTTGTACTCAGTTGGGTTAGGTGTACCATTTTTCTTTACGGCAGTTTTTCTTAGTGAATTAAAAAGTGCACTTAATTTTATAAAGAAAAGGACACTTATAATTAATAGGGTATGCGGTGTAGCATTGCTTATTACTGGTATTATTTATGCGTCAGGTCTTATGGAGCGTAAAGGTAATGATATTAAAGATGTTAAAACTCAAACTGAAGAAAAGGAGATGAAAATGAATGCAGCTATAAATATTACAAGCGCGAATTTTGATGAAGAAGTTCTTTCTTCTAAAATCCCAGTAGTGATTGATTTCTGGGCAGAATGGTGCGGCCCATGCGTGATGCTTTCTAAAGAAATCGAAGCATTAGCAGCTGAGAAAGCTGGAGTGATAAAGGTCTGCAAGGTTAATGTTGATGAAGCTCCAGATTTAGCAGCACGCTACCAGATTACATCAATTCCTGCGGTATTTCTTATTCGCAATGGTGCAACTGTAGCTAAATCTATTGGTTACAAGTCCAAAGCTGAACTTGCTGCTACGCTAGGGCTTTAATTATTTATTTATAAAAACCCGCAAGTGGTTAAGCCAATATCGAGCGCAGGATTGCTTGGGGTATGTGCCGCACTGGCATTAGGTGAGGCGGCAGGATTTGTTGCTGGACCTTTTGGGTGGCTTTGGCTATATGCTGTTGCCGCGGCACTTTGCACAGTCTTTTTTGGATATGCCTTTTCTATTAAGGGCTGGAAATATGTAGCGATATTTCTTGCGGGTTTTTCATTAGCGCTTTATACTGAAAATTCCAGGTATGAAGCTTTGGACACGATTGAATCAAGTAATGGACCTTTTACGGCAGAACTTAAAGTTGAAACGCCACCTATAAATCGTTTCGGACGAGTAAGCTTTAATTCTTCATGGCGCGGTATTGATTTGCAGGTGCGCTTTAAGGATGATACCCAAACGCCTTCTCCTGGAGAGATTTGGAAATGTACTGGCTGGGTAGAGCGAAAAGATCGCTCATTTAGAGGAAGGCGAAGGATGTATATTTCTGGTGTGCATTCTTCTGCGCAACGCATATATTCGCCTAGTAGTATTTCGCCAGTTAAGATTCTTCATTTTGTAAGGGATAAGATGCTTAACGCTTCTAAAGTTGGTGTATTAGAAGATTATTTACTAACCTATGGTATAAATAAGGCGATGATTTTTGGAGATCGCTCAGGATTGGAGAAGACTACTAGAAAGACGTTTGCTACGGCAGGCACAACACATTTTTTTGCTATATCAGGGCTTCATGTTGGTGTTGTTTTGGGGCTAATTCTTTTGTTTCTAAGGTTGTGCAAATGCCCATTTGATTTTTCTGGAGTTTTTGCTGTTCCTGCGATTTGGTTTTATGCGTTCCTGGCATTATCTAGCCCGAGCGCAATGAGGGCAGCTTCGATGGCTACATTTTATTTGATGGGCCCTTTTTTTATGAGGCGAAGTGATGCGTTAGTAGCATGGGCTCAAACATTTGTGATTTTTCATATATTTTGTCCATCAATGCTTTTTGATATAGGGTCAGTCTTGTCGTTTACTGTGATGCTAGGCATTTTAGTTTCTGATAGGTTTGCAGTTAGCCTTGGTTGGTCGCGAAAGAAAAGGGCGATATTAGTCTTTGTTGCAGCGTGGGCATTTGGTACTCCAGTTGCGGCGTATGTTTTCGGGCAGATAACGCCAGGAGGGCTAGTCGCTACGCTTCTTCTTATGCCGCTAGCAGGAACTTCTGTTATTTTAGGATTTATCGGTTCAATAATTGGGTGTTTTTCATTACAAGTTGCAGCTCATATAAATAACGCGGCTATTCTTTCGACTGAAGCGATGCGTGGTATCTCTTGGGCGATAGCTTCTATTCCATGGGCAAATATAGAAGTTGAGCAATGGGGATTATTTGATTGTATTTCATGGTATCTTTTAATTGTATTGCTTCCAACATTAGTATATTTAAGAGCTAAGCGGAAAGAGCAATTTTGGTCATAAAACTAAAAAGAGCATCAGATATACTTTAGTTATCGCCCCGAATGATAATGTCAATAACAACTGATTCATGGCTTTTGTGGATACTTTCTTCAAGCGTTTGCTTGAGCATGTATGATCTTTGCAAGAAAGCAAGCGTAAAAAATAATTCTGTTTTTCCAACTTTATTTTTGACGACATTTAGCGGATGGGCGGTATTATCGCTAATACTTTTTTTTAGTGGCAAAATGGGTGCTGCGATTAATATTGCTCCTAAGCACGTTTTACATTTGTTGGTTAAGAGTTTTATTGTAGGAGCGAGTTGGACGGCGACATATTTGGCATTGAGGACCTTGCCGATTACATGTGCCGCGCCAATTCGTGCGTCAGGACCATTTTGGACATTAATTGGGGCAGTGCTTATTTTTGCAGAAATTCCAAATATAATTCAAGCCATCGGCATGGCATTTGTTATGGCTGGTTGCATATTCTTTTCGCTTTCATCAAGTAAGAATAGAGCAGAGGGAGGGATAAAGGCTGTTTTATTGGCGCTTGTAGGAACGGTGTTAGGCAGTTGTAGTGCCTTGTACGATAAGCATTTGATGCAGGGACTGGGAATTTTACCACTTACGGTATTGTGGTGGTTTCTTGGAGGGATGACGGTAATGTATGGAGTGCTTTCCGTATTTAATCACAAAGGATTTCAGTGGCGTCTGACGATGCCATTGACGGGAATCCTCCTGACGGCGAGTGACGCATTTTATTTTACGGCGATATCTATGCCAGAATCACAGATCTCTGTCCTGAGTTTGATTAGACGCTCAAGTATAATATTGACATTTTTTATAGGTGGAGCGATATTTCATGAACACGACATCCGTCGAAAAGCTCTTGCGCTCGCTGCGATATTAGTGGGCGTTATTCTTCTTTGCTTGTAGTTTAACTATTACACTTATAAGTATAACTGAGGGTTGCATATAAATATAGCTTAGGGTTTCTTATGAGTATGGCTGAGGGTTGCATATAAGTATAGCTTAGGGTTTCTTATGAGTATGGCTGAGGGTTGCATATAAGTATAGCTTAGGGTTTCTTATTTTTGGCGCTTTTGTAATTGCAAGCACCCTTAGTTTGCTATAATGGTCTGTTCTTAGAGTAAATGCGACTTTCATTCCATAGTCGCATTTACTTTTGTAAACTAAACGAGAAGTTTTAGTTCAAGATTTTTCCGCATATAATTCTCATTTTATGATATACTACGTCTTGTGATGGCAAGAAAGAAGTATACTCATTCTCCTTATTGGAGGGCTAAGAAGTCCACTATTGAGCGTTCGTATGTTGCGGATGCTTTAAAGTATTTTGGGCTTTATGAGCTTTTTACTTCAGATTTCGGCGAGGAGGAGACTAACGGGATAGGCTCTTACTCTTGCCGCGGTAGTGGCTCTTTAGGGGCTAGTTCTTCGTATGGCTCTTCTCGCAGATGGTCCGGTAAAAGTAGCAAACCTTCTAAAATGCTACGAAAACTAGCTAAACATAATATACTCTCTCCCTATGGTACTT
>JAGBZX010000018.1 GCA_017628025.1 Kiritimatiellia bacterium | reverse complement strand
TGAAGGAGATTTTAGGCTTCCCGCAAGAGACGTTTTCGATAATAATCGAAGTTTTAGAGCATTATCTCTCGCCCGATAGGGTGTATGACGGGTAGAGATAGCTAAAAACCCCAAAGAAAACTAAGCAAAAACCGCGGCAAATAAATCGCTACTAGGGCGGTTTTGCCTTTTTTACCCATTTTTTTCGGTAAAAAAGCGAGAATCTTGGCATTTGTTGGGCGAAGAGCTGCTTTTTTTGAGCAAAAACAGTTTGTATCTAGCTTAAGTGTCGTTCAGGAAATCTTTTTGTCCTTTTTCGAGGGGAGATTTAGACTTTTTAAGAGCTCTTTTAAGAAGTTTTTGCGTGCTGCAAGGGCGGTAAGATTTTTAAAATGAGAATTATGTGCGGAAAAATCTTGGGGGATTGGTCTTTATTTTTTTTAATATTTTTGATAATCTACATATAAATTTTGAATGTTTTTGAGATAAGGGGAGATGGAGCTAGGAGATGGAGCTGTTTTAAAATAGCCATTTAAAATAGCTAGTAAATGTTATTTAGAAATAGAAATAAACTATTATTTTTATGGATACTTTATTTTATTGATACTTTAGTTTATGGATAATTTTGTTTATTGATACTTTAGTTTATGATAGTTTGTTTTATGGATAGTTTAGTTTATTGATAATTTAATTTATGGATAATTCAAGGAGATAAAATGGAAAGTGTATTACATGTTGTTGCAGAAAACTTAAAAAAACGTGGCTTTGATGCTTTGGTTTTTAATACTAAAGAGGAAGCTGCTGAACATGTTCTATCTGAGGCTGCTAATCTTTCTAGCGTTGGCTGGGGTGGAAGCGAAAGCGTTAAGGCTCTTGGCGTTAGAGATAAACTCATCAGTGCCGGCAAGGAGATTCGTGACCATGAACTAGTGATGGATATTTTCCTCCTTAGTGCAAACGCTCTTACCGTAGATGGAAGAATCGTTAATATTGATGGTCGTGGAAACCGCATAGCAGCAAGTATTTCAGGCCCTAGTCGCGTTATTTATGTTGTTGGAAAAAATAAAATTGTAGATGGTGGTATCGACGAAGCTATTGCTCGTATAAAACGTGAAGCTTGCCCGCCAAATTGCCGTAGGCTTAATAAGAAAACACCTTGCGCATCTACAGGTATATGCGCTAATTGCGACTCTCCCGATCGGATTTGTAAAGTAACAGCCGTGTTTGACCGTAAACCTACTGCCACTCCAACATTAGTTATATTAGTTAATGAATCGCTCGGATATTAAAAGTTTAATCTTTTTACATTAAAAGGTGAGTATAAAGTTTTATAAAATGTGATATAATACTCAATTTGAAAGGGCATAAGCACATATGAAAGAAATAGGTATAGGCATTTTGGGTTTTGGCACCGTCGGAGCGGGCGTAGCGCAAGGTCTTTTAGAACATCGCACAGTTATGGCTCACCGAACAGGTGTTGATATCGTGCTAAAACGTATTGCAGATCTTGATATAACTACAGACCGCGGTTTTGTGGTTCCCGAAGGCGTGCTTACGACCGATGCTTTTGAGGTTATAAAAGATAACTCCGTTAATGTCGTTGTAGAGACTATTGGCGGAACAGGTATCGCTAAAACGCTCGTACTAGAAGCGCTTTCAAATGGAAAATGTGTTGTTACTGCGAATAAAAAACTTCTTGCAGAGTATGGTACGGAGATTTTTGAGACCGCTTCGAAAAATGGAGTTGATATTTATTTTGGTGCATCAGTTGGTGGTGGTATTCCAATTATCCGCGTTGTCCGTGAGGCGCTAGTTTCAAATGAGATAGAATCAATTCATGGTATCCTTAATGGTACGTGCAACTATATCCTCACTCGTATGGAACGTGAGTCATTGCCATTTGAAGACGCACTTTCTGAAGCGCAACGTCTTGGGTATGCGGAAGCCGACCCATCTCTTGATATAGATGGCTTCGATACAGCCCACAAAGCTTGTATTCTTTCGTCCTTAGCATACGGTTTTACGCCAAAGATGTCAGATGTCCAAGTTGAAGGTATCCGAAATCTTTCGTCGCTTGATGTTAAATATGCAGCAGAATTTGGATATCGTATTAAACTTCTTGCGTGTGTTGCGCGCACAGGAGAAGAAGTAGAAGTTGGTGTTCATCCAACGCTCATACCTTTCTCTCACATGCTTAGCTCTGTAAATGATGCGTTTAATGCTGTCATGGTTAAGGGCGATATGTCTGATTATACGATGTATTATGGGCGCGGAGCAGGGCGCGCTCCTACAGCATCTACTGTGCTTGGAGACGTAGCAGACATAGCGCGTAATCTAGCCCATGGAGAGACTCGCTACTCTCGTGCAGTACCAAACTACGCTGCAGATACGACGACTCTTAAAGAGGCAGGTGCTATTGAGTCTAAATTTTATCTTAGGTTCTCTGTCGCAGATAAGCCTGGTGCGTTTGGCACAATTGCCGCAATTCTAGGTCGCAATGGAGTCTCTATTTCGGCTGCTAGCCAAAAAGAAGGTTCTGGTGAATTTATTCCAGTTGTCGTTCTTACCCATGCTGCTGCGTCAGCAGCTGTTGAAGCAGCACTAGAAGAAATTAAACTCTCTGGTGTTACTGCCTCAGAAATAACAAAACTTAGGATTCTTTGAAATGAAAGTATGTAAATTTGGCGGTTCGTCGCTGGCTAATGCTGACCAGCTAAATAAAGTTATTTCTATCGTTCTAGCAGACCCAACTAGACGTATAGTTGTCGTCTCTGCTCCTGGAAAGCGCTTTGAAAACGATGTCAAAATAACAGACCTACTTATATCTATGGCAAAGGCTGCTCGCGCAGGCGAGAATGTCGACTGCAAACTTGCAGAGTTTGTTGAGCGCTATGCTGAAATGGCGCAGGTCTTTAATCTTGGCGACGCTATAATCAAAGAGATTACAGAAGATATTCGCAAGCGCCTTTCTCGCGCTGGTGAATTGGAAGAATGTGAATTTTTAGATTTGATGAAGGCTGCAGGCGAGGATAATAACGCAAAGCTCGTAGCTGCTGCCTTTTCATCGCGCGGTGTGAATGCTCGTTATGTGAGCCCCAAAGATTCAGGTATGATACTAAAAGGATCCTTTGGTGATGCTCAACTTGACCCTGATAGTTATGCTCGTCTTTCAAGAGCCTTTTCTAGTTTTGATGGGATAGTTATTTATCCAGGATTCTTTGGATATACGCGCGACGGCAAGGTTGTTACGTTTCCTCGCGGCGGAAGCGATATTACTGGCTCAATTCTAGCGGCAGCTGTGTGTGCTGACGTGTATGAAAACTTTACAGATGTTGATTCTGTTTATCCTGTAGATCCTCGCATAGTACCAGAGGTTAAGAATGTTGAAGGCATACAGGCTATGACTTATCGTGAGATGCGAGAATTAGCATATGCCGGCTTTGGAGTGTTTAACGATGATGCTGTTATTCCAGCTGTTCGTGCGCGCATCCCGATTAATATTCGTAACACTAATCATCCATCAGAGCCTGGTACGATGATTCAGCAGTCTCGTCGTGTAGTCCCTGGCACTGTTGTTGGCGTGGCAAGTGCAGATGGTTTTTGCAATATCGTAGTTGAGAAGTATCTCATGAATCGCGAAGTTGGCTTTGGGCGCAAACTTCTCCAAGTTCTTGAAGAAGAGGGTATTTCTTATGAACATATGCCTTCTGGAGTAGACTCGCAGTGCGTGGTTGTTAAGGAACAATATCTTACTAAAGATCGCGAGCAGCGTATCTTAAAGCGTATAAAAGAGACTCTTAACCCTGATTACACTGCTATTGAGCATGATATTACTATTATTATGGTAGTTGGCGAGGGTATGTGCTATACGCCTGGTATGTTTGCTAAGGCTTGTCTTGCGCTTGCCTCTGTAGGTATTTCCATTTCAATGGTTAACCAAGGTTCAAGCGAAGTTTCATTTATGATTGCAGTTCGTGCTAAGGATCGAGACGCGTCAGTTCGCGCGCTATACAATGCATTTTTTGCTTGATACTATACGATGAAGTGTGAAATTTGTAAAAAGGCTGACGCGAAAAAGGCGATTGAGCGAGAACTAGAAGATGGTTCTACTCAGGAGCTTTATGTTTGCGAAAAATGTGCCGCGCAGGAAGATGTTGAGGCACAAAAGAAACATGCCGCCCGCACTTGGAAATCACAACGCGGGATGCTTACTATCTCCGGCGACTTAGAAAATCCTCCTCCATTTATCGGTGCAATAATAGATGCTGTAACAGGGATGGTAGGCGAAATTAATAAGATGGAATCGCGTCCATCAAAGCCGTCCAAACCGAAGCTGCCGATGAAAGAGCTCTCTACGAAGGGTGTTAATTCTAAGTTGCTAGTAGGCGATGGGCTTCATTTAGAAGGCTTATTTCTTATTGGTGAGCTAGAAGCCTCATTAAGAGCGTTGCACGCGTTAGATATGGACGCAGTTGCTCCTGATGCATTGGTAATAAAAAATCCAGGGCATGTATATAAGATTCTTTATCCTTCGACTATGACGCAGGTTAAAGCTCGCTCCATAATGCGTGCGCTTCTTAAGCAAGAACTTAACGCGCGTTCTCGCTTAACAGCAGATATGGCGCTTGTTTTCAATGATTCAGTTTCTCGTGCCTTAGCAATTCTTAAAAATTGCCGCCTCCTATCTGCAGTTGAATTCTATGATATGCTTTCAACATTAAGGTTAGCTGCTGCAAATGATATGCTAGAGGGTATGCAACTTGAACTTATTGATGAAATGATGTCTTCTCTAGAATTTGAGCGCCCTGATGATGATGCCGATGCAGCGCTTCGTGATGAGATTGATGCAAAAAGGGCTGATGTAGCTAGAGAAGCATTTGGTAATGTTTATTTTAAAGTAGAAGGCAATTATTGATATGGGTTTTGAGTATACAAAAAATGCGGTAGATGCACTTAATGCTGCTTCCTCGTGCGCACGGCAATTTGGGCATGATCATATTGCAAGTGAGCATATATTTCTTTCTATTCTTGCGATTCCTTCGTGTTCAGCAGTTGCTCGTTTTCGTAATCTGGGTGTTTCTCCAGAGGAACTTTCTGAGTCAATGCGTAATTCCATTGCAACGGCTGCTACGACTCTTTCAAGAGGCGCGCTCCCAGTAACGGCACGCACAAAAAAGGTTTTGCAGATTGCAGAAATTGAGGCTAAAGGAGCGCCCGTTAGTACGTCTTGTTTAATAATCGCGATGCTTAAGGAAGGTGAAAATGCTGCTGCTCAACTTCTTTTTAATGCAGGCATTACGTTAGAAAGATTTCTTTCCGCAGGTATTCAATCTTCATCTCAACAAGAAGAAGAGCCATTTGAAGAGAATCAAGCTTCCTCTGAGAATGAAAACTCCAGGAGACAAGCCTCCAATGGCAAGCAGCTTAAAACTCCTACACTTGCCGCCTTCGGTCGAGACCTTACGGCATTAGCCTCCCAAGGTAGACTAGATCCAGTTATTGGCAGACAAACACAGTTGCGCCGTATAGTCCAGATTCTTTCTCGTAGAACAAAGAATAACGCCGTTTTAATTGGTGAAGCAGGCGTTGGCAAAACGGCGGTTGTTGAGGGCTTGGCGCTGCAGATTCATCGTGGCGAAGTGCCTGAGCGTATGCAGGGCAAACGAATAGTTGCCCTAGATATGGCTCGTGTTGTAGCAGGTACTCAATACCGCGGTCAGTTTGAAGAGAGGCTTAAAAAAATTGTTGATGAAACAATTCGTGCAGGAAATGTAATTCTTTTCTTGGATGAAATTCATACTATGGTTGGAGCTGGTGGTTCAGAAGGCTCCATGGATGCAGCTAACATTCTTAAGCCACCGCTCGCGCGCGGCGAATTACAGTGCATTGGTGCAACGACGCTTAAGGAGTATCATCGTTCTATTGAAAAGGATGCTGCGCTTGAAAGACGCTTTCAGAGCGTTCTTGTTGACGAGCCAACTATTGAAGACACAATTGAAATACTCTCTGGTATAGCTCCCAAGTATGAAGAGTTTCACACTGTGTCTTTTGCGCCAGAGGTGTTGCGTTCTGCAGTAGAATTAACATCTAGATATTTGCCCGCAAGACAATTGCCAGATAAAGCAATTGATGCGATGGATGAAACTGGTGCGCGTTTGAGAGCTGCGCACAGTGCTAGACCAAATTATATTACCGATATTCAAGAAAAAATAGATTCTCTTAAAAGCAAAAAAGAAGAAGCTGTTCGCCGTGGTGATTTTGATTGTGCTAGTGAATATCGCTCTGAGATTGCTTTAGCTTCTCAAGAGTTTGCAGATAAATTAGCTAAGTGGAAGTCGGCCCATGCTGAAGAGATGATAATTGCGACTGAGGCAGATATCGCAGAGACAGTTAGTTTGATGAGTGGTGTGCCGGTTGAGAAGATGAATACATCAACGGCAGAAAAACTTTTGAGTTTAGAGAAGTCGCTTTCGAATACTGTCGTAGGGCAAGACGAGGCAGTTGCGGCAGTGGCGCGGGCATTAAGGCGTAGCCGAGCGATGTTAGGTGATCCTCGTAGACCTGTGGGAGGGTTTCTTTTTCTTGGTCCTACTGGTGTTGGTAAAACACATCTAGCTAAGATGCTTGCCGAAAAGGTTTATGGTGATGAGAAATCGCTTATAACAATTGATATGAGTGAATTTCAAGAGAAGTACTCTTCCTCAAGGCTAACAGGCGCACCTCCTGGATATGTTGGCTATGAAGAGGGCGGGCAACTTACTGAGAAGGTTCGCCGCCGGCCATATTCTGTTGTCCTGTTTGACGAGTTTGAAAAGGCAGATTCGCAAGTGCACAATATGCTACTGCAGATTTTAGACGATGGTAGACTAACAGACGGACAGGGCAGGATTGTAGATTTCAGAAATACGATTATTATTTGCACAGCAAATCTTGGCTTTGATTTTGATCGCGGTGGTCGCAGTCTAGGTTTTGCCCCCTCGGCGCATGATAATTTCGACGCGTTAAGAGAAAAACTACTCGGGGAATCAAAGCGTTCATTTAGGCCAGAGCTTTTAAATAGATTTGATGAAGTCGTTGTCTTTAAGCGTCTTACAAAAGATGACATGGCTCTAATTCTTGATAATGAATTAGAAAAGCTTTCACAAAGAGCGGCTAAAGTTTGTTCAAGTATAACGTTTTCTAAAGATGCTAAAGCATTTTTAGTAGACAAGGGGTTTGAAGATGGGTCTTTGGGTGCGCGCCCAATTAAGCGTGCTATACGTAGATTCGTTGAAGATCCATTGGCAGAAGAATTTCTTTCTGGAAAACTCGGAAAGAGTGTAAAGGTTGGTTTGTCGAAAGCCAAAACGCGGCTAGAATTTTCAAAAGGCCGCGGGAAAGGAGCGTAAAGTTGAAAGACGACTTTCTCGTATTCGACCATGTTACCAAGCGCTTCGGAGCGCTTACTGCGGTAAATGACGTTTCACTGACCGTTAATCGCGGCGAATTCTTTTCGTTGTTAGGTCCTTCAGGATGCGGCAAAACAACGTTATTGCGTATGCTTGGTGGGTTCGAACGCCCCGATTCAGGGCGCATATATCTCGAGGGTAAAGATATTACAGACTTGCCTCCTAATCGTCGCCGCGTTCATACTGTGTTCCAGAATTACGCGCTTTTTCCTACGATGACGATATGGGATAATATCGCGTTTTCACTGAAACTTGCCCATATGGATGGCAAGGAGATAGAGGAGAAAGTAGAAGAGATTCTTGAAATGATTCAGATGAGCGACCAGGCTTGGAAATACCCAAGCCAGCTCTCTGGTGGGCAGAAGCAGCGTGTGGCAATTGCGCGAGCGCTCGTTGATAGACCTCAAGTTTTACTTTTAGATGAGCCACTTGCTGCACTTGACTTAAAACTTAGGCAGCATATGCTTCTTGAACTTGATACTATTCACGATCAAGTTGGCATTACATTTCTGTATGTAACGCATGATCAGGGCGAAGCGATGAGCCTTTCTGATAGAATTGCCGTTATAAATCGTGGGAAAATTGAGCAACTAGATGGGCCTGCTAAGATTTACGAAGCTCCAGCCTCTCGTTTTGTCGCGTCATTTATTGGGGACACGAATTTTATTTCAGGCGAAATAGTTTCCGTTGAAGGAGATTACTGTTTTATAAAAACAGATGGTTTTGCCCAAATAAAAGCGTTCAACGATAAGAATCTAGCCACAGGGCAAAGGGTTGGTCTTTCTGTTAGACCCGAGAAGATTCGTGTTACGCTTTCTCCTCCTCCTCCAGAAAAGGGTGCCGCGATAAATGTTTTCCCATCAACGGTAAAGGATATCGTATATCAAGGTGTCTATACTAAGTATTGGCTTGATGCAAATGGTGTTCGTATTTCTGCGCTTAAGCCGCATTCAAGATTCTTGCTTGACCAAGAAGCTATAACATGGAACGATAAAGTCTTTGTATGGTGGCACCCAGACGATGGGTACATGGTTGAGGAGGATGACGTCTGATGGTCGGTGTTCGCAATAAGCTTCGCGAAGTTGGTCTAACGATGCCAAGTTTCCTCTGGCTTTCGTTTTTCTTTGTAGTGCCAACTGTTATCGTTTTATCGATAGCTTTTCATGCCGCAAGTCCCGACGGCGGCATTGCCCCTGGGTTTACGCTTGCTACATGGCGCAGCATTTCCAATCCTAACTATCCAGCTATTGTTTGGCGTACGATTTGGATATCTGCGCTTACTACGTTTTTTTGCGTAATCCTATCGTTGCCATGTGCGTATGCTATTGCGCGAATGACGACGAAATGGCGAGCGGCGGTCGCAGGGCTTATTATGCTACCTTTTTGGACGAGTTTTATTGTTCGCGTTTTCGCTTGGCGCACGCTATTAAATCCAGAAGGCTTTTTACAGGGGTTGCTTTCATCAATAGGTATTATTGATCAATCAGTTTCTCTTAATTACAATTCTGGTGCGATTCTTGTGGTATCAGTTTATTCCTTTCTTCCATTTGCGATAATGCCGATATATGCTGCTGCGGAGAAGTTTGATTTTTCGCTTCTTGAGGCTGCCAGAGATCTTGGTGCGAGGAGCTTTTTTGCGTTTCGCAAAATATTCTTACCAGGCGTAAGACGTGGAGTTATAAGCGCGGTATTGATGGTATTTATTCCCGCTATTGGTTCTTATGTTATTCCTGATTTAGTTGGTGGAACAGATTCTGAACTTATTGGTAATAAGATATATCAGCGCACATTCCCAGATCGTAATTTGCCCCACGCCTCGGCGCTTGCTGGTCTAACTGCAGTAGCAGTATTGTTGCCGTTAGGTTGTGTTGCTTGGTGGATGAAGCGCCAAGACGAGCGTGAGGCAAAGCGTTTGGCAGAGGCTACATCTCGTAGAATTTCAGGAGGTGCAGCATGAAGAAATCGGCTTTTTGCATAGTTATACTTGCGTTAGTTCTAGTTTTCTTGTATTTGCCTATTTTTGTTTTAGTTGGCAATTCGTTTAATGCAGCAAAATTCGGAGGCGAATGGGCAGGATTTACCTTTGACTGGTATGCGGCGCTTTTTTCGCCGCGTAATAGAGAGATTTGGATGTCCTTCAAGCGTTCTTTACTTGTAGCAGCTATTGCTACAGTAGTTAGTTGTGTGCTAGGGACTACGGCTGCAATGGCGTTAAATAAATGGAAGGGTAGACTGCAGACGGTGCATTTTGGGTTAATTTATACTCCGCTTGTTGTGCCTGAAATATTGATGGGTATATCGCTTCTAATGATGTTTGCCTCGCTTAAGATACCATGTGGACTACTGACGATTATTATTGCTCATATAACATTTTGTATCTCTTATGTTACGATGACAGTATTGGCTCGATTACAGGATTTTGATGATCGAATCACCGAGGCTGCTTACGATTTAGGAGCAGGTGGGCTTTATACCTTCTTTCATGTTACCCTCCCTATTCTTATGCCAGGAATAGTGGCTGGCGGACTTTTGGCATTTACGCTTTCAATTGATGATTTTGTAATAACGTTTTTTGTTACTGGTCCTGGTGCTGATACTTTGCCGCTTAAGATCTATTCAATGATTAAGCATTCTAGGCAAATGCCAGTAATAAATTCTCTTTCGACGATAATGCTAGTTCTTACTTGCCTATTAGTTGGTGTCTCTCGCATTGTCGCAAATCATCGCCCGCATAGGCATCTTAAGACAACAAAATGAAATCAGATTTTCACTGTCACACGAAATGGTGCGACGGACGCGCTGGAGTTGAAGAGATGGCTTTGGCGGCGATTGAGAAAGGGTTTTGCAAATTAGGCTTCTCTTCTCATTCAATGTTGCCTTCAGATATGCTTGACTGGGCTTTGACGGTAGCGAAAGCGCCGCGATATGCTGCTGATGTTAGAGAAGTTGCTGAGAGTTATAAAAACAAAATAGAAATATCACTTGGTGTAGAGGCTGATTTTTTGCCAGGTGTGGCAACTTGCGACCGCAAGGTATATAGTGACATCTCGCCCGACTACATTATAGGTTCGGTGCATTTTGTTGCTTCTCCAACTGGCGCAAATGTTATAGTTGATATGTCGCCAGAAAATTTAAAGGAAGGTGTAGAACAAAATTACGATGGAGATTTTTCTTTATTCGTAAAAGATTACTTTCGTCAAGAGCGTTTAATGGTGGAGACTTGTGATTTTGATATTATAGGACACGCAGATTTGGTTCGCAAGTTTAATTCTAATTCTATATTTTTTGATGAGTCCGATGCGTGGTACAAGGGCGAACTTGAAGCAACTGCCGATGCTATAGCAACCTCTAACAAAATAGTAGAGGTTAATACTGGGGCAATATATCGCGGGTATTTGCAAGATGCTTATCCGTCAGCTTTCTTTCGCTCACTTCTTCGTGCTAGAGGAGTAAGCTTTATTCTTTCATCAGATGCGCATTGCCCTCAAGCAATAGGGTATGCATTTAATCAATTTGAAGATCAAGAAACGTATTTAGGACATTTTAGAAGATGAGTTCAGGTAGCCAGAAGATATCAACACGTCTAGGTTTTATTCTTATTAGTGTTGGTTGTGCAGTAGGTATTGGTAATGTTTGGCGCTTTCCTTATGTTGCTGGAGAGTATGGCGGTGGGATTTTTGTTTTAACATATTTGCTTTGTTTGCTTTTGCTTGGTGTTCCAATTTTAACTATGGAATTTGCCGCGGGTCGAGCAGCGTCGTCATCATTAGCATTACTACATAAAAGATTACGCCCAGATAAACCGCTATGGCGCATCCACGGTCTTTGGGGCTTGACAGGTAATACGCTTCTTATGATGTTTTATACTACAGTTTCTGGATGGATGGCTATTTATTTTGTGAAAAGCCTTTGTTCTGGCTTTGAAGGTATAACTGCGCAAAGTGCTGCGACAGAGTTTAGTGGTCTTTTACAGAACTGGCCTTTGCAATTTGCATCCTCAACTGTTATGGTAGTAGTAGCTGCAATCGTATGTGTCATAGGTGTAGAGAAGGGTGTTGAGAGAGTTTCAAAATGGATGATGTCTTCCTTGTTTATACTAATAACCCTTTTAGCTATTAGATCATGCACTTTAGATGGAGCTATTAAAGGAGTTCAGTTTTATTTACTCCCAAATATAGAACGAGTTAGGCAGATAGGTTTAGCAAAGCTTTTAGGTGCGGCCATGAATCAGGCGTTTTTTACTTTGTCGCTTGGTGTTGGATCTATGGCTATATTCGGCTCGTATATTGACAAGAAACGCTCTTTATTAGGCGAATCGATTTCTGTCGCTTGTCTTGATACATTTGTTGCTATAATAGCTGGCCTAGTAGTGATACCAGCGTGTTTTGCCTGTGGGGTGTCGCCTTCTCAAGGTCCAGGTTTAGTTTTTGTAACTTTGCCAAATGTCTTTATACATATGCCATATGGCCAAGTGTGTGCGGCGATGTTCTTTTTGTTAATGTCTTTTGCAGCATTTTCGACGGTATTAGCTGTTTTTGAAGCGATAGTTGCTAGTTTGTGCGATTATCTTTCTATAAGTAGGCGAAAGATATGTGTTATTGTGGCTATTTCACTAACTGCATTAGCACTTCCTTGTATATTTGGATTCAATCTTTGGAAAGATATTTCGCCTATGGGTAAGGGTACCACGATTTTAGATTTAGAAGATTTTGTACTTAGTACATTTATTCTTCCTTTTGGGGCTCTTGCATTTGTGTTATTTTGTACTCTCAAATGCGGCTGGGGCTGGGAAGGCTTTTTAAAGGAGGCCAATTCTGGGCAAGGAATAAAAATGCCTAGGCTTATGCGAGTTTATTGTAGATGGGTTCTTCCTCTTATAGTTATCGCTTTATTTATCTATTTGTTAGGCAATCTTTGAGATATTCCCAACACTTGTAATTTCGCCGGTAAATTGCAAGTCAAGTGAGTCAATTTTCTGAAAGTAATTTCGCCTTTGTTTTTATAGGTAAAATTTGATATACTATGAGATACTTTTCACAAAAGATAAAGAGGTATCAATAATGGCTAAAGAATCGGTAATGCGTAATAATATTTGGAAATGGCTCGCGTTGGGCCTTATTGCGGCGACGTCGTTTTATATTTGCAATCCACCTAAAGAGAAATTTAGGTTTGGACTCGATCTTAAAGGCGGAACATCTTTCACGCTCGGTGTTGACATCGACAGCCTAAAAGAGTCTATCATTGCAGATAATCCTAGCATAACAAATAACCCTGCCGCTCTTGACAAAAAGGTCGAAGAAACGCTTCAGGGTTGTGATGATCGTATTATTCAAGTTATCCGCCGCCGCGTAGATGCGATGGGTACGAATGAGCCTGTTATTCAAGGTCTTAAAGACCACCGTCTTCTCGTTCAGCTTCCTGGTGTCGATGAAGAAGTTCGTAAAGCAGCTAAGGCAAACCTTCAGAGCGCGGCGTTTCTTGAATTTCGCTTAACACACTCTAAGAATTCTCAGCTTGTTGCAAAACTCCTTTCTAAGGATATCGCCCCAGAAGGTTACGAGCGCAAGGGCAATGGTTATGCGCGTGCCGCCAACTGGGCAGAAGTTAGCCGCACCCCTGGTTATGCTGCTAGACTTGCAGCATGGCAAACTCCAGACTCTCGTTATCAGTTCATGCTTGAAGATAATGGTGATGGTACATACGCTCCTAATTTTGTCGCTCGTCGCACAGAGCCTCGTGTAACTGGCGAGCACCTCGTTTCTGCTGTTGTTGACCGCAATCCTACTTCCGGAGAGATTGTAATTTCCTTTAGACTTAACGCTGAAGGCGCGCAGAAATTCTCAACTCTTACTAGAAACTTTAAGCCAAATGGTGTAAAGAATCCATCCCCGGTCGGTCGTCAGCTTGCGATTGTGCTTGACAACCAGCTTATCTCTGCTCCAGTTATCAATGACGAAATCGGTGCCAATGGCCAGATTTCTGGTCGTTTTGATGGTGCAAGTGCTCAGAAACTCGCAAACGAGCTTAATGCTGGTGCTCTTCCTGCTCCTCTTTGCATTCTTGCTGAGTCTAGCGTTGCTCCAACCGTTGGCCAAGACGCTATTCAGGCAGGCATTGTTGCGGCAGGTTTTGGCTTTATCCTCGTCGCGATTTTCATGTTTATCTATTATTGGTTCTCTGGTCTAGTTGCTAATGTGGCGCTTTTCCTTGATATTGCGTTGCTCCCAACGGCTTTAGTTATCTGCGCTAACATTCTCGGTGTCTTTGCGCACGATCCTTCAATGGGTGGTGGCGGATCGATGCAATTGCCTGTGTTGACGATGCCTGGTATCGCTGGTCTCGTTCTTTCGCTTGGTATGGCTGTAGATGCTAACGTTCTTATTTTTGAAAGAATTAGAGAAGAATTCCTTATGGGTAGGAATGCTGGTGAAGCAATTAAAAACGGCTATGGTCGTGCGTTTACTGCTATTTTTGACTCAAACTTAACAACCATCATAACTGGTATTATTCTCTTTGCAGTTGGCACCGGTCCTGTTCGTGGCTTTGCAATTACACTCACAGCCGGTGTTGTTATTTCGATGTTTACTGCTGTTGTAGTTACGCGCCTTATTTTCGATCATACCGTTGATCCATCGCGTGCGAAACCGTTCAAGATGCTTGCCTTATTTAAGAATTCAGACTTTGATTTCCTTAAGGTAACAAAGTATACTGTCGGTATTTCATTTGTGATTGTTGCTGTTTCCTTAGCGATTTTTGCAACAAGATTGTTGACAAATAAAGCAGCTGTTCTTTCTGTTGATCTTACTGGTGGTACATCAATTGTTTATGACTTCAAACAGGAAGCAAGACCTGCTGAGTCTGAAATCCGTAAGGCCATCAATGATTTTGATAATGCTGCGGTCATTCAGTTCCAATATGGCGTTGGCGATACTACGCTCCTTTTGAAAACTGGTGAAACGGCAGAAACAAAGAAGGGTGCAGCTCTCGAAGGTAAGGACGTTGCCGCTTATATCACAAAGCTTCTGAACGCTAAGTTCCCAGAGGCGATGTTTGTAGCTTCCTCTGTAGATGAAGTCGGTTCGATCGTCGGCAAGGATCTTAAAGAAAGTGGAACATATGCAGTTGTTTTCTCTTTGATTGCAATCCTTGTATATGTTGGCTTCCGCTTTAGATTCGGCTTTGGTTTAGGTGCTCTAGTGGCTCTTGCTCACGACGCGCTTATTTCTATTGGCCTATTCTCTCTTTGCGGTAGACAGATTTCTTTGATTGTTATTATGGCAATCCTTACGATTATCGGTTACTCTGTAAATGATACAGTAGTTATTTTTGACCGTATTCGCGAGATGCTTCGTCGTGATAAGAGCCTCAAATTCTATGACCTTTGCAATACTGCTCTTAATGCGTCGCTTTCGCGTACAGTAATTACGTCTCTTACGACGTTCTTTGCAGTTCTCGCGCTCTTCGCGTTTGGTGACGGCTCAATCTTTGACTTTGCTCTTGTGATGCTTATTGGCGTTATCGCTGGTACTTATTCGTCTGTCTTCATTGCTACGCCAATTATGTATTGGTGGTACAAGGGTAATCGCCCTGAGTTTGAAGCAGAAGAACGATAATTTCGATACTAGCCATGGGCGGTTTTTGTGGAGTTGTCTCGAAGGAAGATTGCGTAAGCGATTTGTTCTTCGCAACTGATTACCATTCCCACCTCGGTACTCACCGCGGGGGAATGGCAGTTTTAAGTAAGGATGGGTTTCAAAGGTCTATTCATAATATTCAGAATTCACCTTTTAGATCAAAGTTCGAAAACGACTTTGCTCGTTTTAGTGGCAACTCTGGAATTGGTGTAATTTCAGACACTGATCCTCAGCCGTTGGTAATGTGCTCAAAGTTAGGCACATTTGCGATAGTTACCGTAGGGCTAATAACGAATATTGAGGAGTTGAAAAATGAATTGTTTTCGAGTAACTCCTCGCAATTGCAATTTTCGACGACTAGTGGCATGGTTGGGCCAACAGAGGTTGTTTCGGCTCTTATTGCTACTCAAGACTCGATTGTAGAAGGCGTAAAATACGTTCAATCTAAGATTCAAGGGTCTTGTTCTATACTTATTATGACAGAGAAGGGCGAGATATATGCCGCCCGCGATAAATTTGCGCGTACACCAGTTGTCATTGGTCGAAGCGACAAGTCTATGATTGCTGTCATGGAAAGTTGTGCGTTGCCAAATCTTGGATATACACACGTTAGAGATTTAGGTCCAGGAGAGATGGTTGTTTTGTCTCCTGATTCTGAACAGGTGGTGATTCCTCCAGGACAAAAGAAGGCTATTTGTGCTTTTCTTTGGGTTTATTACGGCTACCCAGCATCTACCTATGAGGGGCGTAATGTAGAAATGGCTAGATATCGTAGTGGCGCATATCTTGCTAGGCGTTATCCTGTTAAGGCAGATGCAGCTTGTGGTATTCCAGATAGTGGTATTTCCCATGCGTTAGGGTATGCTCATGAAGCAGGAGTGAAATACGCTAGGCCGTTCGTTAAATACACGCCAACTTGGGCGCGTTCATTTATGCCCAGTGATCAAAGGCAACGCGAAAGAGTAGCTTCAATGAAATTAATCCCGATACCAGGATTAATTCGTGATAAGCGATTAGTGTTTTGTGATGATTCAGTTGTCCGCGGCACGCAACTTGGCAAGCAAGCTACGAGGCTTTATGCAGAAGGTTGCTTAGAGACCCATGTACGTATAGCATGCCCACCTATTTTATTCCCATGTAAATTCATTAATTTCTCTCGCTCAAAAAGTGAGTATGATCTTATTACGCGTCGCTATATACGCGGCAAAGAGGGAGTAGGTGCGGATATAACAAAATATGTTAATCCAGATAGTGTAGAATATCGCGAAATGGTTGAGTATATCCGCGGTAAGCTTAACTTGACTTCTCTTGAATTTCAGCGACTTGATGATCTTGTCGAATCTATTGGTTTGCCGCGTCAGTCGCTTTGTACGTATTGCTTTGACGGCCGAGATATCTCGCTAGCCGGCGGGTGTTCAATGCCGTGTTCTGGTTGTCCACATGCCTGCTGCGCGTCAAACGCAGAGAAAGGGTCAAAATGAGTTGCAATGATGAAATAATGGTGTTTTCTGGCACGGCGAATTTGCCTTTAGCAGAAAAGGTAGCAGAGTATCTTGGTCATCCGCTTAACAAAATTGATATTAAGCACTTCCCAGACGGAGAGACTTTCTGTCAAGTTACAGAAGGTGTTCGTGGCAAGGATGTATTTGTAATACAGTCGGGTAGCCCAGAGCCAAATCAGTCATACATGGAGCTTTTCATTATTATGGATGCTCTTAAGCGTGGCAGTGCAAAGCGTATTACAGCTGTTATTCCTTACTACGGCTATGCCCGTCAGGATCGAAAGGATCAGCCTAGAGTGCCCATTACGGCTCGTCTTATCGCCAATCTCCTTGAGACAGCAGGTGCTGACAGAGTTTTGACAATGGATCTTCACGCGAACCAAATTCAGGGCTTCTTTGATATTCCTTTAGATCACCTTAAGGCCGAGCCAATTATTCTTGATTACATTCGCGATCAACACTGGGCAAAGCCTGTAGTAGTTTCGCCTGATACGGGCGGGGCTAAAACTGCTTACGGGTATAGCAGAAAGCTCGGTTGTGGTTTAGCGATTGTAGCTAAGCAGCGCACTGGTGACTCTACTGTAGATGCGTTTTCTGTCGTTGGTGATGTCAAAGATTGCGATGTCATTATGATTGACGATATGACAGCTACTGGTGGCACTCTTTCTGCCGCTGCAAAAATGTGCCGCGAATATGGTGCGCGCACAGTTCACGCGTTCGTTTCGCACTTCCCACTTACAGCAAAGGGTGTCGATAGATTAATGCACGAAACGCAGCTTGATGAGCTTGTAGTGACTGATACGATTCCTTTGAGAGAAGGTTTTGATATTGCGAATTTGCCGTTTAAGCTTACTCGTCTTTCAGTAGCTCCTCTCATTGGCGAAGCGATTCGTCGCACTCACGCTAATGAGTCAATTAACGATTTGTTTAATCACGAGTGAAGATTGTTGTAGGCTTGGGCAATCCCGGTGTGAAATATGAAAGCACACCGCATTCGATTGGGTTTGAGGCAGTAGATTACATTGCTGCGCGCTATGGTGCCGAATGGGTGCATAAGCGCGCAGCGCAGTGTTATGCAGCAGAGGTAACAATTGCATCAGAGAAAGTTACTTTAGTTAAGCCTCAGACTTTTATGAATCTATCAGGAGAAAGCGTAGCTGCGCTTTTTAGGTATTCTAATTCTTCTGTTGGAGATTTAATTGTTATTCAAGATGATATTGATATGTCATTAGGGCGCTTACGTGTCCGTGTAGGCGGTAGTGCGGGAGGGCATAATGGCATAAAAAATATCATAGAGCGAATTGGCACGCAGGATTTTATTCGTGTTAAGATTGGTGTGGGCAAGGACGCCTCTAATGTAATAGGCCATGTGCTAGGTAAATTTCCTCCGCGCGCTAGAGAGATAGCGACAAAAATAGTTGAAGTAGCTTCTAATGCTGTTGAGTGTCTAATTACCCAAGGCGCACAAAAGGCGATGAATGAATTTAATGGAGTATCAATTTCGTAAAGGAGTTAATTATGGAGAAAAAGACAGAAACATTTAAAGCTGAAATTGCGGAGATGCTAAATCTCGTTGTTAATTCGCTTTATTCTAAAAAAGAAATCTTCTTGCGCGAACTCGTTTCAAATGCATCTGACGCTATAGATAGAGCAAAGTTTCTTGCATTAACGGATTCTTCAATTGCTGCAGAAAATCCAGAATGGGCAGTTAAAATTGCGTTTGATAAAGAGAATAAAACGCTTACTATTTCTGATAACGGCATTGGTATGAACCTTGAGGAGTTGGAAAATAACTTAGGAACTATCGCTCGTTCAGGGACAAAGAAATTCCGCGAAATGCTCAAAGAAAAGGGCGGCGCAGATTTGCCAGAATTAATTGGTCAGTTTGGTGTTGGTTTCTATTCGGCTTTTATGGTTGCAAACAAAGTCAGAGTGGAAACTATGAAACGCGGAACAGATCAAGCTTTTGCATGGGAAAGCGATTTGTCTGGCGTATATGTCTTAAGCGATGGCTCGCGTGATTTTCCAGGTACTTCAATAACATTATATTTAAATGACGATCAGTTAGAATATCTTGATGTCTATCGTCTGAAAGATTTGATATCGAAATATTCTGATTTTATAACGTATCCTGTTACTATCCACAATCAGAATCCTCCAAAAGACGAGAAGAGCGAAGATCGCGAAAAACGCCTTGAAGACGAGGCAAAGGCTGTTAATACGATGGTTGCTTTGTGGAAGCGCCCAAAGAGCGAGGTTAAAGATTCTGAGTATGAAGAATTTTATCGCCATCTTGCACATGATTGGGAAGGGCCATTTGAGACAATTCCTTTTTCAGGAGAAGGGCAGGTAGAATTTAAGGCGCTACTGTTCTTGCCAAAGCGCGCAGACATGAATCTTTATATGCCTGGTCAAAAGCACGGTCTTTCGCTTTATGTTCGCAATGTCTTTATTAGCGATGATGTAGATATGCTTTTACCATCATGGCTAAGGTTTGTTAAGGGCGTTGTTGATTCGAGCGATTTACCGCTTAACGTTTCGCGCGAAATGCTTCAAGATGACGCGATAATCAGAAAAATCAAATCAGCTGTCACTTCAAAACTTTTAAATGTATTTGAAGATATTCGTAAAAAAGACCCTGCGCGTTACGCCGAGTTTTATGCGAAATTTGGTATGGTGATGAAAGAAGGAGTGTATTCTGACTACGCTAATAGCGAGCGTATTAAGAAACTTCTCCTTTTTGCAACTGCACGCGGCGAAGATTCTCGCAAGGTTTCATTTGCCGATTATGTTGCAGCGATGCCAGCAAGTCAAAAGGATATTTATTATGCAGTTGGTCGCAACGAAAACGACGCACGCAAGTTGCCTCAGCTAGAAGCAGCGTTAAGTCGCGGTATTGATGTACTTCTTTTCTGTGATCCAATAGATGAATACATTGCTGATTCGCTCGGTGAGTTTGAAGGTCACAAGTTCGTAGATGTTGGCTCTGGCAATGTATCTTTTGGAACAGAAGAAGAAGTGAAGGCGGAGAAAGAGGCCGGCGAGAAACAAGCAGAACTATTAAAGCCTTTAATTGATTCTCTTAAAAATACACTCAAGGAAAGAGTAGCAGATGTTCGTATCTCCACGCGTCTTAAAGATTCGCCTTGCTGTCTTGTAGCGGCAGAGGGGGCGATGAGCCCTTCAATGGTTCGAATGATGCGTGCAATGCAACAAGATGTTCCAGAGCAAAAAAGAGTTCTTGAACTTAATGCATCTCATAGGTTGGTAGAGAAACTTGGTAAGCTTACAGGTGAAGAACTTGAGAAATCGGCTACTTTACTTTATGATACTGCATTGATAGCGGAGGGTTCCTTAGTTTCTGATCCAGCAAGATTTGCTAAATTAGTGACTGAATTAATGCTCGGTAATGCTTGAATTTAATAACGGCATTTGATAAAATACTTTCAAGGAAATAAATAAAGGTCTGCACGAATGGCAAAAGAAGAAGATCAGGCGATTGAAGTGACTGGTACGGTCACGAAAGTTCTGCCTGCAACAATGTACAAAGTTCAACTTGAAAATGGGCATGAGGTTCTTGCTCACATTTCAGGTAAGATGCGCAAATTCTTTATTAAGATCGCTATTGGCGATAAGGTAACTGTTGAGATATCACCATACGATCTCGGCAAGGGCCGCATTACGTACAGACACAAAGCTTAAGATAAAATCCAAGGAGAAATAACATGTCAGGACACAGTCACTGGGCTACAATTAAGCGCGCTAAAGGCGCAGCCGACGCACGTAAGGGTAAGATCTTTTCAAAGCTCGGCAAAGAAATCACAATCGTTGTCAAAGCCAAGGGTGGCAATCCAGACAACAACCCCTCGCTGCGTACACTTATTGCTAAGGCTAAAGCAGCGCAGATGCCTAACGACAACATTGAACGCGCCATCAAGAAGGGTACAGGCGAACTTGAGTCTGCTGCTCTCGTAGATGCTCAGTACGAAGGCATTAAGGGCGGTGTTGCGTTTGTTGTTAACGTTCTTACCGATAACAAGAACCGTGCAGCTGCAGAAGTGGGTAATGTATTTAAGAAAAACGGCATTGAGTTTGCTAAGCAGGGTAGTGCTACTCGTCTCTTTGATCGCATGGGTCAGATTATGATCCCAGCTTCTGAGAGCGTTACTGAAGATCAGGTTACTGAAGTTGCTCTTGAGTGCGGTGCGGAAGATGTCGTTTCTGAAGATGGCGGTTTCACTGTAAAGTGCCAGCCAAATGATTTCACGACCGTTCTTGAAGCTATCAAGGCAGCAGGGATTAGTGTAGATGAAGAGAACAGCTCCGTAGGTCTCGTGCCAAATATGATGAACCCAGTTTCTGATGTGGCAGCGGCTAAGGCAGTCAATAAGTTCATTGATATGCTTGAAGACCTTGAAGACGTTCAGGACGTTTATACCAATATGGAGACGACTGACGAGGTTGACGCGGCACTTGAGGCCGAAGGTTAATTAACACTCTTAGGGGGTGGTCTTCAAATGAAATTATTCTCTCAGGCTATAAATGGCATTTTTCGGGAGAATCCTATTTTTAAGTTAGTGCTTGGGCTTTGTCCAACATTAGCTGTGACCACCTCCTTAGAAAATGCCCTCGGTATGGGCATGGCGGCTACGTTTGTTCTTATTTGTTCAAATACGTTAGTCTCGCTATTACGCAAGTTAATACCAGCAGCTGTGCACATACCGTGTTATATCGTTATTATCGCGACTTTTGTGACGGCAATTGATTTGCTTATGCAAGCGTATTTGCCGCAACTATCTAAGAGCTTGGGTATATTTATCCCACTAATCGTAGTCAACTGCATTATTCTTGGCCGTGCAGAGGCTTATGCGTCGCGTAATAAAGTTCTTTATTCTTTTGCAGATGGACTTGGTAGCGGGATAGGTTTTACGCTTGCGCTTGCGCTCGTAGCTTCTGTACGTGAAATAATCGGTCAAGGCACGCTAACAATTTGGGGATCATTAGCGATTAAAGATATAAATCCCGGCCCCGTGACACTTGCGATACTCCCAGCTGGTGGCTTTATTGCCCTTGGTATGATTTTAGCTGCAATTAATAGATTTTCGGAATGGAATGCCCGTAAGCACGGTGCACCGGCTCCTTTGCCGGTGAATCTCGACTGCCGTCACTGTACAATGTGTTCTAAATCGAAATGAAGTGCCCTAGATGCAGTACTGATAACGATAAAGTCCTCGATTCTCGTACTTTACGTGAGGGGGCTGCGATTCGCCGTAGACGAGAGTGTTTAGAGTGCCATCATCGTTTTACCACATATGAGGAAATTGATCGCGATGAAGTTGTGGTAGTAAAAAACGATGGCCGCAGACAGACTTTTGAGAGGGCTAAACTTGATAAAGCTATACGTCAGGCTTGCGGCAAAAGAAAGATTTCAGACGAGCAAATTCGTTCGATGATTGATAATGTTGTTTCAAAAATCGAAGGCGACGAAATTACTTCAGCAAGTATTGCTGAGTTAGTGATGACACAGTTACATAAGGTTGATGAAGTGGCTTACATTAGATTTGCTAGTGTATATCGCAAATTTACTGACGTTGTCCAATTTCTTTCGGCTATAACGGAGATAGTTCAAAAATGAAAGAGTCGGCGTTTAATAGGCCGCCTCTAAAGGTGGCGTTGATGGGGTTGGGCAGAGCGATGCTTAATGTTCATTTCCCTGTTTTATCCGCTAATCCTTCTTTGTTTAATGTAGTAGCTGCTTGTGAGCTCATAAAGTCACGTCGAGATATAGTAGCAGAGCGTTTCCCTGATTGTAAAATGTTTCGCATGTTCGATGATATGCTTGATGAGCGAGACATTGATTTAGTTTTTATCGCATTACCCGCGGCAGATAGGCTTAAATATATTCTTAAATCGTTAGAGAGTGGTTTTTGGACGCTTGTAGAGTCACCGCTTGCGTTAACTCTTGATGAAGCTAAGATATTAAGAGGCGCTGCGATTAAGGCGAAAAACCGTTTAGCAGTAGTAGAGCGTAGTTTCTTCCAGCCAGATTATTTGCTTGCTGAAAAAATGATTTCCGACAAACGCATTGGGAAAGTCCATAAAATCGCGGTTAGGAGGGAAGAATTTGTTCGTCGCAATGACTGGCAAGCAGTTCGCAGAATGGGCGGCGGAGCAGTCAATTGCCAAATGCCAGATTTGATAACAGCCGCTCTTAAGTTAATACAGGGTCAGCCAGTTCAATTATGGAGTGATGTTAAACGTATAGTTGCAACTGGCGACGTAGAGGATTATGTTCATTTAAATATTGTCTCGCGTTCAGGTATTACGGCAGATATTGATTATAATGGCGCAATGCTTCCAGAAAACAGATCGCCATCGTACTCAATTATAGGCTCATCAGGTGTATTTAGCGTTATGCCAGGCGAAAGTTCCGGTTTGTTAACTTGTATTGATCCTTCATATAAGTTGCCGAAGGTTCGTACCTCTGTGCGTACGCCTCCGGTGGATGAAGTTCAAGATGTAGTGCCTACAGTGTCTGAGAGGATTTCGTTACCCTCTGACACAGTAAGTGGGTTGCAAGCTTTTTGGCAGTCAGTGTATTCTGTTGTGCGACTTGCGCAGCCGTTGCCATATACGCTTGATGAATCGATAGAAGCGGTAAAATTTATGAATTTAGTTTATAAATCAAGTCAATTCGGGAGGTGAATAAAATGAAATCTCAAATTAACATTCTTAGGCAGCTTCAAGAGCTCGTTCTTACTCGTGATGAACATTTTCAGTCTGGTGATGGTAGTCATCTTGACCAGCTTAATACATCGATTAGCTCCATTCAAAAGAAACTGTTGCCACAGGTTTCTGCTGTTTATGAAAGGCTTTATGCTAAGAGCCATATTGTAACAGCTGCTACTACAGGAGGATGCTGTTCAGTTTGCGGGATGCAAGTGCCTATCGCTCAAATACAGCAGGTAAAGCTTGCGCAGCATCTTGTTTCATGCACTAGCTGCGGGCGTATTTTGTTTGAGGGCGATGTAGATGAACCTAGACATATACCAGATAAGAGTGTAACTAGAGAAGAAACGAAGAATGGCATATCGCGTTTTTCTGCTCCTGAACTTATGGCTGTTGATTTGGGCAAAGTTTCGTGCGAAGAGTCAATTCAAGTGTTGGCGAAACTTATGGAGCAGAACAAGTTTATTGAAAATGCAGATTCGCTAGTTGCTGCAGCGATGCAAAGAGAAGGAGTTCTTTCGACTGCCATTGGTGAGGGAGTTGCGTTTCCTCATGTCCGCGGAGTTGAAGGTGGTGGGCTTACGCTTGCTATTGGTACTTCCAAAGAGGGTATTGATTGGGATGGAGAGAAGGTTCATATCGTTGTCCTTTCTGCAATCCCTGTAGCGGTTTCTGCTTTCTATCTTAGACTTATGGCAGGGCTTGCCAAGTGCTTTTCAAAGAAAGATGTTAGAGATTCCATTATCGAATCTGCGTCTCCTGAAGCGCTTTGGAAGCTTATTGTTAAGACGACAAAGCGCGAGATTAAATGACGTTTTTAGCTGCGTTATTGCTTGCTGTTATTACGCCCAAGATAGCTTCACCCTATCTTGGGCTACATGTGGTTGATGCTGATAATGGGCGAGTGCTTATGTCGGATAAACATGATGTTGAATGTTATCCTGCTTCATGCACTAAATTGATGACGTTGCTTCTTACGCTAGAGAGTGTAAAGAGGGGCGAAGTGTCGCTTTCAGATATGGTGAAGACTACAAAACTTTCTTCTAGAGAGTTGCCTTCTATAAGTGGTATTCCTTATCCCGGCTCGATAAGATTAGACGAGTTACTTAAAGTTCTGATGGTAAAAAGTGCGAATGATGGTGCAGTGATGATAGCTGAGCATGTGGCGGCAGCAAGGTACAAGACTGCAACAAACTCGCAGCAGCGTCTTAGTTGTTTTATTAATGATATGAATACTAGGGCTCGTGAACTCGGGATGAAAGACACGCATTTTGTTACGCCAAATGGGTATCCGCCGCCCAAAGGTTCTAAAAGGGGTTTTGATCGTTCAACAGCACAAGATATGGCAATATTAGGGGTTGAGCTAGTAAAAAAAACAGATGTTTTTAAGTATACAAATATAACCAACTTGAAGGTTTCGGACGGAGACGGCAAGGTGTATTATTATAGGACGCACAACAATCTTCTTCGCAAAGATTCGGAATTTTATTTAGAGGAAGCTGATGGTTTGAAAACAGGTTTTCATAATGCAGGTGGGTGTTCACTAGTGTTAACAGCGAAAAACAAAGTTGGTCGTAGAGTGGTTCTGGCTATTATGGGATGTAAGACTGGCAAAGACCGCAATGCGACGGCGCAACGAGTTATGCGTGATGCGTTGAATATGCTTGATTTTGGCTCAAGTTCCTTGCCTTAATGCGGGCAATTAATTAACATTATTGACAATCTAACTGTTTATTTGATATCATATTCCTTAACGGAGAGATGGCAGAGCCTGGTTGAATGCACATGACTCGAAATCATGCATACCCGCAAGGGTATCGGGGGTCCGAATCCCTCTCTCTCCGCCAATTTTGCGGGCGTAATTCAATGGCAGAATAGGAGCTTCCCATGCTTCTTACGAGGGTTCGATTCCCTTCGCCCGCTCCATTCCCCACTAATATCAAAGCTAGAATAATTTTTTGATTTCTTGCTAATACTGGGGGCAAATGATATAATAGGCGAATATTAAATAAGCCTAATTGTACTTAGTGAAGTATTTATACGTCTTTCGTTTTCATAAGGTAAGAACAATGAAAAATATGTTGATGTTTTTAGTTGTCGCTGTCGCTTCTATGGCATTTGCTGCAGAACCTATTCTTGTTGAGTTTTCAGCAGATCGCAAAGATTGCCTTTATAAAGTTGGAGAAAAGGCTTCTCTCTTCGTAACTGGACTTACAACTAACGGACAAAAGGTTACTTCTGGCTCAGTAAGATTTGTTATGGATGATTGCGGTACAAATATGCTTTATGTTGGAAAAGTGGATTTTTCTAAAGCTAATCCAGCGAAATACGAAGTAACACTTGACAAGCCAGGTTTTGTAAGGTGCATGGTGAGGAATTGCTATGCTAAGGATTATGATGGCTCGGTGAAAGAGTTCTCGCGTCGCATGTATTCACTTGGATTTGATGTGGAAAAAATTAAAAAAGTAGTTCCAGATAATCCTGATTTTGATAAGTTTTGGAGTCAAGCTAAGGCTAAACTTGAAAGGGATGTTCCAATTGACGTGCAAATGCGTGAAGTCCCAGAGCGTTCAACTGAATATTTTACATATTATAGAATCTCGTTTGCTACATATAAGCAGCGTATTCATGCATATATGAGTGTGCCTAAAAAGGCAAAAAAGCCTTATCCGCTAGAAATTTCAGTTTCATCAGCTGGGTTTGGCGACCATTCCAATGATATGAACGGTAGACGAGACCGCATAAGTGTGTTTTTTACAATGTTTCCATTTGAGCCAGATTGGAAATGGCGTGAAACGGGGCTAGAGGATAAATACAATGAGTTTGAAAAGCAGCTGATGCAAAAATACCGCGTCCCAGGTTATTCTAATGCAGGAATAATCGAAAAATCACCAGAAGATTATTACTATTATCCCCATATACTTGGTATTGATAGGGCGATTAATTATCTTGTTTCAAGAGACGATGTTGATCGTACCAAGGTGTGGTATCAAGGCACAAGCCAAGGGGGCGGTTTTGGGTTTTATTTGTGCGGTTTAAATCATTCGTTTACGAGATCTTTGATTTTCGTTCCTGGACTTTGCGATTTAATGGGGTGTCTAGAGGGGCGTCGCAGTGGCTGGCCATACTTTCTAGAGGTTTATAAAAAGCGCCCTGATGAGTTTGCTGCGGCACTAAAAAATATTCCATATTATGATGCGGCAAATTTTGCCTCTCGTATAAAATGTCCAGTTAGAGTAATTATTAGTTTTGGTGATTTAGTAGTTTCTCCGACGTCGGCATATTCTGCATATAATGAGATTAAAGTTAAAGACAAGGCAGCTGTTATAATGCCTCATTGCACACACGATGTTGACCCGAAGGTTCGTCAAGAACTTCGTCGGTGGATGAGCCGTTAACTTTGTTGGCAATAAACTAAGGTTTGGGTAGCGTAAAATATTTCGATATAATTCTTATATGAAAAAAATATTCTCAAGACGCGATTTTGTCAAGGGTATTGCTTCTGTTGGTGGACTAGTAGCGGTTTCTAAATTGCCAGCATTGGCAGATGACGGAGCAGCGTTTTTCCCAAGTAGAGGTAAATGGGAACGCCTAGTATTAGCATATAATCAGATTGAAATTGGAGCGACGAAGCCGTTTTCGATTCTTCATATCTCGGATACGCATCTTACACAAGCATATCCACATGAGAATACACAAAGTTTAAAATTAAAAGAACTTCGCACGAAAACATTTGGTGGGCGCCAAGAAGAGGCGCTTAGAGATTCAATAAAATGGGCAAAAGAAAATGTAGATTTTCTCTTGCACACAGGCGACTTGATAGATTGGCAATCAGAGGCTAATTTTGATCTTGTAAAAAAATATTTTGGTAGTGAAACTTTTGGTGCTGTTGGTAATCACGAATACTCTAGGTCAATATCGCCAACAGGTGTTAAGTATAATGAAGATTATAAGAATGGCATGAGGGATAAGGTTGCAGCAGCTTTCCCCTTTGATATAGCATTTGACTCAAAAGTTGTTAATGGCGTTAATTTCGTTTCATTAGACGATGTTTTTGGTTATGTTACAGAAAATCAAGTAGAGCGTTTTCATGCAGAGGTAAAGAAGGGCCTACCAATAATTCTTTGCATGCATGTTCCTTTTTATACGCAAAAAATCTGGAACGCAAGTCGCAAGTTTTGGAGTGCAGTTGGAAAGAAGTATTCGACGCTCAAAGATAGGCCATGGGAATGCAGCGGCGATATACAATTAAAAGATAAAGTCACTAGCGATTTTATTGCCTATTTAAAAAATGAGAAACTTCTCAGGGGGATATTGGCAGGCCATGCGCATATAACTATTCAAGACCGATTTTCTCCGTCAGCAATAGAATATGTCGTTGGTGGTAATTTTCATTTTCATGGACAAGAAATAATTTTTACATAACTATGAAAAATAGTATCATAGCAGTTCTACTGACATTTTTATCATGGGTTTGCTGCGCAAATGATGGTGCGTATTGGCGTGACGCGAAAAAAGTGCGTGAAGGAGTAAAACTTAAGGCGTTATCTTTTAAGAAACCTCGCCTTATGAAGGCGTGGGTGATGAGTATTGATTTAAAGACTCCCGGCATTGGCTTTGTAACGACGGAGCGTGCTAAAGAGTGGGGAGAGATAATGTCCGATTACACTAATGATGTAAAGCTTATTCGCACGAAACGAGAAAGCACGCTTGATTTTATGTCGCGAAAGCGTGGAGAGGGGCGTAATGTCGAGATTGCGATTAATACTGCCCCATGGGTGCCTTGGTGCTCGCCTTGGACGCATACGTGGGCAGATCCTGAGCGTTGGGTAGTTTCAGATGGAGTTGAGGTTTGTGCAGGCAAAACGCCAGGCAAGGGCGCGCTTTTTGTAGTATATAAAGATGGGCGAGCGGAGATTACTTCAGAGGTTGCACCAGAGTTACTTGGTAGAGTTTTACATTCGCATCCAGGTTTTGAAATAATTGCAACAAACTCTGTCGCAATAGCGCCACGTAAACTTAAGGATTTGCATCCTCGCACAGCGTTTGGTATTTCGAAAGATCGCCGATACTTATATCTTCTTGTGGTTGATGGACGACAACCTGGCTATAGCCTTGGTGCGAATTTAGCAGATTTGAATGATATTTTGTTGCCTGCAGGGGCATCAGATATTTTGAATATGGACGGAGGCGGGTCGACTGCGCTAGTTGTGCTTGATGGGCCTAGTAAAACACCGCGAATGTTAAATCGTCACCGTAAAGGTAGCATTAGAAGTGTTGCGCTAAATTTCGGAATAACATTTGATTAATGTTCTATAAGAATTTAAGAAAGCGATAATAAAGAATGATCTGTAAATTATCTATAACGGCATTTTTTACTCTTTCTTTTTCTCTTGTTATTTTTGCCGATGAACTATATGATCGGTTCGTTTCGCCGCGTCGCGAATACGCCCCTCAAACTTGGTGGCACTGGATGAATGGTAATGTAACTAAAGAAGGGATAACGGCAGATTTAGAAGCAATGGCATGGGCAGGACTTTCGGGCGCTCATATTTTTGATGTCCATTGTGATATCCCTGAAGGCCCTGTTAAGTTCGGTTCGGAAAGTTGGTATGAGATGCTAGAACACGCAAATCTCCAAGCCCAACGACTAGGGTTAGAATTAACGCTAGCAAATTGTAGCGGATTTTCTAGTTCTGGCGGCCCGTGGGTAGAGCCTGAAGATTCAATGAAGGTTGTTACTTACAGTGAAAAATTTATTAGAGGCGGTGGTAAGATTGAAGTTGATTTACCGTTGCCAATGATTAAAGAGAATTTTTATCGCGATATCTGTACACTTGCTATACCAGCAGTGAATGGAGAGCAATTTCCAACGCTAGAGCCTGAGGTGAAAATTCAAGAACGCATCCTTGATAGTCTCTATGTTAAATCGTTTGAGTTTCCTAAAAAGTCAGCCGCTTCTCAACTTCAAATTCGTTTTGATGGCCCTCTTAACAAATCATGGAACGAAACTTGTAGCCTTACAATAAAAGCATCAAATGATGGTGAAGTTTATAAAACTGTTCTTGAACAGCCGCATTATAAGTTACGAGTAGGCAAACAAGCAGAGTTGCAAACTAGGTATATAGATTTTGATCAAGAAGTAGAGGCTAAGTATTTTCGTATAATAGTAGATTTCAAGGGGTTGGAAAAAAATAGTTTTAGGGTTGTATCTTCTGATATCGGATTAGTCCGTAGAGTGGATTTTCCGACACTTAGCGAACACCTGGTTTATTCACGAACAGGAAGAGGTATTACTAGCGATATTAGTGCAGAAGATTGCGTAATAGAAAAGTATAAAGTCATGGATTTAACAAGATACTCAAAAGACGGCGTCCTTTCTTGTTGTTTGCCTGATGGCGATTGGCAGATTTTTAGGTTTGGGTATACATCAACTGGAGTTAAAAATCACCCAGCAACAAAATTCGGTAGTGGGCTTGAGAGTGATAAACTTTCGGCGGCTGCAATATCTCGCTTTTTCGATGGGTATCTAGGCAAGGTTTTAAAACGCATAGGGCCGCGCGCTAAAACTGGTAAAGGTATAAATGCCGTTCTTATTGATAGTTACGAGGTGGGTTGTCAAAACTGGACAGATGGTTTTGAAAAAGAGTTTCTACGAAAATCTGGCTACGAGATTACTCCTTACATGTTATTGTTTGCTGGCAAAATAATAAACTCTATAGATGAAACGAAGCAGTTTCTTCAAGATTTCCGAAACACTGTAAGCGAACTTTTCGTAGAAAACTATGCTGGAGAAATGAAACGTCGATTAAAAGAGCATTCTCTAAAGTTAGTAATAGAACCGTATGGCTCGCATCCAGCAGACGATCAATTATATGGGAGCGTAGCAGATGAGCCGATGTGGGAATTTTGGAGTTCAGATACGCCTAAACCAATGTATACTCATGCTCAAAATGTTTATCCAGTAGCTTCGATAGGACATATTTTTGGGCAGAGGAAAATTGCCGCCGAGTCATTTACGACATCTACTGAGGTCAAGGGCTGGTCTCATGATATTTTTAGTTACAAGGGTCGTGGCGATGAAGCTTATGCCGCTGGTGTGAATAAAGTTGTTTATCATCGTTGGGCGCATCAGCCGTGGGTGAAGAACGATTGTTTACCTGGTATGACGATGGGGCCGTGGGGCACTTGGTTTGAACGTACCCAGACATGGTGGCGGTATGTTCGACCTTGGATAAAGTATCAGACGCGTGCACAGTATCTTCTTCAAGAAGGTCGTATATGTAGAGATATTTTACTTTTTACTGGCTCAACTACACCAAATTATGGCGGATGGACGAACGCATGCACTGTTAACGAAGATCCAGTAATCGAGCTTAGTAAAAATTACGGTATTGATTCAGCATGTGGCTCAATACTGGGTTCTTTTAAAATGGTAAATGGCTTGCTTGTTGCTCCATCAGGAGTTAAGTATTCGCATCTTATTGTTAATCCAGCGCAGTATTGTTCTAAAAAGGATTTTGATTTGATTTCGAAATGGCGAGATGAAGGACTGGTTGTAGTTCAAGAAACTCCTACGCTTGAAGTGTTAGAATCATATGGTTTAAAACCTGATTTTACTTCTTCAAAAGAGATAAGATATATTCATCGTAAATATACAGATGGGACAGACGGGTATTTTGTCGCGTGGCCAGGAGAGGAAGAAGTTGAAGAAGAGTGTTCGTTTAGAATTACTGGGCGTAATGTCGAGCTGTGGGATATGGAAAGTGGCAGAGTCTTTGACGCGGTAAATGTGCGAGAGAAAGATGGGCGCACGTTTGTGAAAATTAGCTTTCCGCCAAAGGGTTCGTTCTTTGTGATGTTTAGGCCTTTGCCAACGGAGTCAGCTCAAAGTAATGAAGTTTTTGAAGAGCGTAATGGTGAAGAAATTAAAGGGCCATGGATAATCGAGTTTCCGATTGATTGGTATACAGGAGGAGAGCGTAAAGAGAAAATCCGGATGAATTCATTGTTTGATTGGTCGAAATTTGCTGATCCCAACATTAAGTATTTTTCAGGTAGTGCTACATATAAGACTACTATTAAGTGTGATGTGCAAAGAGGTGAGCGTGCAATTCTTAGTTTAGGAGATGTGAAAAATGTGGCAGAAGTAACTGTAAATGGTCGCACTTATGATGCGTTATGGAGAAGACCATATAAACTTGACATAACAGATTCTCTTTCGCCTGATGGGGAAGCTTCAGTTATAATAAAAGTTGCGAATCTTTGGCCTAATAGGATAATTGGTGATGAGAAGGTTGCACCAGAAAAGAAGTGGGTAAAAACAAAGTATGGAGAAGTTGCTTCAGAGCTGCCGATATTTGAAAATCCTAAAAGGGAAGGGCGAGTAACATTTGCTTCATGGCGATATTGGCGAGCAGATGATGCGCTTTTGCCTTCTGGGTTAATAGGGCCGGTTAAGTTGTCAATTCAAGCGCCGCGGAGATTTTCGCGATAGATGTGTTCAAGACCAAGCGCAACGTAATTGTTGAGGTTTTAGGGAAGTCCGCGGTAGCGGGCGTTTTTCTGTTCCACGTAGGGGATTTACGTATATAAAAAGAAAGTGCTTGACATACCTACCTGAAAGTATGTATAATACGCGACAATTATGTCAAGAAAGACTAAAGAAGAAGCAGAAAAAACGCGTTCGAGAATACTTTCGAACGCTCTTGCGCTTTTTGTTAAAAGGGGTTATGAGCATACTACATTTAATGATATTGCTGCAAAACTCAAAATGACAAAAGGTGCTATCTATTGGCATTTCCCATCTAAAAAAGATCTTCTTAAAGCTCTTCTTAGTGAGGCTTTAGATCGCTTCTCCGCAGCATTGGCAGAGAAAATGCAAGGTCGCGAAATAACGTTTCCTGCTGTCGCGGAGATGCTAGTTCAAATGGCTGAGCGCATTACTACAGATAGACGGCGCAGTGAATTTTTTATGTTGATGAATGTAGGGCTTAAATGGACAGATGCCGAATTGGCACAGTTAGCTAAAAGTTTTATAGAAGAGCGTTCTGATGGCCCGTATATGGCAGTCTTAAATGCGTTAAATGCAGATGTAGAAGCGCGCCGCGTAAAGGTGGGTGTTAATCCTGATGAAATAGCTAGTTCTGTAATGGCTATCTGGGATGGCATTATAAAGCGTAAAATAGAAGGTTTTCTTGTTTCCGATATGTCTCTTACGCTTAAGCATGCGTATGATTCGTTATGGAACGGTATAAAAGTTTAAAAGCAATTGAAAGGAATTATCTAATGAGTACTGAAAATAATACAAAATCAGCCGTTGGTTCAGTTTTGGCGACGGTTGTTTTGTCTGCTGCTTGTGTAACTGGTGGCTGGATAGCCCGAGAACTTATGCCAAAAAAATCAGCCTCTGCTGTTGCGATGCCTCAACAGGCTGCTCAAAGTGTTGCTGTTAGTGAAGTTAAAAAGATGCCTTATGCTAGCGCTCAGAAGTTTGTTGCTCACGCAGAGGCAATGCAAGAGGTCGATCTTTTACCTCAAGTAGATGGCTATATTAAGGAGATGCTTTTTAAAGAAGGTGATACTGTAAAAGCAGGGCAACTTCTTTATATTCTTGATGATGAACGCTATCAGGCTGTAGCAAATCAACGCAAGGCAGATCTTGCAGCGGCAGTAGCAGAAGAGCGCCGCGCTGAAAGATATTTTAAGCGTATGCAAGAGGCAGACTCGCGTGGTATCACACAGTTAGAGCGTGATAATGCAGAGGCTGCTTTTGAATCAGCAAAGGCCGGTGTTCTTCAGGCAAAGGCTAATTTAGTAGTTGCAGAATACGACCTTAAAAAGACAAAGGTTTATGCTCCAATTTCTGGGCAAATTGGTAAGTCCAATATGTATGTAGGTGACTATGTCGCCCCTTCAAAGGGTGCTTTAGCTAGGATTGTACAAATCGATCCGATGCGTGTTTCATTCCCTCTTACTGACCGTAGTTATATCGCTTGGCGCCGCGCAAAAGAAGAAGGCAAGGCAGCCGATTATCGTTTAAGGCTAGTTCTTGCAGATGGCTCAATTTATAACCAAGAAGGCACGTGGGCATTCGATGACAATGCGATGAGCCTTGAGACTGCTACGATTCAGATGCGTCTTTCGTTCCCCAATCCAGAGCGACTTCTTGTGCCTAATAGCTATGTAACGCTTCTAAGTGATGACAAGGTTCCGCCAGAATATCCCTCGGTGCCACAGTCGGCAGTAACTGATATGCCTGGAGGTAATGTGGGCGTTTATGTTCTTGGTTCTGATTCAACAGTAACGGCTCGCAATGTTAAGGTTCTTCCTGCGGCGAATGGTTTTGTGCCTGTGATAGAAGGTCTTGAAGTAGGAGAGAAGGTTGTCTGTTCTGGTGTAGGTAAGTTAGGCAATGGCATGAAGGTTGTCCTTGCCACGCCTACGGCTAATGATGAGAACCCCGACGGTGTAAAAGCCAAAACTAAATGAGAACTAAAAAATGAAAATTTCAATTAGAGCGTCGATTGACCAGATTAAAACGTTTTCAAGAACGTTTATTGAACGCCCGCGCTTTGCGATGGTCATTTCGATTGTTTTGACGATAGCTGGTGTAATGGCTATTACGAAATTGCCAATATCGCAGTATCCACAGCTTACTCCTCCGCAGATACAAGTTACATACACTTACCCTGGTGCGAATGCCAAGGAAGTGATGAATACGATTGCTACACCAATCGAGGATGAGATTAATGGCGTCGATGACATGATTTACATGACAAGCGACTCCACAGACGATGGCACATATCAGCTTAATGTCTCGTTTGATGTTGAATCAAATAGAGATATGGACTTAGTGAAAGTTCAAAACCGTCTTTCGCAGGCTGAAGCAAAACTTCCAGCAGAAGCTAAAGAATTAGGCGGCCGTGTGCGTGCGCAGGCGACAGACTTCCTGGGCTTTATGGCTATAACATCGCCTAAGGGGACGCATTCGCGCCTTGCTATTTCTGACTACATTTATCAGAATATTCAGCCAGCTCTTCTTCGTGTTCCTGGTGTCGGTGAGGCTACTGTCTATGGTCCAAAGCTCTCAATGCGAATTTGGCTTGATCCAGATAGAATGGCTGCTCAGAAGATGAACTCTGAGGAGGTTATAACAGCTATTTCTAAACAAAACATTCAAGCTTCACTAGGCGCTGTTGGCGCTTCTCCAACTGAAAAGTATGGTGCTTTTACCTATACTCTTATTGCTAAAGGGCGTTTGATGACGCCTGCGGAATTTGAAGAGATTGTTATTCGCCGCGATGAAAATGGTGGTATTGTAAAATTAAAAGATGTTGCGCGTACAGAGATAGGTGAACAAAACTATATGTTCTCTGGTATGCTCAATAATGGTAATGCAGTGGCGATTGGTTTGCAACAAAAGCCAGGCGCAAATGCAATTGCCTCGATGGATGCAGTACAGGCTGAAATGCGCCGACTTTCTGAGTCGTTTCCAGCAGATATGGAATTTGTTACGCCATATGACGCGACAATCTATGTTAGAAGTTGTATTGAAGAAATCGTAGTAACTTTAGCAATTACGTTTTTCCTTGTTGTGTTTGTGTGCTATCTCTTCCTTCAAGATTGGCGCGCCACATTAATACCGTGTATTACAATTCCAGTTTCGTTATGCTCAACGTTTATCTTGATGGCAGTGCTAGGATATTCGATTAATATTCTGACATTGTTTGGCCTAGTTTTAGCTATCGGCGTTGTAGTTGATGACTGTATAGTTGTTGTTGAACGCGTTCAGTATTTAATTGAAACTCGTGGTCTTAATGCGAAGGAAGCGACGATACAGGCGATGAGTGATGTTACAGGTGCTGTTATAGCAACTACACTTGTTTTGCTAGGTATCTTCGTGCCTGTAGGCTTTATGACAGGTATCACAGGTCGCATTTATCAGCAATTCTCAGTTACGCTTTCTGCGGCAGTTTGCTTCTCAACTGTGTGCGCGTTAACGCTTGCGCCAGCATTATGTTCGCTTTTGCTTCATGAAGCTAGACCATTTAAGCATGGACCGCTTGCGTGGTTCAACTGGGCAATCAATAAATTCAAAGGCTTCTTTGTGCAAATGGCAAAGTGGCTAGCCTCCCGTCTTTTCCTTACGGCTGTGTTACTTTTGCTGACGATGGTTTTGACGGCGTATCTTTTCTCGAAAACACAAACTTCATTCTTGCCGGAAGAAGACCAAAGCGTTGTCTTTTGTATGTGTGAAATGCCTGAAGGAACGACGCGTGCAAGAAGCCAGGCTGTCACTATGCGAGCTACAGAATTACTTATCAAGACGTTCCCAGAGGTGAAGTCTGTTCTAGCAATTAATGGTATGTCGATGGTAGGTGGGCGCGGCGAAAACCAGTCGATGCTTATTATTGACCTTGATGAATGGGGCTCTAGGCCATTGCCTGAGCAGCATGCTTCAGCTATGATTGGGCGCATACAAACGTTGCTTTCGGAGATTCCTGAGCCAAAGTTTCAGGTCTTCGTTCCGCCTGCTATTCCAGGCTTAGGCAATTCAAATGGCATTGACTTGCGTTTACAGTCGCGAGGTGGTACAGATGCTATTAGGCTTGATAATATCAAGAATTTAATGCTCGGTAAATTTAATGCTTCTCCTCTAATTATGGCGGCGTTCTCAGGCTATACTGCAAAAACTCCGCACCTTAGGCTTGAAATTGATCGTACTAAAGCAGAAATGTTCCATGTGCCAGTTGCAAGCGCATATGCAACACTTCAGAACTATCTTGGTTCTAGATACGTTAATGATATTAACCTAGGAACGCAGGTTAACCGTGTGACAGTACAGGCAGACTGGGCAGGGCGCGCTACTCCAGAGGCGGTTGCGCAGCTTTATGTGCGTTCATCAACAGGCAATATGGTGCCAGTAGGCTCCTTAGGTGAGATTAAGCGCGAGCTTGGTCCTCGTGCAATGAGTCGCTATAACATGTATCCAGCTTGCGGTATTACTATTTTACCAGCTCCTGGAGTGGCGACTGGCGAGGTTATGGCAGAGGTTAAGCGTTTGCTGGCAGATAATCTTCCTCCAGACTTTGGCTATGAATGGAGTGGTATTACATATCAAGAAGAGAAGAATGCTGGCTCCGCGGCACCTTTGGTTGCACTTGCCATTATATTTGGATATCTCTTCTTGGTGGCTCAATACGAGTCGTGGACGATTCCAATGCCAGTAATGCTTTCGATATTTGTTGCTGTGTTTGGCGCTCTTGTAGGGCTACATATTTATGGTTTTGCGCTTTCAATTTATGCTCAGCTAGGTCTAGTCTTACTTGTAGGCTTAGCTTCGAAGAATGCAATCTTAATTGTCGAATTTGCTAAGGATAAGCGCGAGGAAGATGGTATGGATATTGTTGATGCGGCGGGAACCGCAGCTGGCGAACGACTCCGAGCGCTTTTGATGACTGCTCTTACCACTCTATTAGGTACCTTGCCTATGATGATTGCCACTGGTGCTGGTGCTGCTAGCCGCAACCATTTAGGTACTACTGAATTCTTTGGAATGTTATTCTCAGTTGTTTTTGGTATACTACTCGTGCCTGGTCTTTACGCACTCTTCCAGACGTGGCGTGAAAGGGTTAAGCGCGCGTTTTCATACGTTTCAACAATCGCGGCACGTCGTCGTCAGTTAAAGGATAGGAAATTAATATGAAGAATAAAAATGAATATGGACTAATTGCGTTAGTTGCGTTAGTTGCTGGTTGCATGTCTTTGCCCTCGGTTGGGCCTGACTATAAAGAGGTTACTTTTGAGTTGCCTAAAACATCTATGCCAGATGCGGGTATGCCGATTGATGATCTCAATAAGATAGGCGAATACAAGTCTGCAGAAAAAAACGATGATTTGCGCGTTGAGATAACGACCAACGAGATTGTTTCGTGGTGGAGCAAGTTTAATGATCCACTTCTTGATAATTTGGTAACTAGAGCAGTTGCTGATAATAGGTCGTACTTAGTAGCGCAGGAGCGTTTGACTCAGGCCAGGTGGCAGCTTTTTGGTGCTTATGCTGCTTTTATGCCAAAAGTCGACGGCTCGGGCAATGCGACGTGGACAGAAAAAGGTGCTAATACTCCATCTGGTGCGGGCGATAAGCGCTTTGGAGAATCTTTCACTGTTGGCTTTGATGCTAGCTGGGAAATTGATATTTTCGGCGGTAGCAGAAGGGCGGCTGAGGCTGCATGGGCTGATGCAATGGCTGCAGGTTGGGGGCTTTCTGATGCATGGGTCACTCTTACGGCAGAAGTTGCTCGTCGTTATATAGAACTTCGTACTACCCAACAGCGTATTGAAGTAGCTCGCACAAACCTCGTTTTACAAAGCGAGACATATGATATTTTGAAATCGCGTTTAGATTCTGGTATCGGTGATGAGCTTGCTGTTAATCAGTCAAAGTATGTTGTTGATCAGACGCGCGCTAGAATTCCTCAGCTTTTAGCTCAAGAAGAAAAGCTTAAAAACGCAATTGCTGTTTTGGCAGGTGAGATGCCTGGCTCATTACATGAAGAGTTGTCTTCTTGCCCTGTGCGCGATTGGATGGTAAGACCTATGCGCCTTTCGCAGATCCCGCTTGATATGCTTCGTTCTCGCCCTGATGTTCGTAAGAGCGAGCGCCAGTTCGCCGCCGAGGTAGCTAGAATTGGTGTTGCCAAATCGCTTTGGTACCCTAAACTCTTTATTAATGGTTCGTTTGGTCTTGAAAATCTCAAGGCGAATCATCTCTTTGAGCGTGAGTCATTTTTCGCGGCAATTGGTCCCAGCGTCAGTTGGCCAATTTTCCGCGGTGGTAGTATTTACGCGAACATTAAGGCGCAAGAAGCTCTTATGCATGAGAAATGTTTATCCTATGAGTTAACACTTCAAAATGCTTATGCTGAAGTGCGCGATGTTTATGCAGCGTATACTCAGGAATATCACCGTCACAAAGCGCTTAAGGGTGCTGTTAAGGCAGCACAAGATGCAGTGTCGATATCTAAGGACCTCTATAAGAATGGTCTTCGCGACTTTACGGCTGTAATTGACGCTCAGCGTTCGTTATTGAATCTTGAAGAGGAGCTTGTGGTTTCGCGCGGCGAAATTACACTTAATGCTATCTCGCTCTTTAAGGCACTCGGTGGTGGTATTGCGCAGTAAGTATTTAGTTGCGTAAAAAATAATCCGCTAGGAGTAATATGCCCTAGCGGAATTTTTTTATGGGTTTATTAAAAGACGATATTGCAGATTTTGTTGCCTCGTTGCTTTTGGAAAAAGGCTTGTCTTCGAATACGTCGTTGGCGTATTCAAGTGATTTGTCGTTTTTTAGAGATTTTCTTTCAAAGCGCGCAAAGACAGAATCTTCAGAAGTTGTTCGTTCTGATATAACTCAATTTCTTGAAGTAGAGCGAGATGAAGGTAAGTCTTCTGCGACACGCACGAGAAGAGTAGCAGCATTAAGAGGTTTTTTTAGTTTTCTAGTCTCTCAAGGCGTTTTGAAAACAGCACCTTCTGAGCTTATTGAGTCATCAAGGAGAGCTCGTGTATTGCCACGAGTTCTTTCAGAGGATGAAACGCAAAATCTTATAGAATTAATTACGGCAGAAGACCCTAGATCTCTAAGGGATAGGGCGATAATAGAGTTTTTGTATGGCTGTGGGCTTAGAGTGTCAGAGCTTTGTGCAATAAGACTAGATGATATAGTAGCCGATGGAGAGCTTTTGCGTGTAATGGGTAAGGGTTCAAAAGAGAGATTAATACCGTTAGGCAATGCTGCTGGAAATGCGCTTTGTAATTATTTAGATAAGTCTAGACCTACGTTTCCAAAGTTACCGGAGTTTGAGAGTATCCTTTTTGTAACTCGTTTAGGTCGACCATTTACGCGGCAGGGTATTTTTAAGTTGCTTAGAGAAAGAGCTGCTATTGCAGGAATCTCGGCTAATAGAATTTCGCCACACGTTTTGAGGCATTCATTTGCGTCGCATATGTTGCAACATGGCGCTGATATAAGAGCGATACAAGAGATGCTTGGTCATGCAGATATTGGCACAACTCAGATATATACTCATATTGACGAGCGCAAATTTGGCGAGATGCATCGCAGGTTCCATCCAAGACCTTAAGAAGTGTAGTGTATCTTCAAGAGCAATCCCCTGTGCGGCTCGGACTCTTGAGACTCGCTATGCGAAAGCTTTTCTCGCGGGGCCTTGAGGCACCACGAATCAAAATCCTCGCGCGTAACACTCTCTCTAGAAAGCTCCTCGCGCGGGGCCTTGAGGCACCACTCTAGCGACTGCCTTCGGCAGCGACCTTCGGTCGGTAGATATTCTTCGCAGTTCGCTTCGATAAGGCTTCCCCTTGGTGGTGCGTCCATCTCTGATTCACCCTTACGGGTTTCGTCACACGCCACAGACACGAAACGCCGCGGTTCGGCGACACGAATGTTCACTAAAATAGAGATACGAGATTAGAAGGTCTGAAGTACAAGGGAAAGTGTTCCCAAACTCTGGTCTTTTTCGTGTTAGTTCGCTATAAAGCCGCCCAACGGTTTTAGTGGTCGCGCCGCAGGCGCAATGTACAATGGATAATCGAGTAACCGATTACTCCAGTGTTGCCAGTACCAATTATCAATATCAATGTAGCGAAGCCTATGCGCAATCGGAAAAGTCAGTTCTGCGGCTCGGACTCTTGAGACTCGCTATGCGAAAGCTCCTCGCTTTGCTCGTCGGGGGACCTGATCGCTTCGCGATAGGTGCATCACGCGGCAGGCGAATCCCGCCGCTACCAATAATTGTGTTGATTAGGCTTTTTTGTCTTTTTTTTGTTGACACCAGGGGGGGGGTAAATGATAAAATACTTAAAAACAAGGGAGGATTTGTTATGAAATTGTTGCTTTCGTTTGTCTCGGTATTTTTTGTTGCTTCTTCTGTTCTTGCAGAGCCTACGGCGGCACAATATTTTGCTCAAAAAGAAACGACTGATAGCGGGTACACGCAGACATTGTTGTTGCCCGATGGAACACTTGAATATGTCGTTGCATTTACAACTGTTAATGATGAATCAAATCCTCACACTTGGCAAGTTCCCGCCAATGTTAAAGACAGCAAAATTGATTATCTAGTCGTCGCCGGTGGTGGCGGTGGCGGTACTGGTAATAATGCATCCTCTGGTGGTGGCGGCGGTGGCGGCGGCGGTGGCGGTATGCTTACAGGCACGCTTAATAGTATTTCTGAAAGTACTGATTTAACTATTGTTGTTGGCGCTGGTGGTGGCGGCGGTTCTAGTGCAAATAAAGTAGCAAATAATGGTGAAGATTCCTTTATTAAAGGGGCGACTGATATAATTGCCATTGGTGGTGGTGCTGGAGGCTCTGCATATTCTCAAGATGTTGCTAATGGTTCAGCTGGTGGCAGTGGTGGCGGTGCTGCTGGAACAAGTGGCAGTTCAGCTAAATTACCAACAACTGGTGGAACTTGCGTGGAAGGACAAGGTTTTGCAGGTGGTAACAGAACCTCGGATACTACCCAAAATAGACCAGGAGCAGGAGGTGGCGGAGCAGGGATGGCAGGAATTACGATTACAACTGCTAATACCAATAATCGAGGGCATGGTGGGGATGGTAGATATTCTTATATCACTGGTGCACAGGTTCGGTATGCTGGTGGTGGTGGCGGCGGTACCTATGGTAACTCGATTGATAATAATGGTCTTGGTGGCGCTGGCGGAGGTGGCGCTGGCGGTAATATAAGCAATGAACCAGTAGGTAATGGAGGGTCGGGAACTGCTTCTACAGGCGGTGGTGGCGGTGGCGCGAGAGGTTACCGATCGGGCGGCTCAGGCGATAGCGGCATTGTTGTGTTGAGATATGCGCTTAATAACGATAATTTCCAAGGTATTGCAGTTGATTCTACTACTGAGAAGTTTGGTACACCAAGTCCTGCTTATGATATTTACAAGGAACTACCGAGTAATAGCGCATTTACTTGTCCGAAATATACGGTACTTAGCGAAGGTGCAAGGGCTACTTGTATTGGTTGGGAACTTTATGGTAGGAATGAAGAAGGTGAAGAGTATCTAATCAGGTCTGATACTTTTGATTCGGAAAATCCTCCATACGAAGAAACTGATTTATCAAAAACGATTACTTTCACAAGGAACGATTCTGAAAAAGGCGTTATCCTTAAATGGAAATTTGAAAAAGAATATTATGTTTCAACTGTAGCTTCTTGCGAGAGAGGCAGCCTTGTTGCAGACAAATCCGGTTGGTATAGAGCAGGCGATACTATTCAAGTAGCAATTACCTCTATGGACAACTTTATCGGCTGGGGCGGCTGGGGAATTAACGCAGATCGTTCAATTGAGCCAAGTAAAACAATTGAAGTTGTTGCTGCACCAATGACAATTACCGCTTACTTTACAGCGCATAATAAAGATAATTTGGTACTTAATGGCGATTTTGAAATGAGTGGAAATACTAGCGATTCTACGACGATAGATACGACATTTTCTCGTTTAATAGGAGGAATATGGGAATCTACACAAAATTCTTATACATCCTATCCAACAGGATTATTAAGTGCTAGATCGACAGGTGTAGCAAACTCTGGCTCAAAGGTCATAAGTGGTAATCATTCAGGAATTATAGGGACAAAAGGAAAAAACACTAACTACTCAGGAACTGCATCAATAAGTTGTTATGTCAATATACCGTGTTCAGGTCTTTATGATTTATCATTTGATGCAGATCCAGGTGATGTAAATGCAACAACATGGGAGATAAGTGTTTATTTACAAAAAAATGGAAGTGGTGAAGAGGTAAATGTTTGTAATATCCTTCAAAAAGATAATGCTTCTAAGGCAAATTATCCTTTTGAAATTCAAATTCGAAAAGGCGGAATTTATAAATTGATATTTAAAATAGAAAGATCTAAGGTATACAAAAATGATGTTAACGATAATGTTAATGCTCATTCAGCGATAGACAACCTCATGCTTAAACTTAAAAAGCGTTTTGGCTTCGCGCTCATGGTTAGATAAGTAAGGTAAGAGACTAAGCTAAATAAAACTCTCGTCCTAAATTTGGGCGGGAGTTTTGTTTCGTTAGGAGTTTTTCTAAAATGAGTTTTCAAAAATAAAAAAGTAGGTCAGACCTACTTTTTTATTTTGTCAACGGCATCGCCGTAAGAGCTGATTCGAGCCGTATATTCGCCCACGTAGGCCCTTTTGGTGATAGACCTGCAAATTGAAATAATGGTACAAAACTTTGGCATTGACAGGGGGGGGGGTAAATGATATTATACCTAAGAATAATTGTTGTAGGAGGGTTTTATGAAAAAGAGCATAGTTTTTTCGCTTGGAATATCGGTATTTTCTTTTATTAATGCACAAGATGTATCTGTTTCTGGTCCGTTTGAAATCGAAGGCGGCTGGTCGAATGAAGTTGTAACGGCAGAGGGGAAGACAGAGTATGTCGTTGCTTTTACTGATACATCGACGCCTCATTCATTTACAGTGCCGTCTGGTGTGTATTCTATGGAATATCTTGTTGTTGCCGGAGGTGGCGGTGGTGGATACTACCATGGTGGCGGTGGTGGTGGCGGCGGTATGATAGAAGAGACTTCCTCGGTTAGTCCCAATCAAGAAATTGAGATTAAAGTAGGAGACGGTGGTGCAGGAGGAGTGAAACATGGTCTCGGTTCTATTCGTGGTTCAAATGGAGGGGATTCATACATTGCTTTTGGATTAAGAAAGGTGACTAGTTATGGAGGCGGTGGTGGCGGCGGTATTTATAATGATGCGAACTTGAAAGATTTGTTTGGTGGTGCTGATGGCGGCAGTGGCGGCGGTGGTGCGGGAACGGCTGCAGGTGCATCAAGGAGTTATCCAGCTCCTGGAGGAAATGGATTTGAAGGACAGGGTAATAATGGATATGGTAGGGTCGCAATGGGTGGCAATTCAAGAGGTTATGGCGGTGGCGGTGCAGGAGCGCCTGCTACAGGGTTCTCTGGTGGGAACGGCCGGAAATCTTCTATTACTGGTACTGAAATTTATTATGGTGGCGGCGGCGGTGGTGCTGGTTATTCGAGTACTTATAATTCTTCTGGTTCTGGAGGACTTGGTGGAGGTGGCGATGGAGGTGGAGGAACCTCTGATAAGAAAATAGGCTACGCTACTGTTGGCAACCCCGGAACGAATGGTCTCGGTGGTGGAGGCGGGGGCGGTCATGCATCAAAGGATGGCGGAGCTGGTGGTAGTGGTATTGTTATATTGCGTTACGCAAAAGTAGATGTTTCGTCTGGTATTATTATTTCTTCTTTTGGCGGCTCTTATGGCACACCTGTTCCTGCTTATGGCGCTTATGAAGAAATTCCTGCAAATGAGTATTCTTGTCAAGAGTATGTACAAGTAGAAGATGGTGTAAGGGCGTATTGCACAGGGTGGAAACTTTATGGTTCATCAGGAGAACTTATTCGCTCTTCTGGGACTCTTGCGGAAGGTGAGACTAATTTAAAGGCAATACTTGATTCTTCTTGTGCTGGATCTACACTTGAATGGCAGTGGGAGCTTCGCTATTTAGTTACTATCGAAAAAGATAGAGAAGGCACGTTTAATGTGTCAACTGGCTATTATAGTTCAGGTACATTGATGACTATCGTAGCAACTCCTGGATTTAACTATAGTTTGGGCAAATGGCAAAAAGATGGTGTGGATTTAGAGAATACCTCAAATGAGTATGCATTTACGGTTGAATCGAAACCTACAACTATCAAGGCATTTTTCATTCCTAGTGGGATTACGGTTAGTTATGACGGATTTGCAATAAATGGTTCTTTGGAAGATCATTTTGCTTCGTATTCAAGCGTTGGAAGCACTTATACACTTTATGCTCCGGAATTTACAGAGGTAACAGAAACAATCCGTCAACATTGTGTAGGTTATACGCTTACTTCATTTTCAACAGGTGTTACATCTGAAGTTTTCCCGGTAAGCGAGGCACAAAACGGGAATGTCTCAGCCTCTGTTCAATTTGAAGAACCGGTTCTTTTAACATGGAAATGGCGTGAAGAGTATTATGTTTCGACTGTTGTTGAAGGTAATGGTGCATTAAAAGAGAATAAGTCTGGTTGGTATAAGACTGGAGATGAGATAACTCTTGAAGTTGCTTCTACCGTAGGCTTTAAAGGTTGGGGTGGGTTCTTTTCTGGCGGATGCCCAAGCGAGGCGCAGGCTGAAGTAGTAGTTAAAAATAAACCTATTGTTGCAACGGCATATTTTACTCAAAATATTAAAGATAATCTTGTTTTAAATGGTGATTTTGAACAACATGTAGAATATATTAGTCAGCTGGATGTTATAGGAAGCCTCAGACTATTAAATGCCGGATCTTGGAATATAGAGCAGAATGCAGGAAGTAGTTATTTTGTGTGTGGAATAATCTCTTCACACAATAATTTATCATATGGTACCAATATTAGATCGTATGGACTTACAGGGCTTTCTCTGCAGCTGACTACCTTATATGATGGAGATGAAGGGTGTGTTTCATGTGATGTAAATCCTCATTGTGGGGGGCTTTATACATTCTCTTGTATGTTAGTAAGAGGCGCGAATACTAGTAATATAGCAAATAATGAGTGGAAAGTAAAAGTAGAGCTTGTTGATAAAAATAATTCTGATAGGATAATTTCTATTGGAGAGTTTGATGTTAAAGATATTGGTCAAAGTAACTGGAAATCACAAGTGCAGCAGTTTAATATCCCAAAGGGAGGCGCTTATAAATTGAAATTTACCATACCAAAAGAGTCTCGAATTGGTACTTATAATACTCTTTCAATGGGGCTTGATAACATCTCGCTTTGCCTTGACAAGCGTTGTGGCTTCGCGCTCATGGTCAGATAAGTAAGGTAAGAGACTAAGCTAAATAAAACTCTCGTCCTGATTTTGGGCGGGAGTTTTGTTTCGTTATGAGTTTTTTCTAAAATGAGTTTTCAAAAATCAAAAAGTAGGTCAGACCTACTTTTCTATTTTTGTTTCGGTTTTGAAGTTCTTGACAGGGGGGGGGGTAAATGATAAAATGATGTGAAATTTATAAAAGGAGTATTAGCTATGAAATATCTGCGTTCTTTCCTTCCAGCGGTTATTATCGCTTCTACCGTAGTTGCTGAAGAACCTATAGCGGCAAAATATTTTGCTCAGAAAGTTACTACTGATAACGGCTACACACAGGCGTTGTTATTGCCAAACGGAACGCTTGAGTATGTTGTAGCGTTTACAGCTGTTGCCGATGAGACAAATCCTCACACTTGGCAAGTTCCCGCCGGCATTAAAGAAGGCATAATTAATTATCTAGTCGTTGCCGGCGGTGGTGGCGGCGGCGGCGCTTCATCTGGTGGTGGTGGCGGTGGCGGCGCTGGTGGCATGCTTACAGGTATTCTTACCGGTATTTCTGCAAATACCGATTTAAATATAGTTGTTGGTGCAGGTGGTTCAGGTGCTACCGGTGGAGGCTCAACTCTGGCAAAAAATGGAGCAGATTCCTCAATTACAGCGGTCGGACAAGATGCTATAATTGCTTACGGCGGCGGAGCTGGTGGATCTGCAATTTCTAAAGAAGCCGCAAATGGTTCTGATGGAGGTAGCGGCGGAGGTGGAGCTGGTACGAGTGGTAGCCTGGCATATGATGCGTCTCAAGGAGGAGCAGGAATACCTGATCAAGGAAACAATGGTGGAAATAGAACTTTTTCTACATCAGGTAATTCACCTGGCGCAGGCGGCGGCGGCGCAGGCGGCGGCGGGACTTCTGTTGGAAGTTCTAGCGGTATAGGTCATGGTGGTAACGGACGATCCTCGTATATTGTTGGTGTGGAAACTTGGTATGCTGGCGGCGGTGGCGGCGGTTCTTATAATTATTATAACGCATATCGCGGAAATGGAGGAAAAGGAGGAGGTGGCAAGGGCGGTGGTTATAATGATACATACAACTCAGCTGCTTATTCTGGTGAAGCTTCTACAGGTGGCGGTGGCGGCGGCGGACGCGGGGCAAACAGAGGCGGCTCCGGCGGTAGTGGCATCGTTGTGTTGAGATATGCGCTTAACGATGATGATTTCCAAGGAATTGTAATAGATAGTACTACAGAAAAGTTTGGTTCGCCTGATATTACTTATGGGTTATATCCAATACTTCCAAGTAGCGGCGAGTATACTTTTCCTAGGTTTTCTGATGTTAGTGAAGGCGTTCGAGCTGTGTGTGTAGGCTGTGAACTTTGGAATAAAGATGAAACAGTGTTGATAGATGAATATGCAGATGATTACAGAGATAACCAAAGCACTGCAGACACCGTTCAGTATGCGATAGGCGAAAATAAAGGCGTTGTTCTTAAATGGAAATTCATAAAAGAATATTATGTTTCAACAGTAACTTCATGCGAAAGAGGCAGCCTTGTTGAAGATAAATCCGGCTGGTATAGAGAAGGAGATACTATTAATGTAGCAATTGCATCTATGGATAACTTTGTCGGCTGGGGCGGTTGGGGAGACGGAACTCAGCGTTTGATAGAGCAAAGTAAATTAATTACCGCCGTTGCTGCACCAATGACGATTAACGCGTATTTTTCAGCTCATAAAAAGGATAATTTAATTTTAAATGGTGATTTCGAAATAAATAACAATTCTTCGCACAGCAAAGATATAATTCGGAATTTTGACCGATTGACAGCTGGATCTTGGACGATTGTTAAAGAAGGGACAAAAACAATATGTTTTACAGGAATTTTGGCCGCCCAAAAGGAAGGGTGTACTAATACAGGGATAAAGACTTATAACGCAAAAGGTCTTTCTGCTATTATGGCTGGAAATAATTATATTAATGGGAGAACAGATGCTGTTATAGAGACAGATGTTAGAGTAACAGATAAAGGAGAATATAAGTTTTCTTGTATCGGTTCTGCCGGATACCATAATACTCGAGTTGTTAATTCAAAGTGGGTGATTAATGTTCTTCTTGTTGATGAAGATGGTAAAGAAATTTCTCTTGGCCAAATGGTGCATCAATATGACAAGAATCGAGTCTGGGATAAGCAATATGAGTCATATTGCAGAGTCAAAAAGCCTGGTGTTTACAAGTTGCGATTCGTATTGCTAATAAGTTCAATTAGTGATAATGATTCAACAGATGGCAAGAATCCAGGAAATTTTGCTCATTCCGCATTGGATAATATAAAGTTTTGCTTAGATAAAGTTTACGGTCTTTCGGTTATAGTCAGATAAGGGCGCTAATTGGTGATAATATTCTGAAAATTTGATATAATATCACCAATGAAAAAAACAACTTCTCTTATTATAGTTATTCTATTATGTAACGCTCTTAATGCAGCGTGGTATTGGCCGTTTGGCTCTGATGATGACAAGCCAGAAAAGCCAAAACTCTCTGAACTTGTTGAGCAAGCTTCGATTGAGATTGACGATGCTGTAGAGGCCGCCGCCCAAGGTGATTTGGATAAGGCCCTGGAGCATTATCGCAAGGCACTTCAAGAATTAGACAGGGTTGAACGCGAAAATCCTGCGATCGCGCCATTGCCAGAGTATTCGTCTTTGAGAAATAAGCGAGCTTATGTAAATGCAGCGATTGACTCGATTTTACTCGAGCAGAGCAAAGATAATGCAAAAGCAGTTCAAGTAACGAATACTACTGAATTGGAGAAAAAGTTTGAGGCTAGGCGTTTGGCGCGTAAAGGTGGTAAAGCTCCGTTGCCAGCGGTAAAAAAAGAGACTGTTAAGACGGAGGAAAAAGTAGCAAAGGTAGAGAAGGATCAATCTCCTAGACCAACATCGGTGCCAACATTTTCAAAGGCAGAAATTGAAGAGCGTCTTAATTTGCGTCCAGATGATGCAAAAGCTCTTAATATGAGAGCTATGATGGAGGCTAAGGCGGGCGATTTTAAAGCTGCCGAGGAGACTCTTTATAGGGCGATAATGACAAATCCTCGCTCGTATCACGCGTACTATAATATGGCGGCTCTTATTTTAAAATTTCGCCCTGAGTCGCGTGATGCTGCGCGCAGATATTACGAAACAGGTCGTAATTATGGCGGACCACAGCACAAGATTCTTGAAAAGGAGTTCGAATGAGTTTCTTGGCATCTTTATTTCTTGCAGTAGCCCAATTAACTACCCCAGTAGCTGATATTCCTGCTAAAGAGCTTCTAGAGCGCTGTCGCCAAATGCTACCAGCAGAGGTTGAGTTAAATGGTAGGATAATTGTTCGTAATCGCCGTGGCATCGTAAAATCAGAGCATACATATACTTACAAGCGCGCTAAGTCAGAGTTATTGGAACTTAAGATAGATGGCGCGTTAATAGAACGCTCAACTAAGGATCCGTTTAAGCCACTTCTCGAAGGGTCTGCCGTGACATGGAGCGATTTATCGTTAGATTATCTTAATTGGGACGATGTCTTGTATGATCCAAAGTTAGTTGGCGAGTCGGTGCATGGACAGAAGTGTAGAGTAATTATTTTGAGAAATGCCGATAGAGTAATGCGTGTGTGGCTTGATAAGAAAACATCTGCATTGTTGCAAGCAGAAGAAACTCTTTCTGGAGACGATAAGCGCGTCAGAAGGCTTTGGGGGACGAGGCTAAAGAAATTTGGCGAGCGTTGGGCGCCGAGCGTGATGGAAGTTGAAATAGTAGGCTCTGGTTTAAGGACTAAGATAACTATTGAGGAGTTGAAATGAAAAAAGCCGTAAAAATAACTTTAATTGTTTTAGCGAGCATTATAGTTCTTTTGGTTGCTTCTCCTTTGTGGCTTGGATCGGTGTCTAAGATTGTTGCAGAGAGTGTTGTTCCTGATATAACAGGGACAGATTTTGAGATTGATGATCTTTCAATAAACCCATATAATGGACAAGTTAGAGCAGAGGGTATACTACTTAAAAATCCTAAAGGCTTTAGAGACGCCGATGCTGTTAGAGTAGGTCATGTTGACATAAAACTTTCAATGCAATCGCTAAAGACAAATGTAATTGTCATTGAAAGCGTGTTAATAAAAGATCTTTTTGTTTCATATGTATCCTCAAATGGTACAAATAATTTTGAATATATTTCATCTTATGCGTCTAAAGATGAAGAGACAATAGCAACAAGTGAAGTAGAAAAGGAAGAGCCACAAGCGCAAGAGGAAGAAAAGAAGGTTGTTATTGATTTAGTTAAGCTTGAAGGCGCTAAGATTAAATTAGGTTTAATGCCTTTGCCTGTTCCAAATATGGAGCTTAAGGATATTGGCAAAGAGTCAAACGGTGTTGTTTTTAGTGAAGTTTTAGTAACTATCCTTGATGCGCTAATTAAATCGTGCGGGGCTGTTGCCGATGGTGTAATTTCATTGGGCGAGGGTTTGTCAAACGTAAGTATTGACGCGCTTAAGAGCGCAGCGGGCGTTTCAAGTTCGGCCGTGAAAGAGACTAAAGAAGCTGTAAAAGGTGTCGGCGAGGCAGTTAAGGACGCTGGCAAACTTTTCAAGGGGATTTTTAAGTAATAAATTTAAGAGATTAATTAAGTTTTATGAGCGATAAAAACAAGAAAAGCTTAAGACATAGCCGGGCCGAAATGACGGTTGAAGGGCTAAAGTATGATTATGAATGGCATTTAAGATATACTCTTGGTAAAGGTGTATTGCGGGCAACGCCTAGAGACCGTTACACCGCGTTTGCAAATGCTGTTCGCGATAGAATTGTAGAGCGTTGGATAAATACTCAAGAGAAATATCATAAGCTTAACACTAAAAGAGTTTATTATCTTTCACTTGAATTTCTTATGGGTCGCCTTTTGGGTAACAATGTTATAAATCTAAAGGCTGATAAGATGTGTAGCGATGCGCTTGGCGAGTATGGCATCGATTGGCACGAGCTTAGAGATTTTGAAACTGATGCTGGTTTAGGTAACGGTGGCTTAGGGCGATTAGCTGCGTGCTATCTTGATTCAATGTCTACTCTTGATTTAGCAGGCATGGGTTATGGCATAAGGTATGACTATGGTATCTTTAGGCAAAAGATAGTAGAGGGGCGCCAAGTCGAAGAGCCAGATCAGTGGTTAAAGCACGGCTATCCGTGGGAGATGGAGCGCTCAGAGTATTCGCTCCAAGTAGGCTTTGGCGGCCATGTTGATTGCCTCTCTCATGAAGGAGGTATGAAGTGGCGCTGGGTACCATCTGAAGTTGTTGAAGGTGTGCCATACGACTTGCCAATCGTCGGCTATACTAAAACGGTAAACTCTTTAAGACTTTGGTCTGCTAAAGCAGTTGACGAATTTGATCTTTCGGATTTCAACAAAGGTTCATATGTAGATGCCGTTGAAAACAAGGTTCATGCAGAAAATCTCACAAAGGTGCTTTACCCCAACGATAATACGATGGCAGGTAAGGAGCTTCGTCTAAGACAGCAGTACTTCTTTGTTGCTTGCTCGCTTAACGATATTCTACGCCGTTTCCGTGAGCTTAATAATGATTGGTCGCTGCTTCCAGAGAAGGTGTTTATTCATCTTAACGAAACTCATCCAGCTCTTGTAATACCAGAGCTTATGCGTGTTCTTATTGATATTCATGGTGTCGAGTGGGAACGCGCCTGGGATATCACGCGCCGCTCTATTGGGTATACGAACCACACGATTCTTCCCGAGGCTCTCGAGAAATGGCCTGTTGCAATGATGGAGAGGCTGCTTCCGCGTCATTTGCAGATTATCTACGAAATCAATGGGCGTTTTCTGCGTAGCATCAATACGATGTATCCTGGTGATATGGATCGCTTACAGAGGATGAGCCTTATTGATGAATCAGGAGAGCGCTATGTGCGTATGGCTAATATGTGCATAGTAGCAAGTAGCTCTGTAAATGGCGTTGCCGAGCTTCATTCAAACATCCTTAAGGAGTCTTTGTTTAAAGATTTCTACGAGTATGCGCCAGAGCGCTTCCTTAACGTAACAAATGGTATAACTCCTCGTCGTTGGCTTCTTAAAGCAAATCCAAAGCTCGCTTCGCTCGTTACAGAATTACTTGGCGAAGATTGGGTTACAAACCTTGATATGCTTAAGGGCTTGGAGAAGTATACTTCAGATTCGTCGGTTATTTCGCGACTAGCAGAGATTAAATATGAAAATAAGCAACTGCTAGTAGATCATGCCAAAGTAGATTTAGGTATTAAACTAAATCCTGATGCGATATTTGACGTTCAAGTAAAGAGACTTCATGAATATAAACGGCAGCTTTTGCTTGCTCTTTATATTATTTACTTCTACAACCGCCTGCGTGAAGACAGCTCGTTTGACCCTGTTCCGCGTCAATTTATTTTCGCGGCAAAGGCAGCGCCTGGATATCACATGGCAAAGCTTATAATACGCCTGATTCACGGCATTGCGGACGTCGTCAATTCCGACAAGCGCACACGCGGCAAACTCTCAGTTGTCTTCCTGCCAGACTATAGAGTCTCTTTGGCTGAGAAAATTATGCCAGCCTCTGAAGTCTCAGAGCAGATATCCTTGGCGGGCATGGAGGCGTCAGGGACCGGCAATATGAAGTTTATGATGAATGGCGCATTAACGCTTGGTACCTATGACGGCGCTAATGTTGAGATTCATCGTGAAGTTGGCGACGAAAATATGTTCCTCTTTGGGCTTCGTGCTGATGAGGTTCAAAAGCTTAGGCCAAGTTATGTGTCGCGTGAATATTACGAAAAGAATCCTGCGCTTAAGTCAGCGATAGATCTTATTTCAGCTAATGCATTCTCGTATGCAGATAGGGGGCTATTTGATCCAATAATTCGTAATCTCTTGGATTACAATGATCACTATATGCTCTTAGCAGATTTTGAGGCATATGTTGCAGCGCAGGAGAGAATCGATAAGACATATCATAATCAAGATCTTTGGAATAAGATGTCGCTTATTAATATTGCTAGGTCTGGTTATTTCTCCTCTGATCGTGCAGTTCTAGAGTATGCTAAGAATATCTGGCATGTTGAGCCTATAAGATAAATTCGGAGGCAAAGGTGCTTGATTTTCAAGGCGTAAGTCTGCACTATGGGCACCAGGATGTGCTCACGGACGTCTCCTTTCGCGTCAATAAGGGAGAAAGAGTCGGCGTTGTCGGGCCTAACGGCTCCGGCAAGTCGACTCTGTTCAAATTGATTCTTGGAGAAATTTCGGCAGACAAGGGAGAGCTCGTCATAGAGTCTTCGCCGACAATCGGCTGGACGCGGCAGAATCCTAAGCCTGATTCGCCGGAAGAAACGCTGCTTGAATATTCTCTGCGCGGCGTTCCGGGGCTTTCTGAGATTGAAGCTGAAATGATGGAGCTCGAGCAAGATCTTTCCGATCCGAGAAAAATGAACCGATACGGTGAACTTCAGACGAAGTTTGAACATTTAGGCGGCTATGATATAGATACTCGCGTTAAGGTCGCGCTTGGTGGTCTTGGGTTTTCCGTCGAAGAGTTCTCCAAGCCTTTTTCTGAGTTTTCAGGCGGTTGGCGCATGCGTGCGGAATTATCGCGGGTGTTGGCGTCGAAGCCTGATTTGCTGCTCTTGGACGAGCCTTCAAACTATCTGGATTTGCCTGCCGTCGAGTGGTTGCAAAAGTTTTTGAAGGCTTACGACGGCACGCTGATGCTTATCTCGCACGACAGATATCTTCTGCGCTCTCTCACTTCCATTACAGTTGAGGTCGATGCCTGCACCGCGGTCAGGTATGAAGGCAATCTTGATTGGTATCTGAACGAGCGAGAGGTGCGCTTGGAGCATCTCAAGGCGGCCAAAGCGAATCAAGACCGCCAGAGGGAGCAGCTCCAGCGATTCGTTGACCGTTTCAGGGCAAAGGCCTCAACCGCATCGCAAGCGCAGAGCAAACAGAAGCTTCTTGATAAACTTGACGAAGACAGGATAGTTTTGCCGCGCAGAGGCATGAATTCCGGGCGTTTGCGCCTCGCTGAGCCTCCGCCCTCCGGAGTTGAAATGTTCAGGTGCGAATCCGCGGGCTTTTCTTATGACGGGCAGAAATATGTCTTTAAAGATCTCGATTTCAACGTTATAAGAGGCGATAAGGTTGCTGTGATTGGCTATAACGGTCTCGGCAAAACGACGCTCATGAGGATAATGGCCGGCGTTCGCACGCCAACATTGGGCAAGGCCGTCATCGGTCATAACGTGGTGCCGGGATACTTAAGTCAAGAACTTGCAGAAACAATCCCTCCGGATTTGACGGTATACAGAATAGCCAAAAACACTTGGGATAATCATGGCGGCGGGCCAGAGAAAGTGTTTCGCAATCAGCTCGGCGCGTTTGGATTTGACGAAAACGATGTGGAAAAACCGTCAGGAGTTCTTTCAGGCGGCGAAAAAATCAGATTGGCTTTTCTGTGTCTTTTCCTTTCGAAGCCTAATTTGCTGCTGCTCGACGAACCGACTACACACCTTGACCTTGACGGCAGGCGCTTGCTGCAGGAAGCTTTAAAAAATTACTCCGGCACCGTGGTTCTGGTGTCGCACGATATTGAGTTTGTGAGAAATGTAGCGACATCCGTTCTCGAAATCACCCGAGAGGGCATATCGCGGTATCCTGGCGGTTACGACTATTACTGCCAGAAGCGCGAGGAGGATGCTCTCACGCAGAAAAAGCCTCAGGTCGAAGTCAAAGAGTCTCAGGCTCAGCGCGTCACGGTCTCGCAGAAACAAATGCGTCGCGAGCGCGCGGCAGAACGGGCGAAAATTGCGCCTGTAGTTAAAGAGCTTAAAAAGCGCATAGAAAGGGCTGAGCAAAAACTCGATGAGTTGCAGAAGTCGCTGGACGAGGCTAGTCAAGAACTGTTTAATCCTCGCCCCGATACTGATTTTGCAGAGGTCAATCGCCTCGTCAGAACGTTGCAATTTGAGATCGACAGGTATTCTGTCGAGTGGGAAGAAGCATCGGAAGAATTGGAAAAATTGACCGCGTCATCACAGAATGAGAATTAACGAACTACAAAAGATGATGTCGAAAAGGCGGCTTGATGCAGTCGCGCTTTGCGATAAATTCAATATAAAAGCTCTTACTGGCGTAGAGTTTGACGCTGCTGTTTTAATTGTTGAAAGAGCTCCCAAAAAGCCTGTTTTGTATACGGATTTCCGTTATATTCCCGCCGCCAGAAGGTTGTGCCCGTTTCTGGATGTCAAAGAAATGTCGGATTTTACAGCCCACAAAGCGGGCAAAGTAGCCTACGAGTCAAAAGTCAGTCATAGGAAATATCTTGATTTCAAGCTGCGTTTTTATCAGGCGAAGTTTTGCGAGGCAGATGAAATCCTCAACAGCCTGAGGGCCAAGAAAACCGATGTCGAGATAGAAGGCGTCGCTAATGCCGCGAAGATCAATGACAAGGTTTGGGCGTATTCGTTTCCGCGTTTCAAGCCTGGCATGACGGAGCGCGATATGGCGCGCGTCATAAAGTCGGCAATGATTAAGTATGGCGACGGAGAAGCGTTTGAAACTATCGTGTGCGTAGGCGCAAACGCCGCGGAATGTCATCACATGCCCGATGATACTCTGTGGAATGGCAGAGAGGCGCTTTTGGTTGATATGGGCGTCAAGGTGAACGGCTTTTGCAGCGATATGACACGTACGATACCGCCAAAGCGCACATCCGCTCTTTATAGGCGCGTCTATGAACTTGTGAAACGCGCGCAGCAAGCGGCAGTCGACGCTCTTAAGCCCGGGATGACGGGAGTAGAGCTAGACGCGGTTGCGCGGAATATAATCACGCAGGGCGGTTTTGGAGACGCGTTCGGTCACGCGTTAGGCCATGGTGTTGGCTATGAGGTGCATGAAGCGCCAATCGCCTCCAAAAAATCCAAATGCGTTTTTGAACCAGGGATGATTGTGACAATTGAGCCAGGAATTTACTTGGAAGGTAATCTTGGCGTGCGAATCGAGGATTTAGTCCTTGTCACAGAGGACGGAAATAAAGTTTTGTCCAAAAGCCCAAAAATGTGATATAATTCAAATATCCAACAATAAAATCAAGGATTACAATATGAACAATATATCAAGAAGAGGGTTCCTAGGCGGCGCGGCAGCACTAGGTGGTATGGCTATGTTTTCTGATTGCAATGCGGCATGCAAATTAGTTGCTGGTGCATGCAAGTCTTGCAAGCCTCAGTTGGCATTACAGTTGTATTCAATCAAGAATTACATCAAGACCAATGGTATTATAAAGACTCTTGAAGATGTAGCTAAAATTGGTTACAAGGGCGTGGAGTTTTTCGCAGGTGATTATTATGGTGTTTCTGCCGCGGAGCTTACGAAAGTTCTTAAAGACAACGGCTTAGTCAACTGCGGTATCCACTGCCAGCGTAAAGAGTTTGGTCCAGATGTAATTGAGAAATATCTCGATATGCAGCTTTCTTATGGTTGTAATTATATTTGCTGCCCTGGTGGCGGTAATGTTCCTGCCGGTTGCGGTTGGAACGGCAAGGGCACACCTAAGCTTGATGATATGAAGAAGCTTTGCGAATACTATAACAAGGCTGCAGAGACCGCTGAAAAGAAAGGCTGCTATATTGCGCTTCACAATCATATGTGGGAGCATCAGCTTAAGCTTGAAGATGGTACGTCTTATTGGGATTATTTCTTCACCAATACCGATAAGCGCGTTCAGATGGAGCAGGATGTTGGCTGGAGCGTTTGCGCAGGTGTCGATCCCTGCAAGGAATTCCTCAAGTATCCCAATAGATCCATTAATGTCCACGCTAAGGAAAATGGTATGGGCAAGGGCGTTAAGAAGTTTGACGCGATTCTCGGTCAGCCTGGTCAGCCCGGTGCAATCGGTGTTGATTGGGATAAGGTTATAGCAACAGCAAGCTCAAACGGCTCCAAGTGGATGGTTGTTGAATGCGAAAAGCATTTTGACTCGCTCTACGCCGTTACTGAGTCGTATAAGTTCCTCAAGACGAAGGGGCTGTGAAAAAGTTACTTGTCATAGCAGGCTCCGGAGTTTATCCGGAGCTGTTGGTGACAAATGCCAAAAAAGCGGGCGTGGCGAAAGTTGACGTTCTTGCCGTAAAAGGCTCTACGTCACGCCGCGTCCGTTCTTTAGCAGATGCCGTTATAGAGTTTGGTTTAGGAGAGATTGCTACGGCAGTATCGTGGGCCTCTAAAGCTGGCTACGAAGGTGCAATTCTAGCTGGTCAAATTTCTCCTCTTTCGCTTTTTAGAACTCGGTTCGATAAGGAAACCATTAAATGGTTATCGGAACTTAATGCTAAAAACGCTCACTCTTTATTCGGTAAATTAGTTGAAAAGTTTGAAGAAGCAGGGTTAAAGATTTTGCCCGCTTCTCTTTACATGCAAGACTCCCTTCCTGGAGAGGGGTGTATTGCAAAGCGAGATTTCTCGGAGCAAGAGCTTAAGGATGTCATCCATGCCTCCAAGGTGGTTGAGGATATGGGGCGTCATGATGTAGGGCAGACAGTTGTAGTTAAAGATGGCATGGTTCTTGCGGTAGAGGCTTTTGAAGGCACAAACGCGGCGATTAAGAGAGCAGGTAAACTTGATGGTCGAGGTGGAGTTGTTTTTAAGGCTGCTCGCGTAGGGCATGATATGCGTTTTGATATACCAGTAGTGGGTTTAAAAACGCTTAAGGTTATGAAGCGTGCGGGGATTACAGCGTTAGCTTTTCATGCAAATCGCCTAGTAATGCTTGATAAAGAAAAAGTGATGGAGTTTGCTAATCGTCATTCAATAGCGATAGTAGGTATAAAAACAGATTTACCTGCAGCGCCAACAGAGCCATGAAAAAAATTCTCCTTCTTAGCGGTGAAGAGTCTGGTTTAGCGTATGCTCGCCAGATAGCTGAAGGCTTGGGGCGTGAATATGAGATTCGTGGTTATAGTGATTATGGTTTCTCTATTGCAGATCTTGCGGTGATGGGCTTTTGGCCAGTTATAAAGAAGTTGTTTTTCTTTATGCGTGTAAGGCGAGTGATGCTTAATGCAGTGCGTTCGTGGCGGCCCGATATAGTTGTTACAGTAGATTATCCAGGCATGAATATTCCAATAGCCGAATATTCCAAAAAACTAGGCATCCGCACTCTTCATGTTGTCTCTCCTCAAGTCTGGGCCTGGAAGAAAGGTAAAATACCACGGATACAAAAAGCGTTTGATAGGCTTTGTTGCTTTTTTCCATTTGAGCCACCTTATTACAAGAGAGATTTTGCTGTTTTTGTTGGTCATCCGCTCTTTGATGATTTTAGAAATATTTCATCTTTAGAACGCGATGAGTCGCTTTTGGCGGTGCTGCCAGGCTCCCGCGTGTATGAGATAGAGCGACACATGCCTATACTCGTGAAGGCGATAGAGCTTTTGCAGAATAAAAACTTGAAGATTGTTATTCCCGCGGCAAATGCTAGGGCACGCAAGGCATTAGAGAAATTTGCGAAGTTAATGCCAAAAGTCGAGATTATTGACGGCGGTGCTAGAGAGCTTTTGTGCCGTGCTAGATGTGCTGTTGTAGCTAGCGGCACTGCAACGTTAGAGGCGGCGCTTGCGCGATGCCCGACAGTTTTAGTTTATAAGGTCGGGCCCATAACGGAATTTATTTTAAGAAGGATGATAAAAGGTACGAAGTACGCAGGCTTAGCTAATGTTATTTGGGATAAGTGTGCTGGTAAAGGCCAACAGCCTATGCCGGAGCTTTTGCAAGCAGATTTTACGCCAGAGAATGTTTGTGAATATCTTTCAAAGTGGCTAACAGATGATGTTGAGCGTCGCCAAAGTGTAGAGCGTTTGGATAATGCAATGTCTTTACTTCATAGCGATGGCTGTGCGATTAATCGTATCGTGAAGGAGGTTGTTTCGTTGTGAACACACTTGATCAATGCGTAGTTTTAATTCCGGCATATCAGCCGGATGATAAGCTTATAAACTTGCTTATTGAACTTAGGCCAGTTTTTAAGCGTATCGTTTTAGTGGATGATGGCTCGACAAAGTCGGATGCGATTTTTGCGAAGGCTAAAGATTTTTCAGATGCGATATTAAAGCATGAAGTCAATCGCGGCAAGGGTGCGGCGATAAAAACTGGCTTAGTGTATATTCTTGAGGCGTATCCAGATGCCGCAGGAGTTATTACTGCTGACGCCGATGGTCAGCACATAGTTAGAGATATTGTTCGTGTAGCCGAGCGGATGATTGAAAACCCTAATGGGCTAACACTTGGTGTTCGCCGGTTTACTGGCAAGGTGCCGCTTCGCTCGATATTCGGCAATAAGTTTACGATTTTTGTTTTCTTCCTTTTGACAGGAATGAAAGTCTCAGATACCCAGACTGGGTTAAGAGGCATTCCACATAAGCTTATCCGACGCGCGTCAAAGTTGCCCGGCAAGCGCTACGAGTATGAGATGACGATGCTGGCAGACGCAAAGCGCCACGATGCGCTGCCTGTTGAAGTGCCGATAGATACAATTTATATACAGGATAATGCCTCTAGTCATTTTCATCCGATTAAAGATGCTATCCGCATTTATCGTTCGCTCTTGCAATTTTGTATTTCTTCAGTAGCGGCATTTCTTCTAGATAACATCGTGTTTAGCGTTTTGATAGCACTCCTCAATAAAGGCGCGACAGGTAGAGAGATGCATATCTTAATTGCATTTGCTGTTGCGCGTTTTATTTCAGGTAATTTTCAGTATTTATACAATAGGTTTGTAGTTTTTAAACAGAAAGTTCGCAAGCGTAGTTATTTCCAGTATTGGTTATTGGCGATTGGTATAGCACTGCTGTCTGCGGTATTTACTGGGTTATTGTCGCGTATCGGTGATGTGCGCGGTTTTTGGATTACGCTAGTAAAAATCCTGGTAGAGACGGGGCTGTTTTTCGGTTCATATTCAATCCAGAAGAAATGGGTTTTCAAGCGCAGGAAATGAGTATGATTGAAGAAATGAAGCAGGCTGTGCGTCGTCTTAATGAGGCCGCAGATGCGTACTACTCCGGTCGCGGCGAATTGATGACGGATTTTGAGTGGGATGCTCTTTTTGATAGAGTAAAGGAACTTGAGAAAAAAACAGGTGTCATACTTGATGATTCTCCTACTCAGAGAGTTTCTTCAGATAATCTTGCAGGGCGCAAGGAGGCGCACGAACACCCAGCACTTTCTTTAGCCAAAACTAAGAGCGTTGCGGAGTTGGCATCATGGGCTTCGCTAAAGCGGGTGTGGCTTTCTTGGAAACTTGATGGCTTAACTTTAGTTGTAACTTACGGTGGTGGTAAGTTAAAAAGTGTAGTGACTAGAGGCGATGGTCATGTTGGGACTAATATAACGCATTTGTCTGCTGGGATAACTGGCATATTAGATGAAATTGATTACAAGGGCCATCTTGTGCTTCGTGGAGAAGCTGTGATTTCGTATGCTGACTTCGAAGAGTTTTTAGCAACTTCTCAAGAAGTTTATTCTAACCCCCGTAACCTAGCATCAGGCTCTCTTTCTTTAAAGGATATTAATGAATTAAAGTTACGCAAAATAAGATGGGTTGTCTTTTCTATAGTCGACTCAGACGAAAAATTTACGACGAAAGACAAGACCGTATCGTTTATTACTTCTTTAGGCTTTGAGCATGTTGAATCGGAGTTAGTAGTCGAGCCTACCCAACAGACGCTAGCAGAAGTTATTGATGGGTGGACATATAAAGTAACAAGTCGTATTAATCCTTATCCAGTAGATGGACTTGTCGTCTCGTATGATGATTTGGAGTATGCCGCTTCTGGTTCTGTAACTGGTCATCACGCGATTCGTTCGGGTATCGCTTTTAAATGGAAGGATGAGTCTGCTTTTACGACGCTAGAGAGAATCGAGTGGAGTACAGCGGTAGCTTCGATTTCTCCTGTTGCGGTGTTTAAGAGTGTAGAACTTGAAGGCACTATAGTTAAGCGCGCTTCTCTTTGTAATATTTCAGAATGCGAGAGGCTTGGTATAGCTGGTAGTGGTACAGAGATAGAGGTAATAAAAGCCAACAAAATTATTCCTAAAATTGTCTCTGTAAAAGCTCCGTGTGGAGAATTTGAGGTTCCTTCTTTTTGCCCAGTTTGTGGTGCGCCTACTGAGATAAATATATCAGAGTCCGGCACGAAGACATTGCGTTGCACGAGCGCGAAGTGCCCAGCACGGGAATTGCGCAAGTTTATGCGTTTTGTTTCAAAAGCAGGTGCTAATATCGATGGTTTAGCAGGTAAGACATTGGCAAGATTCATAGATTGTGGCTGGATAAAGAATTTTGGTGACATCTACAGGCTCGGCAGTCATAAAAACGATATAGCCAGATTGGAAGGATTTGGAGAAAAGAGTGCAGAAAAAATTGTAGATTCCATCGAATCTGCCAGAACGATAGATGCGGTAAAGTTTATTAATGCGCTTTCTATTCCATTGTGCGGCCCAGATGTTGCGCGAAAGTTTTTATCTGCTTATTCGGTGGTAGAGCTTTTTGAAGTTGCATCAAAAGCGGAAGAAGAAGTCTTTTCTGATATTGACGGGATAGGGCCTGCGAAATCAGCAGAGTTTGTGCGTTGGTGTCATGATGAAGAGAATATCGCATTAGTAAGAGATGTGCTTTCAGAAGTTACGCTTGAAGAATTTAAGGAGCCTGCTGGGGGCAAGTGTTCTGGCTTTATATTTGTCATAACAGGCGATGTTACTCATTATGCTAATCGAGACGAGTTTAAAGCTTATGTTGTATCTCAAGGCGGCAAGGTTGCCTCTGCTGTTTCATCTAAGACGTCTTTCTTAGTTAATAATGATGCAACATCTTCATCATCTAAAAATAAGAAGGCAGCAGCTCTTTCAATACCTATAATAACAGAGGACGAGTTTTTAGCAAGGTTTGGTTGAGGTGGTAAATTGAAGCGTCGTTCTGGCAAAAGGCTACCATTTAAAATTCTTTACGAGGACAAAAATGTCATCGTTATAGATAAACCGGCGGGATTGCTAAGTACGCACACGCTTTATGGAACTAGGCGAGAGCAGCAATCGCAAATTACAGCAGAAAATATCTTAAGCGATTATCTTCGTAAGGGTCAACAAAAAAGCAGGCTTAGGGCATGGTTGGTTCATCGGCTAGACAAGGATACTAGTGGAGTGATGATTTTTGCCAAGAGTGAAGAGGTTGCTAATTATTTTAGATCAGACTGGGCTAATTTAACAGAAAAGACTTATCACGCCACAGTAGACGGTGTAATAGAAGAAGATGAAGGTGTTTTTGAGACTTATATGCTTGAGGACGCAGATGGTTATAGGGTGCGTTCTGTTCTTAACGGTGGCAAAAAAGCTATTACCAGATGGAAGGTGTTGTCTCGATTAAAAAATGCAACAAATGTCGAAGTTAAGTTAGAGACGGGGCGAAAGAACCAAATAAGAGTTCATTTTTCGGAGGCAGGACATCCTGTTTCAGGTGATGTAAAGTATGGTTCGAAAAAACGCGTCCCGTTAGCGCTACGCTCTGTGGAATTAAGCTTTATTTTGCCAGATGGTCGCAAGATAAAAATTGTTGCACCCGAATAATAGTTTTTGAGGATCAAGAAGCTCATCATCTCCTATCATGTTGTAAGCGCGAGATGCGCACAACGGTAAGAAAAGCAGCAAGAAAAAGCTACTTTTGAAGAAAGCGTTTGACAGGGGGGGGGGGTAAATGCTATAATTTAACAAAATAATATATTATAAAGGAAGAGATAATGAATAATATCATAAAATCCTTTTGTTCTGTGAGTAGGTTTGCTATAGGGATTATACTTATCTTTACGGCTAATAATGTGCTTGCATACGGTGATAAGACGGTTAAGAACTATGTGCAAGACGGACTTATCGCTCAGTTTGATGCAATTGCGAATGCAGGCTGGAGTGCCGAACAAGGAGATATCCATAATGCTTCCGCCACTACATGGAAAGATATCGTTTCTGGATCAGGAGCATCGAAGTCGGGTACCATATCTATAAAAGATACATATCTTTCTTTTGCTGGTGCAGGAGCTAAAGCGTATTATTCGATAGCAAGTGCCCCGATCTTAACTGCTTTAAAAGATAAGGCGATGACAGTGCAGATTTTTGTGCGGCCAGAAGCATATTTAAAGTTTAGCGGTTATCTTTCCGTCGGTGGCGGCAATAATTACCGCCAACTTATTCTCGACCAAAGAGAAGATAATACAATTTGTAAGAATGGGGCAATAGGAGGCCTTCAGTATAGAAATGGTACCAGTTTCCCAGGCAAAGCGTCGGCATGTCCTAGCATTAGTACATCATCATACATAAATAAGGATATTTTACTTAACATAAGAATCAATTCTACTACAGGTGCCAGCCTTAGTATTGATGATGGAGATGTAATTCTCACTAACAAAGGTGGATCGACAGATCCCACAAAGAATACGGTGTGGCTTGGTTGCGCGGCAAATAATACTAGTGCTAAAATGCGACTTTATGCCATAAGGTTTTATAATAGGGAGTTGACCGCAGAGGAAATTGCCACAAACCTTGCAATTGACAGAGAGCGTTTTCTCGGAATTGGTGTTAAGACAACGGTTGCTTGTTCGGCGGCTGACAGCGAGACGGAACTTTCTTTCGATGGCGAAACATGGCACTCGAGTATTGTTGCAGACGATGTAGAAAATGCCTCTACCGTTACCATCAAAGCTCAAAATTCAGTTTTTGAAGGAGCGCATTTTATCTGGTCTGGGCTTCCCTCAGATGCTGAATTCCTTGATAAGAACAATTCTCAAGTTCAATTTAAAAACCCGCCAGAAGATCTTGAAATTACTTGTAAAGCGGCGAGGTTTAATCTTGCTGTGTCATCTAGCGATGAAAATACGGAATTTTCTTTTGATGGCGAGAATTGGGGTTCTTCAATTCAACTTCCTAATGTCTTTGCAACGTCTAATGTGACGGTATACGCGCGCAATGTATCAGAGGGAGATCATGCATACTTCACTTGGGGTAACTTGCCAGCAGGCGCGGTAATGAATGAAATGGATAATTCCTCAATATCTTTTGATATTCCTGTTGTTGAATCGCAGTGCTCCATTACCTGCTCAAGCATTGCATCGGATGAACTTAATATATGGACGGGCGGCTCGGGTAATTTCGAAGATGCCGCCAATTGGAGTCTTGGTGTTGTTCCTGGCGCAAATTCCATTGTAATACTGCCTAATAAGGCTTCGGCTTATACCGTTACGGTGAATTCACCTTTGGACATTGGCGAATTTATTGTGGGCGGCGGCGAAGGAAAAGCTTACCCAACGGTTAATTTCTGTAACGGAGTTGAGTTAAACAAGGTCGCTGGCAAGGTAACTGTTGCTCGCGGCGCTACATTGACGCACCGCATTAACAATAACAAGTCTAATCAGTACAAACTTTGTCTTAAGTGCTCTACGATGAATATAGCTTCTGGAGCCAGCGTCAATGGTGATTTGAAGGGGCCTTTTGATGGAGCAACTTTCGGTTCTATAGGTACAGGTAACCTCGTTAATCAACCTGCTTATGGTGGTGTAGGAGGTCATAGTAATCAACTTACCAGTAGGCGCTGTTGGGGGTCTATACGTGAACCGAAGGATTTGGGAGGCGCTGGAAATAGTGGGAATAATGAGTCATATAAGGCTGGCGGAGCAGTGTATCTTGAGGTGGCTGGTGAACTAGTAGTTGATGGGACGATTTCTGTCCTTAGTAAGGCGGGCTTGAACTACTACAACGGCACTGGCGGGAGTATATACTTAAAAGTCGGCTCTATCTCTGGTAAAGGAACAATAGATGCATCGGCTGGACGCGTTACGAGCTCTTCGGGCGCTGGTGGCGGTCGTATTTCAATACGCCAATCCGTGGCAGACTCGTTCGACGCATTCAAAGGCTCCGTAAAGGCGTATGGTTGCGCCACGACGAAAGCTGGATGTGGAACGATATATCTTGAACATGCCGGTGACGTGTATGGGGAGGGTACGCTTTTAATTGATAGCGGTAATATTACTCCAACTAGCTATTATTGTGCTACTTCTATGGATTCACTTGTTATTGACCGCAACGAGGTGTTCGGGACAGTTATCGTTACTAATGGTGCACATTTAAAACTTCCAAGTGGTGCAAATCTTAGGATAACGAAGCGCCTTTGCACTCTGAAGGGGAAGTTTAGTTGCGAGGAGGGGTCGAAGGTTACTTTCGAGGGGCCCGAAGATGCTGTAATTGAAGGCGCGAACAAATTCTTTTCGTTGTCTTGTACAACCCCCGGAAAGACGATCCGCTTCGGGGAAGGATCAGGAAACAAAACAACCATTCTTTCTAAAGGAAGTTTATCACTCGCGGGTGAAGAGGGCAATGCAATTAATCTTCTCTCAAAGACGGACGATTCGCAGTGGCAACTTTCCATTGAGCCAGATGCGACGGTATCAATCTCTTATTGTGATGTAAAAGATTCTGACGCTTCGTCCGGTATGATGCCGCTTGATGAAGACGGAGTTGACTTGGGCAACAATATCGGTTGGTCAATTATGGCATCTTCAAAGCCTGGCGATCTTGTTGAGTGGACTGGTAACATAAGTACATCGTGGACTGACGCTGGCAATTGGAATCCTATGATGGTTCCGAATGAAGAGAATTGTATTTTAATTCCTAGCGGTCGCGATCGTTATCCATTGATAGCGAACAACACAGTCGTGAACTCGCTCACGAATGAAGCGGGCGCGGCAATTACGCTTTCAGGAGGAGATCTTATCGTCACAAACGCCTTTTCGTCTTTGGGTACGATGACATTCGGGGTGGATGATGTTCTGAAGTTTGAAGGTGACGGCTATCAGAAAGTGGATTTGGGGAATAATTCGTATTCGCGGATAACTGTGGCTAAATCTGGCGGGTCGATTGAGTTTGAAAACGGCTTTAAGGCGCGGCACTTCCTTTCTCGCGTGACCAATCCCCTATCGCTCGCGTTTGCCGCGGGACAGACTGTAGAGGTATATCATCTTTCGCTTTTCGGTCTTGTCGGAGAGAGCGGCGCGTATGACCATGTGCTTTCAGTTGGCTCGACTGGTCCATGGAATTTGAAAGTTACAGGTCCGCAGCATCTGAGAGGCGTAGTTCTATCGAATTGCGACGCGTCTTTGGGCGCGGATATCAAACTCGGGGCGCTTTCTACCGATGGCAACGGGAATAGCCTTAATTGCGACTTTTCTCCTGCGGCTGCCGCAGAATGGATTGGCGGCGGGACAGGGTTTTCGACTGAGTCTTGTTGGGCGAACGGGATAGTTCCGCAAGCAGAAACACAGATTTGTATATGTCCTGCATCAGGCGTAACTTGGACCGTCAATACGTCTAGTAACTTAGCAACAGGAGAAATCGTCATTGGCGGCGACGGTGGAACGGTTAATTTCACGTCGAATTATAAGCATGATATCGCAGGAGGGCTTTATATGCTCTCTGGAGCGACGTGCTCTTTCGGTTATTGGGCGAGCCCTAACGAAATCGATGGAGATTTTCTTCTTGAAAGAGGGGTAACATTGACGCACGGTGCGACTACTTCTGGTAATAAGGAGGTGTATAAGCTCAACTTTGAAGTTGCAGGTGATGCGACTTTAGAGGCTGGTTCTTCGGTAAATATTGAGAATAAAGGCTTTGGTAGTGGCGCGATTGGTCCAGGGAGGACTGCAGGCGGTACGGGCGGCTCTGCTTTTGCAGGATTGGGGTCTCAAGCAGGTAATAAACCATACGGATCAATATTGCATCCATTTTCTTTGGGATCTCATGGTTATGCGGCTGGTGCACACGGCGGCGGCGCATTTAGGCTAATTGCAGATGGGCATGTCGTGTTGGATTGCGAAATAAAAGCTGGCTCGTCGGTTGTTAGTTATGCTCCTGGTACTGGCGGAAGTGTATGGGTTTCTGGAGCTAGTGTAAAAGGTGCTGGTTCAATTTCAGTTCGATCGACGGCTGGTGATGGTTGGGCGCAGCATTCTTCTGCTGGAAGAATTGCGATTTACCAAACTGAGCGCATTGGATGGAGTGATTATGGGGTATCCATTAGTGCAGGTGGATATACAGGCGGAACATACTACCGAGAGGATGGTTCAGGCGTTGGGGAGCTATTTATCGACCAAGCGTATAATACTTCAGGAACGGTTTATATTCCTATGTCCAATGATAATCTTTCGGAATACAGAAAGGTTCGTGTAATTATTTCTGGTGGTAATTCTATAACGGTCAAGAATGATACATGGAAGATTGGATCTACCCTTGTGTTGAAGGATATGGTTTTAAAGGCATCAAACGCAAAGGTTTATTTGAATTCGAGTAAAATAAAACTTCTTTCGCGTGACCATAAAGGTGGTAAAGGTTGGACAGGCGGGAATTACGAGGAGCGTATCGCGGCGAATACAATCGTAACTGGCGACGGTGGAAAAATTGTCTGGCCGGAAGGTTTCCAAGTAATGATCAGATAAGTGTTCCACCAGAAATAGATATTGCCAGGGTGCAACGAGATTTTTATGCAGAACCAATGACATTTTGACTTTGTGACAGAGTAGTTTATGCTGCGCAGTCGACCTGCTTCAGATCCTTTATGAGGTATGCGAAAAATTGCTCCAGGCGGTTCGACTTATAAAGCGTGCGTAGCGGGATTAGTGCCTTCGCGCCTTTGAGAGACCATATCATGCCAGATTGCTTGAAGCGTTGCCCTATGTTAGAGGGGTTTCGGTTGAGGCAATCTCGCGGGCGTTCGTGAGCGAGAGTTCGAGCACGAGTTCCCGCAGCTTCTTTCCGGAGGCAACGGCGGCCTTGAAGTCTGAGACCTTGTCCGTAGGGATTGCGAACGAGTGGTTTTTGCCCTTATGCGTATACTGGAGGTTGTAGTATACTAAAAGTTTTATAAAAAGAGTAGTTTCGTTAATACCGTATTTTTGCTATAATACAACTGCTATGAAGATAACTGATGACATATTTTATATTGGAGTTGATGATTTAGATATTGACCTCTTTGAAGGTCAGTTTAAAGTGCCACAGGGCATGGCATACAATTCGTATCTTATAAAGGGCGATAAGATTGCAGTGATGGATACGGTTGATGCGCGAAAGGCTGATGAATGGCTCGAGAAAATATCTGCTAACACTGATAGAGTCGATTATCTCGTCGTTCAACATATGGAGAGCGATCACTCTGCATGCATAGATCTTTTTGCTCGTGCCTATCCTGACGCTAAAATAGTTTCTAGCGCTCCATCTTTTGCTATGATGAAGAACTTCTTCGATAATGATTATGCCTCGCGCAGAGTAGTCGTTAAAGAAGGTGATGCTCTTGATTTAGGTGGTCATGTGCTTAACTTTGTTGCTGCCCCCATGGTGCATTGGCCTGAAGTTATAGTTACTTATGACTCTAGCACTAAAACACTTTTCTCGGCTGATGGTTTTGGTAGATTCGGACCATTTAAACCAGATGATGAATGGGACTGCGAAGCAAGGCGTTATTATTTCGGGATTGTTGGCAAGTTTGGTGACCATGTTCAAGCGCTTTTAAAGAAGGCGTCGAGTCTTGAAATTGCTCGTATTCTTCCGCTTCACGGACCGGTGCATGATACATTAGAGATGGTAAATCATGTCATTTCTAAATATAGTATATGGTCGTCTTATGCAGTAGAGTCGCCTGGCGTAATGATTGCTTATACTTCCGTGTATGGACATACAGCTAAAGCAGTTGAGAAGTTGGCTAATATTCTTAAAGAGAAGGGTTGCCCAAAGGTTGTTGTCAATGATTTAGCGCGTGTAGATATGCATGAAGCTATAGAAGACGCATTTAGATACGGCAAGCTTATTCTTGCTACTACGACTTATAATATGGGTGTATTCCCATTTATGCGTGAATTTATTAATCACCTTACTTCACGAGCATATAAGCGTCGCAAAATCGCGCTTATTGAAAATGGGTCGTGGGCGCCATTAGCTGCTAAATGTATGCGTGCAATGTTTGAAGGGGCTCAGGAACTTGAGTTTGTGCCTGAAGTCGTCACAATTAAAGGCGAGGCTAAAGAAACAGAATTTCAAGCGCTTGAGCGTCTTGCTAATGAAATACTTAAATAAATCGAAAGGAGTCCAAAAATATGAAGAAATACGTGTGCAAGGTTTGTGGTTATGTATATGACCCAGCCAATAATAACAATGTCGCTTTTGAAGATCTTCCTAGCGATTGGACCTGCCCTTTCTGTGGAGTAGGCAAGGATCAATTCGAAGAGTGCTAATTTAAGTATTGAGGAAAAATCATGAACACAAGAAGACAGTTTTTACAGGCAGCTGCAGCTAGCGGTGCGTTTTTCATCGCTAGCCCGAACAGAGTTTTTGGAGCTGGTGCTCCTTCAAATCGTGTAAGGCTAGCTATTGTCGGTTGTCACGCCAAGGGTCGCGGCAATCGTATGATGCTTGCGGCTCTTGAGGTGCCAGGCGTTGAAATCGCTTATGTGTGCGACGTTGATGCCCGCGCTCGTGATTATGCTGCTGAACAGGTTAAGAAGATTTCTGGCGTTGCTCCCAAGAAAGAGAAGGATCTGCGTAAAGTTCTTGAAGACAAGGAACTCGATGGTATTATTTCTGTTACGCCAGACCATTGGCATGCATATTCAGCAGTTCTTGCGATGCGAGCAGGTAAGTCTGTCTATCTTGAAAAGCCTTGCTGCTTCTGTCCAGAAGAAGGTGAGATTCTTGTCAAAACTTGGAAGCAGACTGGTAAGACGCTTCAGATTGGTACTCAGAGACGTGCGTCAAAAACTTATCGTGAAGCGATTGAGTGGGCGCAGAGTGCGGCAAAGCCTCTTGGCGAACTTACATTTGCAAAATGCCTTTGTTCTTGCTCGCGCGCCTCTATTGGTCGCGGAAAAGTGGCGAATGTTCCAGAGTGGCTTGACTGGGAGCTTTGGCAAGGACCGGCTCCTCGTAAAGAATTTAAGGATAATATTGTTCACTATAATTGGCACTGGTTCCGTCATTGGGGCACAGGTGAGACAGGCAATAACGCCGTTCACTTTAGTGATATTTCGCGTTGGGCGCTTGGAGTTGGCTTCCCCAGGAGAGTTACTTGCTCCGCGATGACGCTATTCCCTAAGAACGATGATTTTGAATGGTTTGACACAAACAATATGTCGTTTGAATACGCAGGCGGCAAACAGATTGTGTTTGATATTTCGAGCCGTACACCAAAACGCAATGACTATGATATGAAAGCAGGTTGCATCGTTTATGGTGAAAAGGGTTCAATCTTCTTTGGTCTTCAGGATGATGTTGTAATTTACGACGCGGCCGGCAAGGAAATTCGTAATTATCCGCCTGCTGATATGAAGGTTGGCTCTCTTACTAATCCAACGGCTAAGCTTGACGTTGCTAATATGGCAGATTTTGTTGAAAAACTTAGAGCCCAAAAGCAAGGCACATTCAACCCTGCTGATGAAGGCTATATGAGTTCACAAATGCCGCTTTTAGCAAATATCGCCGCAGACATTCGCTCTGATATTGAGATAGATGACAAGACAGGCCGTCCTATTAATTGTTCCCGTGCGATGAATGCATGGGGCAGAGAATACGCGAAGGGTTGGGAGCTAGTTTGAAAGTAGATATTCAAGACATCAAGCTACCAAAGCGTGCAAGGGGCGAGGGTAAGTTGCATCCAGGCAAACGTAAGTTGGCGTGGAAGTTGCCACCCTTTAAACTTGAACGCGATTCATCCGTTTCGATGACGCAGCAGCTTCGTATGGGGTTTGCTAGCGCCATCGAATCGGGGTATTATAAGCCTGGCGATGTTTTGCCTACACTGCGCGATATGCGCGAAATTTTCGGTGTTAGCATGAGCATCGCCCTTGATGTTGTTGAGTATCTAGTAGCAGACGGTTACGTTAGGCCTCGTCCTCGTTTAGGCACTATAGTCCTTTCGCAAAGTGAGCGGTCATATCTTGGACATATTCTTATTGTTGTTCCAGGTATGATTAGCTCTTATTATGGTAGTGCGTTTGCTAATGCGTTTTCAGAAGGGATGAGCGAGAAGGGCTACTCTGTTTCAACGCTATTTCTTGATAGTGATAACAATGGTGCGGCTAAACTTGATCGTATAGATAAAGCACTAAATAAACATGTAAGTTTAGTCGTAGCGCTTATGCCTTCTTCAGATGTTACCGAGCGGCTTAATAGTTTAGCAGCTAGGTTTGTGGTTGTAGGAGATGGTCAATGTGTGCTACCTTATTGTGTCGGCTATATTAAGCGTGAGCGATATGGGGCCAATGAGAAGCTTTTGAGTTATTGCAAGGAAAAGCAAATTAAAGATATTGTTCAGTTTATTTGGGTTCCAGCGACAGAGGAAAAGCCTCTTCTTCATGGTTTTGAAGATTCTAGTATCTCAGTAAAGACAGTTCTTTTCCCCTCAAGCCATGACACCGTTACTATTGGCCAAGTTCGCAGAGTAGGTTATAATGGCTTTGTCAAGTATTACAACGACAATGCTGGTGTGTTGCCTGAGCTAATTGTTGTATCTGACGATGTGTTAGCAACTGGTGTTGTTGCCGCCATTGAGCATTTAAGAATAGATGTGCCATCAAATGTTAAACTCTTAGTTCTTTCCCATAAGGGTAACGAGCATTGTGCGTCAATTGAGTTAGCGACAATGCAGATGAATCCTTTTAAAAATGGGCGCGACGCGGCAGATGAAATACTTATGTTTTTGCGCGATGAAAAGCATGAGATAAATCTCGTTTTGCCTCCTGAGTTCATTCCCGGGGAATCACTATAAGTGAAAATTAAGACATCAATTCTTTTTGGGTTGTTGCTTCAATCGGCAATTCTGCACTCTAAAGAGCTTGATTTGTCGAGATGTACAATCATTTTGGAAGATGATGCTAGTGCTTCTCAGCAATATGCTGCTAAAGAATTTAGTTCGTATATCTATAAAATTACAGGTCGTGAAATAAGTGTTGCCCCAACAGCAATTACGAATGAAACAAAGCTTTTAATTACTACTTCGCCTAGTGAAGATAATCTAGGTGATGAAGGTTTTTCAATATCTGTAAAAGACAGTAGCGTAATTGTAAAAGGGTCGCGCAAGCGCGGCTCTTTGTATGGTATATATGAATTGCTAGAGCGTTTTGGTGGTGTTAGGTGGTATTCGTCAACGTTCGAAAAAGTGCCGCGCAAAAAGAATTTTCTAGTTCCATCTGATTTCAAGACGATACAAAAGCCTGATTTTGTTTGGCGCGCCCCATTTTGGTATGATCCAGCGATTAATCCGGAGTTTGCTGTGCGCTTGCGTATGTTTGGTCCTGGGTTTGATAAATTAAACCCTCGTTATGGCGCAGAGGAGTCGTGCTTTGGTGGAGGTTTAGGGATATGTCATACATTTGACAAACTTTGCTCTTCAGAGAAGTATTTTGATGAACATCCAGAATATTTTTCTTTTACAGGTGGCAAAAGACTTAAGAAAAACACTCAGTTATGTCTTACTAATCCTGAAGTGTTGAGTATTGTAACTTCAAATGTTTTGTCTCGAATTCGTAAAAACCCGAAGGCAAAGTTTTACGGGATAAGCCAGAATGATTATTATAATTTTTGCGAATGTGAAGATTGTGCTAAGATAGATAATGAAGAAGGCTCGCACTCTGGCACGCTAATAAGATTTGTAAACGCTGTAGCAGAGAAAGTTGCAGAAGAGTTTCCAGATGTTTTTATCGAGACGCTGGCATATCAGTACACGCGCAAGCCGCCGCTTAAAACTAAGCCAGCTCCAAATGTAGTGCCGTGCTTATGTTCATATGAGTGTGATTTTGCGCATAGCATTTCTAACGGCTGCTATATTGAGAATATAAAATTTTCTAGAGATTTAGCTCAGTGGTCGAAAATTTCTCATCAGTTAATGATATGGGATTATTCTACTAACTTCCGTCACTATCCGCAGATTTTTCCCGATGTTTATGCGCTTGCTAGTAACATTAAGTTTTATAGAGATAATTCTGCTAAAATGATTTTCTTTAATGGCTCTTATCAAGGAATTGGTGCTTACTTTGAGGAATTAAAGGCGTATCTTCAAGCGAAATTATCATGGGATGCAGATTTGAATGTTAATGAATTGATGGACGATTTCTTTGATGGCTTTTATGGTAAGGCTGGCAAGTTAATAAGGGAAGATTTTGAGCAGGCCTACTCGTATTATAAAGAGCGCCCCTTTAGTTGCTTATCAATAAATGACCCTTTAGAGTTGGCGGCATTGCCAGATAGCTATTTTAAAAGGTCTTTGGCGCGACAACGCAAGGCTTTGAAGATAGCCGAAAAAGATTTACGACACGCTCAGAATGTCCGCAAGTGGGCTCTAAATGTGGCATATACCTGCTTTTTTAGGCTTGCTATGAAAATGCCTGAGGTAGCGCTTACACAAGAAGACAAAACTCTTCGTGTCGAACTTGCGAAAGAACTGTATGAATATTCCAAAACTATTACTGGAATTAGATGGGTGGAAAATGCAACTTTAAATGATAAGCGATTTTTATTAATAAAAAAATATGCAAGTGTTTGCGAAAGTAAAGAATAAACCTTATACTTAAAAACTATGAAAACAAAACAACTCATTTTTTTATCGGCTCTTTGTGCAACTGCTAGCCTTTTTTCTCAAGAGGTGGATCCAGATTTGCCTATGGCACCGAAGGTGAAAGCCGAAAATAACGCAGCAGGGAAAACAACGAAGAAAAATCCCTATCTCATTATGTCAGAAGTGCCGACGGCTTTTTATAGCGTGTATAGCGATTTAAATCGTATTAAGTGGCTATCAGTTCCAGTTGATTCTACTAAGCCAATCTCTCAGGCAGAGTGCGATAAAATAAGTGATGCATATATCGCTGATTGCTTAAAGAAAGCTAAGGCCGAAACTAAGAAAGATCAATCAGCTGCCTACTATAAAGAGCTTGGCGCAGCATTAGTTTTTCGTTCGCGTTGGGATGATGCGATAAAGGCATATGAAGCGGCTACTAATGTCTACAGTTATAGTGACCAAAATGTCGCTGAATGTCTTTATGAGATAGCCAATTGCCAGCTCGGAGCTGGGCGCACTAATCTTTGTCATAAGACGCTTAGAGAACTTCTTTCGCGCAATTTGAAAACAGGGGGATGGCTTGGTAGAAGGCGCTTACCCAATATGAATTCTAGAGCATATCAAGTATTGCATTGGCTAGAGGATAGAGGGCTGGTTCAGCTAGATCTTCCTAGGTGGACAGATTGCAAGCCTTTCCCTGAACCTCAAATAGCAACGTATACAGAAAAGTTTGCTCCTTGTGCGCAGATTTCAATCTCAACTAGCGGCATTAATAAGTCAGACGCTAGGATTAATTTGCTAAAGAAAAAACTTAAGAGTAAGGGCATAGAGGTAGTTGACCGCGGCGGTTATCTAGTAAAAATTGAGCTTTCGCCGAAGGCTAAAGTAGATAAGAGTGAAGGCTATACTCTCGATGTTACCTCTAAAATGGCGACAATTACTTCTCGCGATAAGCAGGGTATACTTTGGGGTGTGGTCTCATTCCTTCAGGTATGTGATTATCAGAAGAAGGTGGCTCGCATTTGTAATGTTGAGGACTGGCCAAATTGTCCTAAGCGCGGTTTCTTAGGACGCTGCAGTATAGATGATTGCGAGTTTATGATTTTCAACAAGATGAATATCAATACCGCTAAGCCCAACTTTTTATCTCAGGGTAATTACGCGCCATTTAATATTTATAAAACCCAGATGATGGCCAAGGAGTATAATGATTTGGGATTAGAACTTTATTTTGGCTTTTCTCCATTTACTATGGATTTAGCGTGGCCACTTTGTTGGAATGTTTTTCTTGAAATGCAGTTAGAGCATGCAATGCGTTGGGCGTCATGTGGGGTAGGTATTTATTACCCATATGATGATGCTCGTTATTGGCCCAACACATATACCGAAGAAGATAAGGCTACAGGTAGAAAGCCTTCTGATTATGACGTAGAGCATCTTTTAAAATTCTATACGCGTATTAAGGCAAAATATCCGTCCTTTAAGATGCAGTTCTGTCCGCCTTTTTACTGGGGGCCGAGAGCGGGTCATCCATATCCAGATAGCCGTGATAAATATTTAATGAGTATGCGTAAGTTGCCTGAGGAGGTTTCGCTCTTCTGGACGGGTGAGCGCGTTGGTTCGCATAAAAAGCAAAAGCCTCATTGCGATTGGTATTCAAATCTCATTGGGCGCAAGCCGTCTCTCTTTCAGAATAAAGCAGGCCCTCACTACTATCTTTCGTATGTTCTTGATGAAATGCCCTGGGATGAATGGTATTATGATGGCTTTGTTGATCAAGATATGCGCAGTATTCAGAAGAATTCTGACACTCCTGAAGATTTTCCGATACTTTCGACATTAGCAGATTATCTTTGGAATGTTAAGGGATATGATCGTACTCGAGCGGTTAAGCGTGGGCTTAACCAATACGCGGGGCGCGATGTCTACGAGATATTGAAGCCGGCGTATGATAAGCTCTGCCGCATTGACGCATATCGTTATGGTGCAGTAAATTCAAGAGTACTTGGCGAGTCGCTTGCTGATTGGGAGCAGGGGTATGTGTTGATTACGAATGCTACGGAGCAGGTGCGCAAGATTGCCGGTGGCAGAGTGATGCGAGGCTTTGGTTCTTGGGAGAGAGCGATAGGCTTTTATCGTAGCATTTTAAGGGGTATTAGAAATCCGCCAGATTACAAAAAGAAGTACGCTCAGCCATATCAGAAGTTAGCTAAGAATCTTGCAGCTTCTGGTTACAATGAGAAAGATGGCGATATTTTTATAGATCCGATAAAAATAATGGGCGGTACAGTTCTTCAGCCATCTCCTACTAGTAAGAAAAAGCACATCCACCCAGATAGTACGATATGTGGTTCACTATATTCTGGCGGTAGGGCATATTTTAAGTTTGATCTCCCCAATGTGGCAAAGGGTGATTACTTGCTTCAAATAAGAGCTAGCTCGGCAATCCGTAATAAGTTTAAGGTTGCTCTTAATGGTGAGGTTATTGGCAATGAGGTGACGCTTAAAAATTCTGGTAGATGGGAAATGTGTGATTTTGTGATGCCAGCTAAACTTCTTAAGAAGGGAGAAAACCAGGTCTGGCTTCGCAATTCAGGCGGAAACGGGTATCCTGTGAAATTTGAGTTTGCTATTATTAAAAACAAAGTGCCAGAAATAAAGGTCAAGGGAAAGAAGTAAGAGTTTAGATTTCAGCCGATGGAGCGCAAGCAAAATCGGCTATATCTAAAGCGATTAATAATTTTTGATAGAGGTGGGTTCTTGCTTGCATAGAACCTGCCTATAACAGAAAGGCAAAACTTTATTTTTGCGGCATACATACTCAAGTAAAAAGAGGAACTGAGGAATCCTACGTAAGGACCGCAGGTGTTAAAGAATTACCTTTGATGAACCAGTTGTCTTTATAAACCAGTTGCTTTCATAAAGCGGTTGGATTCATAAACCGGTTGGATTCATAAATAAATTGCCTTTAGACAAATTGCCTTTATAAGAAATTACACTTTTTATTAACTTTTTTATAAGGATATACGGTGTGTTTTGCCCCTAAGATTTTTCCGCACATAATTCTCATTTTATGATATAATACGTCTTGAGATGGCAAGAAAGAAGTATACTCATTCTCCTTATTGGAGGGCTAAGAAGTCCACTATTGAGCGTTCGTACGTTGCGGAGGCTTTAAAGTATTTTGGGC
>JAGBZX010000017.1 GCA_017628025.1 Kiritimatiellia bacterium | reverse complement strand
TTAGTCTCCTCCTCGCCGAAATCTGAAGTAAAAAGCTCATAAAGCCCAAAATACTTTAAAGCATCCGCAACATACGAACGCTTAATAGTGGACTTCTTAGCCCTCCAATAAGGAGAATGAGTATACTTCTTTCTTGCCATCACAAGACGTATTATATCATAAAATGAGAATTATGTGCGGAAAAATCTTAGGGGAAGGAAAATTAATATTTAAATACTTATTAACATAATTAAGTTGTAAATTTTCCGCTATTTTCTAAAATAGTAATCTATAAAATAAGTAAATGCAACTACCATAGTAGCATCCACTTTGCCAAAAGGTGCGACTATTTTTAATTCTCATTTTTTAAGGTTGGTTGTCAGAGTAAATGCAACCACCATAGTCGCGTCCACTTTGCCAAAGGACGCTTTCGTTTCGTTTTCCTACAACTTTCCGATTCGTTTTATAGGGTTTACTTTATTAAAAAAATCCTACACTACTTTTTAAAGAGTAAGAAACTTTTGTGGGGCTATCTAACTGAATACCGCGAACAGTAGCCTTGACCACGCACCACTGCGTCCGGCAGGTGTCTCCTAGAAAATGCACCTTGGCGAGCTTACTCTTGCTTTTACCTCCCAGCCTCTAAAAGTTCGCCTTTGCGCATTATTGCTGAAATAGAGCCAAAGGACTACTTACCCAACCGCTGATGCTCATTAACTTAAGAAAGCTTAATAGAAAACAAAGCACTGCTTCCGGAGCGACAGAAGCGAACGCTATCTTATTGCCTCAAACGGCGATTCTTAGCGTCCAACAGCCGAATTTAGGTTTAATAGACCTAGTAATTTTTTATAGGTCTTGTAATTTGTAATATTCTAGCTGGAGTGCCTCTGCCGCCATCTGAACAAAGGAAAAATGATTCTCTGCCATCTTTCATTATAGGACCATTACACAACCCTTCATACATTGCTAGCCCACAAACTCTAAAAACCTCTTTTTTAGAAACAGGGGTGAATTTTTCTTCACCAACTAAAGAAGCTAAATTAGTAACATCTGTAGCATTAGAAAAATCTATCTCATATATCCTACAGTCCATTACAGGGAAAAACCTAGTACTAAAATCGCGCTCCAACAGTAACAACGTTCCACCTCTCGTTAATGTTAATGCACTAACTCCATTTCGTGTGGCGTCTCCCGTCTTGGTCTTCCATGGGCCACCTTGAATTTTCTCTGTCATATACGCCCATTGACCAGATTCTTTCCATTGGGAATTTACTGAACTTCTAACAAATTTCATTAGCCTTATCCACGAACCATTTTTACGAGTTGTGTTTGGCCCATCACACCGTAATGATTCTTCACTACAAGTAAAAAGCGTAAGTCCATCTTGCGAAATAGCTAACGACTCAAGAGATCTCCCCTTGCGAGCATTAGATATTATTGCAGGCATTGTTACCTTTGAAATAGGCGCAAGCGACTTGTCTTTCAAATCGTAATTTAGTATAGAAGAACCAACCTCATGAGCTATCCATACACTACCAGATGCAAAATCATAATCTATCGCCTCGCTATCTATGGCATTTTGTGGCGTACCAATAAGAGTCGCTGTTACAAATTTTAAAACATTATCTTCGTCAAAATTTAATTTAAACTCATAAAGTTTAGATGGTCTATCATCAGTTACTACATATGCCGTTGAATTACCTGCCCATGCTATCGCCCCTGCAGTTTTGGCGCTTTGCGGAATAGCAACATCACTACAAATCTCATACTGACTCTCTGCAGATATACCTTGGCAAAGGGCACACCCCATCATAACAATAACTAAAGGTAGAAGAAGCCTCTTCATAAACTAACTCCTTTTAATCAATAAACCCAGCCGACGCAAGAGCTTCAAATGTAAGAGCTGATACTGGGGATTGTTTTGCCGCGTACTTGCCTATTACATCTGTTTCAATATTTATCTCATCGCCAACCTTAAGTAACCCAAGAGTGGTTTCCGAAAAGGTCACTGGAATAATGTCAACAGCTAGATAATCTTGCCCTAACTCTGTGACTGTAAGCGAAACTCCATTTAATGCAACCGAACCTTTTAATACAGTCTGAGCAGCAGCAACAGGACCACATTTTATGCGTAAGCGCTTGTCTCGACCTCGACTTTCTATAGCGATAACTTTTCCGCGGCAATCAACATGACCTTGGACTATATGCCCGCCAAGAGGCTCTCCTGCCCTTACCGCTCTTTCAAGATTTACCTTTTGACCTGGCAAAAGCGTCGACAAACATGTGCGGTTAGCAGTTTCTTCTAAAACATCTGCCGTAAAGCGTGTGTTATCAGCTTGCGCAACAGTAAGGCACACTCCATTTACTGCAACAGACTCGCCCTTTTCTAATTGCCTCTGCCATGGTTCGAACGCAAACTCCAAAACAAGCCCACGCCCTCTAGATACACGCTTTAATACGCCAACTTTTTGTATCAACCCAGTAAACATACTTTTATGTCCTCACAGCAGGATTTAGATACATTGGAAGAGGATTTTCTATCAAAAGAGAAGGATTCTTTTCTGCGAATTTCTCTAGCCCCTGAACATCAGGCAAATAGCCACCCAAATATTGCTCACCAAAAAGTTCTTTAAGCCTCTCGCCTATTCGAGCCGCGTCGGATGTAACAATTTGCCACCCTTCAGGAATGACACTTTTAAGTTCTCCTTCATCTACTTGAAAAATATCGGCTTTTAATTCATATCCAGTAAAAAGCGCTACCCAAATTTTACCTTGCCTAGCATCTCCAACAACTGCAATAGATGAAAAATTATCCAATAACTTTGCCGCTACAGCACAAGGAGAAGGCAATCCAAAAACCTGACACTTTGAACCTATACTAAAGCCCTTAGCAAAAGCTAACGCTGATCTTATGCCCGCAAAACTGCCAGGACCAACTCCAACAATAATGCGCTCTACTCCCGCAAGGTCAAGATTATTAACCCATGCGCCATCGCGACCACCTCCTACAGAACGCTCTATATACAATGTCTTCATTTGGTATCACCTAAACAAGAAAATACTACATCGCCGCTACTTTCGATTAAAGTATCTGGCATAAATTTAACCGCATTCGATATTGGTCGCGATCCGATTACAATAGGAGCAAGAATAGTATACCATTCATCGACCAAACTCGCCTCAGCAAGCGAAGAAGCAAGTTTTAATCCCCCTTCGCAAAGAACATGCATAAAGCCTCTACGACCAAGGTCTGTTATCGCCTCTACAGCGTCTCTATAAACTAATGTTCTATCTTTGGCTTCATCAGTAAAAACTTGAGCACTTTTAGGCAACTTGCCACTAGAAGAAACTACTGCTCGCCATAGAGAATCATTTTTCTTAGTATGACAAAGTAGGGAAGGATTATCAGCACGAAGAGTACCGGCTCCTACCAAAACAACATCTACAACCTCGCGCCACTTCCCTGTCATGGCGCGAGTATCTTTGGAACTAATCCAACGAGAAGCACCATTTATATCACAAATTCTCCCATCTAGCGACATAGCAACTTTTACTGTTACATAAGGTAACGACGTTGTAACATGTTTAGCAAAACCTTTTAGCAACACTCTATATGCTATAGAGGCAACTTCTCGCTTTTGAGAGTCTTTTGACGATTGCCAACATTCACACTTAATACCAGCATTTGAAAGTATTCGCTTGGCTCGAGATTTCATTACTGGATTTGGATCGTGACAAGCATAAACAACACGCTTTATTCCAGCTTTAATTATAGCCTCTGTGCAAGGTCCTACCCTACCAGCTTTCGAACAAGGTTCTAGCGTAACATAAATGGTAGCCCCTTTTGCCTTAGAGCCCGCTTTTTTAATAGCCATTGCCTCGGCGTGAGCAGCACCACAAACTTTATGCGCACCTTCAGCTATTATTCTACCCGATGAAACAATTACAGCTCCTACAGGAGGATTAGGACGAGTCTTGCCGCGATACTTTGCGCCAAGTTCAATCGCTCTAATCATGTAATCAATTTCTGTCACTTCGTTTTAGAATATCTATCTAATATGCCGTTAATAAGTGATCTCGATTTTGGAGAAGAAAACCAATTAACCAAATCTACTGCTTCATTTATGACAACTGCTGGCTCAATACCGGCATTGTCTATCTCCCATATGCCCATCCTAAGAACCGCCCTCTCAACAGTTCCTAATCGCGCCATACACCAACCATCTACCAGAAGAGAATCAACCTTAGAATCTATCTCTTCAAGACATGCAAAAACACCTGCTACTCGCTCAATGACGAAATTTTTCATTTTGTCATTGATTTTGCCCTTTAACCCTCCATCTTCCTCGTCAAGAGAAAAAAGTTGAAGAAAAAAATCTTCAATGTAAGAAGGCAAATCTTCTGGTCTATTAAGATCAGCAGCCGTTAATATTTGAATTGCCCACTCTCTAGCCTGTCTACGTGTAATATGCATAAGTGTATTATATCACATTCTGGCGCGAACCGCCGATATACTTTTAATTCCAGTAAGCGCCATAACAAGTCTGTCTACGCCAAGCGCAGCACCAGCCGCTACGCGTATACTGGGTAAAATTGATAAAAATTCTTCGTCTATAGGGTAATCAGCCTCACCTTGCTGAAGCCTAAAATCGCGAGATTTCTTAAACCTTTGAGATTGTTCTACTTTGTCACACAATTCTGAAAAAGCATTCGCTAGTTCTAGACCATCATAATAAAACTCCCAGCGCTCTGCAACATTGTTATTTATCTTTGCAAGCGAGGAGGCTTGAACAGGATAGTCAGTAAGAAAAATCGCCCCACCAATAGAAGAAAGTTTTGGCTCAATAATATTTGCCATATCAAAATCAAAACGCTCGCGATCCCAATTTGTCCAAGGATCCCACAACGCAAAATCAAGATATGCCTGCCTAACAGTTATCGTTGTAGGCATAATATTGCTACCAGAAAGAAGCGACCAAAGACGAATCATATCTTCTTTTATTGCCAAATAGTTTTTATCTTTCCGATACCATTCAAGCATTGTAAACTCTGGATTGTGTCTCGAGCCTTTCTCTGCCTCTCTAAAACAAGGTCCAATCTGGTAAATTTTTTCCATACCAGCGGCTAAGAGTTTTTTCATTTGCAACTCAGGCGAAGCCCTTAAAAACATCCCATTACATTCTGGGCAATCTATATATTCTTCAGGAGCAGGAGCACAAATCCTTACCGGGGTCTCAACTTCAACGAAATCAAGCCCATCAAAATACGCGCGGACCGCTTTTAAGACGCCCGCTCGTGCCTCAAGAATATTTTTCAAAGTATTTACCGAGATATTTTTGGAGCCGCGTCTCAAGCCACGGGACGACCTTCCAGTAATCACGCAAATCTAAATATTCACTTATTGGTCCAGGTTGACCAGGCTTGACACCATACTCACATTTAATCATAATATTGCGAGCTGTTGCTTCGCTAGAAACAAATTCAGTAACTTGCGTCTTAAAACCTAAAATGCGCATAATCATTGAACGATAGGCATCCGTAAGCAAGTCAGCAAGACGCTCGCGCAAAATAGACTGGCGCAACAATCCAGAAAACTCTCCTTTTAGCGCGAGGGATTTTTGTAACTCATGCTGACAACACGGAGCAGAAAGAATATAACGAGCCTTCCATTCTACACCCTTTGCCAGAGCCTCGTCTGTGGCAGTATCACAAGCATGAAGAGAAATAACCATGTCGGCTTTTTCTATATTATACTTCGCTAAATCTGCCATTTGAAACTCTACCTTATCTTCTACATCTAGACGCTTAGACGCTTCTTTGGCACTAGTTATAACATCTTCTCGCCTATCAACGCCAATAACATGAACATCCTTAAAACCAAGTGCGTGAGTTAAATAAAAATAAAGCGACAACGTTAAGTATGCCTTGCCACAACCACAATCAACAACAGTAAATGGCGTATCTTTATTAGCTTCATTAAGAGTTGTTTTTACAACTTTTAAAAACTCATTAACCTGATCGCATTTGCCACGCATAGAAGCTCGAACTGACCCGTCAGAACCAGCTATACCAATCGCCCGAAGAAGCGCATCTGCATCAAACTCTGTTAACGGAGTCTTTTTGACGCGATCATGCGGCTGAAGAGCAATATCTCGCTTCATCTCCGCTGACCTTGATAGACTTACTCGCCCTTTTCTAGTAACCCTAACATGAAGGTCACCAGAAGCGGTTATTAGATGAAGATCACGAGCTCCTTTTTGAGTGATAATTTCCTCTAGCCCCGAAGCTGCACGAGCTGCGTCAAAATTTTTAACCTGGACGCGCCCTGCATCATTCATCTCTGCTTGATATTTCAGCTCGCCACTTATTTCTACAGGCCTTATTGAGATTTTAAAAACCTTACCGCCGCGTCTAACAGACTGGACAAGTTTCATAAAGCCTTCGCCAAAAACACGCTGGCGGATCTCTTGGGCAAGCGACTTATCAAGCTCGAACTTATCCATGGCGACGCATCTGCCTTGTTGATGGAGTGTCGATAACTTCAGGAATTATTACCTCAGAACGCTGCGTAGCTGTTTGACGGCGAATAATCCACATTTGGACAATTGAAAAGATATTCGACAAGAACCAATAGAGCGATAGAGCCGATGGGAACGAGTAAAACATTACAAGCATCATTATTGGCATAAAGACCATCATCATCTTCTGCTGGTTCTTATCTCCAGTTGAAGGCGAAAATGCACTTTGTAACGCTGTTGTTACTGCCATAAGAACAGGAAGTATATTTAAGCCACCAAACGGGAACCACGAAGCGAATAACGCTTCAGGCTCCGAAAGGTCACTTATCCAAAGAAACGGCGCATAACGCAATTCAACCGCACTTCTAAGCACATTAAAAAGAGCTATAAAGACAGGTATCTGAGCAAGCATTGGCAAACAAGAGCTCATGGGATTGACATTTTCCTGTTTGTAAAGAGCCCAAGTTTCTTGTTGAAGACGCTGGGGATTATCTTTAAACTTAGCTTGAAGCTCTTTCATCTTAGGTTGAATTTCTTGCATCTTGCGCATACCAACCGTAGATTTATGAGTAAGTGGCCAAAAGATAAGCCTAACAAGAATCGTAAGGAAAATAATCGCCATGCCAAACGATGGAACGATTGAATGGAAGAAATTGAGAATCGCCACGAGAGGATAGCATATCCAACGCCACATTCCAAATTCCATAACATCCTTCATTCCAAGTTCCCATAAAAGCGCTTGCTTTTTAGGACCAACATAAAAATCCATCGTGCGATTCTTGGAAGGCGCAAAACGAGCTTCAACAGCAACAGAAGAAAGCTTATACTCGTTTGCTCTTAAATCACGCGTAATTGAAGCGTCAAAACCATCACTGAAATTACCCTCAGTTGGGCAAAGTGCTGTTACGAAAAAGCGATTTTTAACAGCAATCCACTTTTGGCGACCATGAACAGGAACCTTTGTGAGTTCCGGCATACCCGCAGGATTTTTAGAACCACCGCAACCACCAGAAAGACCTGCTACAAGATATGTTTCAAGAGGAGAATCACCCTCGCCATGGTGAATTACACGCTCTTTACCATCGATAGCCCATGAGTCAACGGAAAGAAGATCATTCTTAGAGTCTCCCATGCGCATAAGGCCTAGAGAGACAGAAACCGGTGTAGAAATCGAGGCATTGTATTCATCTTCATAGCGCAAACGATAGCCGTCAAACAGCGTTACTTTTCTCGTCAACACACTATTTTTGAAAACAACAATATTTGAAGAAATTGTATCTACCTCATATGCTTCTTCTGTTAATGGCTTACCGTCTGTAGAAAGAACACCAAGCATAGAAGAAGAAAAATCAAACTCAACTGGCGGGTTGTCTTCACTAAGTTTTCCAACACCCTTGGCATACTTCTTAAGGGAAGCTTTTTTTACTGCGCCACCCCAAGTGGTAAGATCGATTTTCAACTCGTCATTTTCAAGAGAAACAACTTTCTCAGGAACCTTAGGCAATGACTTTTGAGCTGTTTTAGCTACAGCACTTTGGGCAGGAGCGTCTTTTTGCACTTCTTTCTGGACAGGCTTTTGAACTACTTCAACAGCTTTCGCAGCCTCTTGAGCTGCCTTTTTGTTTTTGTCGGCCTGCGAAAAAATATACCACGCTAAGATACAGCCTAAAATAAGACTGATGATTTTTTCAGTTTTATTCATAAGAAACCCCAAAAATTTTGCGCATATCCGCCATTACATCAACACACTTCTTGCCGTAAATAGAATGACGAGCGATAAAAATCCATTGAAAATTTGCAGGCGCTTCACCTGATGCCACTAAAAGCCGAAACGCCTCTCTCATTAACCGTTTTGCCCGGTTACGATCTACTGCCTCGTGAAACGTCTTTTTTGAAACAACGACGCCGGCCTGTTGGTCGGCGTCTTGAATATGACAACGCCACGCTATAATGAGACGCCCCTTAACGGAACGCCCCAGGTCGAAGACTTGTCTGTACTTCAAACCGGGGAGTCGCGTGGACATTACCGCTGCCTTAAACCTGCGTAAGACGCTTGCGGCCCTTTGCTCTACGAGCAGCGATCACCTTACGCCCGCCCTTTGTGGCCATGCGTGCACGGTAGCCAATTTTCCTTTTACGTTTAATCTTCGAGGGTTGCCATGTCATCTTCATGATTATCTATTCCTTTCAACTAAAATTGAGTTTATAGTTTATCATAAAAACAAGCATTTTACAATCAAAAGTTATTTTCAAATGCAATCGGTTAGTCAATTGTGCACCTCAGACTCTTGCGACTTTCGCTACGCGAAAGCTCCTCGCACCGGGCCTTGAGGCTACTTCGACAAGATTATACTTTAAAGTCAAAATCCTTAACCTTCATTAGTTTTTACTACTTAACTCTTATTGAGAATCCGCCGCGATACCACTCTATTCCACCAAGCTCGCCGCCTGTATTTATCTTGCCAGACGAAACTCTCGATGCATAATCGCCGCCAGTCCAACCTTTGCCGTCGTTATGAGATAGCGACATTACACGAATTTTAGTATTGTAGAAATCAAAATAAGAATCAGACGATTCAAAAATAATATCCTTAACTTTCATGATTGCGCCGTCGCCAAACGACGATCCATCGTTAATCATGCGTACATAAGCGCCCGATCCAATAACAAGCGTCGCTTTTTTGTAAGCAACCCTTGGATCACCGTCTGCCGCCATCGGTAATTGCGTGAAACCTAAGCCGTAATCCGTATAGATTGTTTCTCTGCCTTCAATATAGATTATTCCGCCATGATTCCCGTCCTGCGGAAGTTCTTTGTATATAGTTCCTCCATGAGACCCGTCTGGAGTACTGTTTTTAGTTGTTACTCTAACATGCTCTGAAGCTGACCAGTCAGTAGCGATACGCTGGTATATTGCGATTCTTCCCGCTCCTCCTTTCCAACTGTTCTTTTTAGTACTAGTCGCGGTTGCTGCCGTTATCTTTCCTGTTCCCATAAGAGTACCAACTTTTAGACAAATCGAACCACCTGCACCAGAAGAATTGGTACCTCTGTGTGAGGCCGCGTTAATTTCTCCATTAACAATGAGATTACCTGCGATATCTAAATAAACAGTGCCTGCACCCCCGCTCGCACCGCCGGTCCCTGGCAGTATCGGCTCAAATATCGAGTCGTTACATGGTACATACTTACTGTTATACCTGATTGTACTTCCATGACCACCGCCATTTGAATTGCCACCTTCATTCTTTTGATTATCAATAGGTCCGTAATAAGTATCAAACCCTAGTCCTGAAAGCGGAATTGAAGCTCCTTCTTCTATTGTCATGTTGCCACCAACTACAACATAAAGCCTATAAGCGTATGTTTCAGTATTATCTGCATGATTCATCTTTGAACCGCTCTTCATCAACACATTACCACCAATTGTGTTAGGCGTGTTTTTGGAACTAAGCGTCGCTGTCGTATCATCTAAAAGCGTAAAATCTCCCGATATCGTAACAGGATGCGTTGATTTGAAAGTCAATACCGCGTCAGTTCCACCAAGAGTGAGCGATTTTACATTTACTGCAACATCTGCTGTCACTGTTACAGTACCAGAGGGTGGTGCGATAAAGACATCATCATTTTCACTTGGAACAATACCCGTAGACCAGTTCGCGGGATTTGACCAATTGCCGTTACCATTGGCAATCCACTCAGCAATATTGTTAACAAATACCCAATTGGTATTATTACCCGCGTCAGTTGATACAGATGAAACGGTAATTTCTTCGCCCTTAGATGCATTAGAATCACTAACTTTTACATTGTAAATTCTGTGATTCTCTGTAAGAAGAAGCTCCCACTGATTACCTGATTGAGTACTTCTTAAAATATGACTATCTTCCCCACGCGATTCAATATTACATTCGTTGAAACTAAACTCCTCTCCTCCACCAAACACAAACTCTATTGAAGACGGGACGACAGAGTAAAATTTCTCTGCATTAAAACCATGAGGGAATATCACCTTACCTGAATTCTTCTCAACATAAACTTGTGCCGCGACACCGGATTCAAGATCAAAAATCGTATCCCCTTCGCCATTGACGACAATACGCTGCCCGTTATCGATTATTGTCCCTGCTGAATAAAGCGCATTCGAGACAAATAAATCTGCTCCGTTAAGCGTAATGGACGCCCCGCTTTCGTTAGTAATTGATGATAAATAGACGTTAGCGTTAACTACAGGATAATTAGATGATCCTGAAGGAATCTTCACGTGGTCGCCAGGACGAGGAGCGATGCGCTGATCCCAGTTTCCTGGAGTTTCCCAGTTTGTGTTTTGAACTCCTGTCCAGACAAAGAGAGTACCTTCTGGCAGTACATTAGAAAGGAAGCCCCAGTTAAGATTGCCGCCAAGATCTATAGAATTAAAGGCTGTTACGCTAGCTCCTACATCAACTACACTGTTGCTAACAGCAAGATACTGGAGAAAAGTTTTTGACTCATCTGGGGCGACCACATTCATAGTCCACTGCCCATCTTGTGTTGCAGGAACGAGAGAAAGTGATTTTTCTTCTGTTCCTAAAAGTTTAATTGTGCCATTTTCCAAATTGCGCAGCTCTGCGCCTTGGGCAAACGATATCGTAGCGCCTGGAGAATTTGTACAATAAATCTCATATGCTTTTACTAGCCCTTCAACTACGAAC
>JAGBZX010000001.1 GCA_017628025.1 Kiritimatiellia bacterium | reverse complement strand
TTTCGCCTAAGCGCGCTTGCGCGCGTGATTCGTACCCAAGCGGCGAAAAAGAAAGGCCGCAAAATCGATGTCGACCCGGCTTTTCCGCCGGAAATCCGCGGCGTATCCGACGCGGATTTAGCGAGCACCAGCGCCGAATCGACTCCAGCTCGAAGGCCTTGCGTGCATTAATTCAAAAAAGTGGGATAAGGGTGTTATTAAAAATTTTTTGCTTATAAAATTCTATTTATAGGTAAAAAATGGCTATCTGAGATAGAATAAAGAAAATTCAGTCGGTGATTTGGGGTGGTTGATCGCGCACGGCTAAAGCTCCACCTAGGACACTTTGCGCCGTAGGCGCGACCACGAAAAGACATTAAGCGGGCAGTTGTTTTTAGTGTTATTTAGTGTGCCGCGTTAGCGGCTTTAGTGTCCTGAGGCGTTGCCAGGTTTTCGTGGTCGCGCCTACGGCGCAACATCTCCATTCGCGTTTTTATCGTTGGTGTGAAAAAGATGTAGATAATTTTCAAATTTTCAACATTAATCTACAAAAAATTTACAAGTTATGAACGAATGATGAACAATTTATAAACTCCTTTTTACTTGATATTTAATATTAAAATATGGTATAATTTTCAAGCTTATAGGTAGATAGTGTCTAACTGAAAAAAATAAATTGTAAATAAGTTTGTGAAAATAATAAACATGCTTAAGAAACGGGCGTCTAATACGTCGCGTATTTTTGCACTTGCGAAGGCTTGTGCGATAAGTGTGTTTTCTTTTGCAATCATCACAAACACCGCTACAGCAGATACTATTGTGATGAACGATCTAACCGTTGAGTATACAGGCGCAACTGCGTCGTGGATAGGCGGGCATCTCGTTTTAGCATACTCTAATGCGACAGAACAAGGCACTTTGAAATTACCAGGCAAGGCGACTGCACACATCCTCCTGGTCGGCGGCGGCGGCGCTGGCGGTAGCACGACAGAAGAAAATGCTTACTCAAAAGGTACTGGCGGCGGCGGCGGCGCTGGCGGTTTTGTTGAATCGCGTGATAGAGTTATGGCTGCTGGTTCCTATACCATCACTGTCGGTGCTGGCGGAGAGGCGGCAGCGACAGCGGTAATACAAGCAGGTAACGATGGCACTCCGTCTTCGATCGCCAATTCTTCAGAGACTCTTCTTGTCGCTTATGGCGGAGGTGGCGGAGGTGTTAATAGTGTAGGTCGTTCGGGAGCGTCTGGTGGTGGCGGCTCGTATTCTGGTGATGCGCAAGGAGGTGGTTCTGCGCTTTACAATGGACAAGGAAATGTAGGCGGTAGCGGAACTACGCGTCGCTTTGCAGGTGGTGGTGGTGGCGCTTCTGGTGCAGGTGGTAATAGCGGCGCATCTTCGCAGGTAGGGGGATTGGGTAAGATAAGCTATATTCTTTCTGAAGATATGGTTACTAGCGGTGCATATTTTGCTGGTGGCGGTGGCGGTGGTAGATATTCTGGTTCCCCAGCGGCTCAAGGTAATCATGGTGGCGGTAATGGTGGATACGCGACAAACCTTCCAACTGCAGGTGTTGATGGCACTGGCGGTGGTGGTGGCGGCGGTTCAAGAGGTGTCGGTGCTAAAGGCGGTGACGGTGTAGTAATTATTCGTATTGTTGAGCTTCTTGATACTCTCGTTCAGCCTCCTAAGAAGCCGGATTACGCTCAGATTGTTGATGATGTTTGGGAAATAGAGTGGGACAATACAACGCATGTTATTTACCCTGAAACTTCACTAGCTTATACGCTCTTAGGTGAATCGAGCGCTAAGGACGCTGGAGATTATGAGTTCACAGTAACATTAAATCCTGATTTCTCTTGGGCTAATCTCGCAGGCCCAGCGGCAACTGCGCCTATTACTACCAAGTGGCGCATTAAAAAGGCATCAAACTATATACAAAACCTTACCATACGCAAGTGGGAAGTTGGAGCCTTTCCAAATGCGCCTCAGTGTGAAGTTCGCTACGGCACGCCAGTTTATTCATACCGCTTAAAGTCGCTTGAAGACATTGAAGAGAATTATTCGCTGGTCCCACCAACTGAAGAAGGTGAATATGTATTAAGGGCTGTTGTTGAAGAAACTGCAAACTGGGCTCGCGCTGAAGCAAAGTGTGATTTTATCGTGTTTACCGGCGCACTTGATATTCATACTGATTATGTAAGTTTAGATGTAACGCCTAACGCTACAGCGACATTGCCTATCGAGAACTTCCCTGTAAAAGTAACTTTAAAAGAAAATGATCCTTATGGTTTTTCGCATGACGAGGCTGTAGTTAACGGCATTAATACCGTCAGGTTCTATGAAAGAGATTCTGGCGAGCCATTGTCGTTTTCAAACGAGACATGGAATGTCGGCGGCACTAGCGTTTACTGGGTTAAAGTGCCTAAAATTTCAGATGCTGGCGCTAGCATATTAGTTTATTGGGGCGCAAAAACGGGCAAGACGCCTGTCGCGGTAAACGAGTTGGATACGTGGTCAGATTTTACTAAAGAAGCTGCTAATAACCAGGGGGCATACATTAAATCTCCCGTGTTTGGTTTAGTTACCAACGCGGCAGATCAAAAATACAAAAACTACTTTACTTCAGTTCCGCGTATGAGTAAGACGGATTGGTATCTTTCTGATACAATCCAAGGCGAAGTTACTACTCTTGGTGTGTTAGCCGATGGTGGCGCGGTAACTAATTACTTTTTCAATAGGTATACTGGCCAAGAGTATACTCAAATACCAGAAGTTGCAGGCGCGTATGCTGCTGTATTTGCACCAGTTGATACATCAAGGTGCTATGAGTTTGAGTACACAATTGAGTTTATTATCCGCGATAGGTCTCCCCAGCAAGATATTCTTTCTGGCGGTGGCGGTGATAATGGGCGAATACTTTTGATGAATGATGATAGAAATACTAGTTGCCCGATTACAAATCAGGGATATAACAGATCTTCTCCATCATATTCAACATGGTGGGATTTTGATGCTTCGAATGATACTTTTGCGCCAACATCTTCAGATTACAAGAATATGAAGAAAGGTTATGAGTTTATGCTTCGTACAAAAGGTACTGAGCAGGATAAGGGCGAGATACTTTGGAATCTTATTAATTGCCGCCATGGTAATACCTTTAGAGCAAATACTATTGCTCTTGGAGCTACAGTAGGTACAGAAAACTATTTGCCTTGGAGTTCTACATCTGGAAATATAAATGGTAGTGGTTTGGTTGGACTTCAAGCTCGAAACGTCGGCACCCTGGTAATGCGCAATATGGTTTCAGATTATGACGGTCTTGGCGCGGTTGTGTTTTCAAAGTGCTTTGAAGATGGTATCGGCACAATATACTTTGACGCGGTTAACCAATTAACAGCAGCTACGGCAGAGAACTGCGCGATTAAGGTTTATTATGCCACTACTTGCAAGGATGGCGTAACGATGCCGACAGATGAAGCTGTTGAGCTTACTAATAGTTACTCAAACGCCGACTGGAAGGAAGCTCAAATTTTTGCACTTAAGCGAGATGGAACGACAGAGTTTAAGGCTGAAGCGCAAAACTCAAGAGGCGGCACGAATGAATTGGCGCTTTTAGTAAGAAATGGCGGCACAACGAACAATTTCTACCGTATTTACGTTCCGCTTAATATTAAGGGACCGGTGCGCTTTAAGATTGAGCGCACTAAGGCGGCTGCTTCGAATGAGTATCAGCCTGACGATGGTAACTTTATTATTCTTGATAATATTATCGTTTCTACGCCTGCAATGTATGCTGAACTTATGCCGTATGGAACGAACGACACGGCTAAGGTTGGCAAAGAAATTACTGGTTGGGCAGGAGCAATGACGGTAGCTTATCCTTCAGCTACTGATGAGCTTTATGGGCGCGCTGCTCTTTCGTTCTACACTAATAGCATGTTAGAGACAGCGGACGCTACGAAATTTATAACAAGTGCTAAGATGCATTACCGCTGGCGTTACCTTGAGCAGCGTGCAACGCCTGATTTTGGCCGCGAATGGTACAGCGTTGAGCTTAACCCAAGTAATGGCTTTAAGGCGTTTGAGCCGTTAAATCTCCCCGGCGGCGTAGGTGATGTTGAATTTTACTTCTCAGGTACTGTCCAAGCCCCATACTATGAGTATGTGGATTATTCTGGTACGGGCTTAGGGGTGCCAGGATATACTGAAGAGATTACAGACTTTAAGACTGGTTATACTTCAAAGATGTCGAGTAACTCAAAGGCGCGCGCAGATTGGTTTATTCGCCTAAGAGAAGGCATAAGTGAGTATGAAGCGCTTAAGATTGAGTATAAGTTTAGCGAAGGGGGAACAACTCTTACAAATGTGATGGAAGTAGTTAAAAACCATACGTGGCGCGGCTATGTCCAGACGCCGACAAATAGCGTTGGTAAGTTCTACTACAAGGTTCTTGCGATGAACCGTCAGGAGAATGGAGCTACTGAGTATCAGCAAAACATCGAAGTATGGGGCGATCAGTTCACAACTAACAATGTACCAGTGACGGGCTCGCTTGTTGTTCGTGAAGATGGAGAATGGAGCCAGGTCCCTAATGATGCCAAGACTGGTTATTTGATGTTCCAGATTGACGATCGCACAGATGGGCTTACGATCGTTCATGCTGATTATCAGGACTTCAACAAGTGGAATGACGCCGCTTCTAGCCAGTTACAGCTTTTCGTTGGCCGTGATGATGAAACAGACAAGAGACTAGGCGTTTCGTCAACGCAAAAGACGTATATTGAAAACTTTGATACATGGCTTGATATGCCATCAGAAAGCCCAAGGTGGTTGCTAAGCTTCCCGACGGGCAATCAGTTTACTGTTGCCTCTGGTTATCCAGCATATGAGACATTTGCTGATAACTGGTATAACGGCTGGGATATCAAGCAGGGTATGTGGGTAGCAGAGAAGTATCGTGATACAAAGAGCGGCGCGGCACTTCAGATGGAAGGCTGTGGACGCGGCGGAGTAGAGTATGTTCAGACTCCTACGCCTCGTGGTATTGATACTATTAGCTATAACGCTAGACTCGGTCAAAGCATTGAATTCGAGAATTTCTCATACTACGACGCAGGTGCTCGTGAACGCCAGAATATGACGAACTATACGTTCGCAGCTCGTGTCGCTTTTGACGGTAAGAAGAACGAAGCATATCGCGGTAATGCATCGCTCTCGCTCATAGCGCACTATATCCCTGGGCGTGGCTGCTATGAAGCAAGATGGGAGCAGATTGCAGATCACCCGCAGGACAAAGGCAACTATGTGCATAATAAGAATAATTCTCGCGGTAACAAGGGCCAGAGGTTAGTACTTCTTAAGTGGAGCTGTGACTCTACCGGTAAGTATACTTCTAAAGAGCTTAAGGCATGGACAAATACGGTAGTTTCGCTTCAGAAGAGCAATGAGGACGGTGATAACTTCCAGAACGATATCACTCAGCCAATTTCCAACCAAAAGTATTTACCGATGTATGTTTCAGTTTCAAACACGGCAAACTCTGTTGTTATTTGGGCTGGTGTAAGGTTAGGTGCAGCTGCGATGAGCGGCAGTTCCGTGCAAACAGATTTTGCACAGACTAGTGAGGTTTGGTATTCTTTGAAGTATACTGACAGTAGCAATGTTCATAAAAATGGTACATATGGTTTATTATCTGCAAACTCTGAAGGTATCTTTTTAGCTCCTTATTACTACGAAGCAGCTGCTGTAGTAAGTAGAGAGGCTACCACGAGTAATTACAAGAGTAAAGTTCAATTGCCGTCTGAATCGTATTCGTGCCGCGATGATATACTTAACGAGTATTGGTATTATCAGTATGGGCGCATGGAGAGGTTTAACGGAACAGATGCCAACGATTTCGGCTTTAGGGCTTCGCCAATTTCTCAAAAGCTTTATGTTGCTCTTAGAAACCCATCTTACGACGGCACTGAAAGCGCGTGGCGCACAGTTTGGACGAATGAGTTTAATTCGTTTGGTACATCTGGCTCGACGCTTGATTTCTCGAAGAACTTTTATCTCAATGATGATTCGCAGATTCGCTTCCAGGTCGGTGGCGAGGTTGATGATGTTAGAGTTGATGTTGTAATCGACGAGATTGTTGTTTCGCAGTGGCGCGGCGATGACTGGGCTAATGCATACGACTATGTTAACGGCGGAGACAATAGAATCGCAGTCGGAGATACTCAGTACAACTATACTAACTTCACCTTCTCTTCATCTTGGATTAAAGAGAAGGGTATCTTGCTTTCAGCTCGTCGCACGACAGGCCCAAGACCTTCAGCGATTAAGAGCCCGCTCTTTGACGGAATGTATGGCCGCGGCGAAGGTTTGGGTAAGTTTAGCTTTAGTTATGCTGATGCGCAGAAGAACACGGTAATTCTTCTTCAGATTGCTACGAATATTAACTACACTACTGCTTCGCCGGCAAACCTCGATATTCATAATAGCGAGATTTGGCACACGATTTCTAACTTCAACTTCTCAGTTCTTTCAGATGAAGAACGCAAGGCTGGCTCGCGTACAGTTTACACCGGCTTACATGGCGTTCAGGGTATGTTTAGGTTAGTCGTTGACCCAACTGTAGTTACGAATGTCGCCAATAGCGTTGACAAGACGGAGTTTGGTGAGGTTCGCATTACGGAGGTTTCTTGTTCTGACGAGCCGCGCATTGATGAGCGCGCTTGGTGGGGCTGGAACATTCGTAGCGTAGGCCAGAACGCCGAGGGCGCAGATATCGATTGGGAGCATTGGGACGGCGCAAATGCTGAGGGGCGCACGTATTTACCTGACTTCTCTGAAAATCTCGCTTTTGCTGGGCGTTCAATGGCGATTAATAACTCGTATAAGAACCCGGAGGCGAGGATTCTCCCTGACGGCGAAAGCGAAGAGGAAGAGATTGTTTACGAGCGCCATATGCCGTTCATTCAGTCGCCTACGTTTACAGACGATATCGTTGGTGAAGTTTCGTTTAAAGCTCGTAAGTTTAAGACGAAAAATGGTCCAGCTGCTGCTAAGCTCGTCCTCTACGGTGCTCGTAAAGGCAAGACTACTGACGCGGCAGATGAATCATGGGAGGCTTTACAGTCGTTTTCAATTACGAATAATGCCTTTGAGACGTATTCTTATAAGGCAAATCAAGGCAGCACCTTCTCGGCATTTAGGCTAGGCGTGCCACTTTACGGTGATAATGTTGAGCGCGTTATTATCGATGAGTTCCTTGTGTGCGAGGCGGTAGATCCTGCTGTTAAGTTCCGCAATGTTGGCGCCTTCCGCAATCATATGAGCGATTTGACGGTAATTGAAGGCGTGCCAACGGCTAAGGAGCAGCCGCTTTGCAACGAGAGCTGGGGTGTTCAGTGCGAAGTTTACGCAGCTCAGCTCCCAGACGAAGTTGATTTTGTTGCCCGTCCGCCACAGGTGTTCCTTAGCTGGTACAAGGGCATTCTTCCGTGGGGATACGATAACTGGAAGGATTATGATGCTCCTCAAGGCAAGAAGAAGTTCCGCGTTCAGCTTACTCGCGTTGAGGGGACTAACTTAGTCTTCCGTTCAACTAACTTAGGATTGGGTGATAATGTAATTCCTGCTTCTACTGTCGCTGGTGAGGTTGTTCAGTATATGCTTGAAGTTGTTTATTACAATAAGTCAGACCTCTCTCAGCCAATTACAAACTATCTTGATAACTCGATGTGGCGCGCGCCTGAGTGGTACTCGCCAATTGATTACAACCGCGACAAGGTCACCAAAGATGCAACGTTTGCCGCGTTTAATATTCTTGATACAGTCGCTCCCGATTGGGCTTGGATTAACGAGGTTAATGTCTTTGGTATGTTTGACAATGTAACTGACGAAAATACTGACGCGACGTGTCAGTATGTCGAGATTGCGGCTCCCGTTGAGTCTGCGCTTGATGATTGGGAGGTTCGTCTTTTAGAGCGCGCAGATGACGTGATAGTTACGAATATCGCGGCAAGGTTTGGCACAGATAACCTGCCGGCGAAAAAGGACTCAAAGTGGTCTACATCTAATATGTATTCCATGTAGTTGCAAGCCCATACACTCTTAACAAGAAGGAGCTTACGCGCGAGAATGGTAAACTTGATGGTGTTTGGAATATCTCCAAGCCTGGTTCCGTTCTTGGTGCGACAGGTGAAGCTAGCACGATTTATCCTTTTGCAGTTCAGCTCGTAAGACCTAGCGGCATTATCGAGCATGAAATAGTCGTAGCCGGCACAAACCTTTGGGCTGAGTATGAAGGTTATGCGCTTAATGGTGATGTTGATTATGTAGCTGGGCGTATGAATGAAATTATTAAAAAGACCGGCAAGCAGACGGCGTTCTTTGGTGCGGGCTATGACAACGGTCCAGTTGGTGCTTCGTTAGGTGTGTTTGAGTCGCACGGTGAAACCGCGGCAACTTGGAATAATATCATGGCTCAGACGCCTGGCAGAATCAACGCTAGTCAGCAGATTAGCTCTGATCACCCAACGCCAAACGGTGAAGATATCTTTATTTTCTCAAATCTCGACCAGACATTGCCTTACATCAAGCAGACATTTGGCGATGTTGTTAAGTCAAACTCCAATGTGATGATTGTCTTTAAGAAGGGTAGCCTTACTGGCACAAATATTACTTATACCGTCGACAAGTGGTATGAATTAAAGAGCGTAACTACTAATGGCAAGGAAGTTGTCTTTACGACGCTGCCAGAGCCTCGTACATACTCTGTTGAAGTTGGTAAGGGCGCATCAAACAATGTTACAGTTACGGCGTTTGCTGGTGTTTCTAAGAAGTTGTTTGATTATGGCTTAGATCCTGATGATCCCTTTACGCCTGCTGTTATGGATTGGCTAAGAAATAGCAAGGATGTCTTTGGTCAAGATTGGGCGCACCCAGAAAGCGAAGAGATTGAACTAGCGAAGTTTGTAAATTATAGCGGAACAATAGTTACTAACCTTACGCTTACGCAGATGTACTGGTTAGATATTGATCCTACAAAGTCTAATATGTATTTTAAGGCAGGCTTTTCTACCGTTCCTCAACCTAAGAATGGCGCAACAGGTGGTAATGAAATAGGTACTATTTATATGTGCATTTCGAATAATTCACCAGAATATGCTTACGAAGCATATCCGCCGCGAGTAATGCGTGGGCGCGATGTCGGTTCGCACTCGCTTAATTTCGTTAAGTCTTCTGATTGGAATGGCCCGACGTTCAACGTCCGCGGCATCCTTAGCAACGGCAAGACTGATTTTGCGCACACTTCACCAAACTGGGTGCCGCTTAGGTGGTTTGTATTTAATGAAAACTCGTTCTACCCCAAGGGTCACGAGAAGGAATTCCAGTCGGTTATTGAAATTATCGACCCGAGATCTAGCGAATCGCCTGGTTCTACAGCAGGTTGGGACAAGTACTTAGAGTATCCTGTGTTTTATTCGTGGGGCATCAACACAAAGCGTCAGCCAATTGAGGTTGAGCCGATGAAGAAGGAAAATACTTATGAGTAAGAAGAAAATTCTAACGATAGCTATTATAGTTGCGCTAGCGATACTTGGCGCACTCTTGGCTATTTTGGTAGCGCCCAAAGCTCCAGATACGCGTGAGCCTGTTGAGAAGAGAATGCAGGATAAAAAGTATATAAAAGAACTTGATGCTCTTCAGAAAGAGCAGAAGATGTTAGTTAAAGAGCTTCAGATTTTGCGTGCTAAACTCAAAGCTGCCTCAGAGAAAGACCCTGAAGGCAAGGGCGAGGAAGTACGCGCTTTAAAAGCACAGGAACTTCAGTATGCAAAGAAATTTGACGTGCTTCGCCGCAAAAGTGAAGCGACGGTACGCAATCGCATGCTTAAGGATATTGATTTGAACGGTAAGACGAAGTAAGGAGACGAAAATAATGAAATCACTAATGAAATCCGGAATATTACTCGCTGGACTTATTTCTCTGGCGGGAGTTGCCACCGGAGCGGACATATACGAAATCCGTCCGTGTAAACCAGCTACACAAGCAGGAACCTTGCAGTATGTGCAGGCAGACGCCTACACAACAATAAGCGAGCCGCTAAAAGCTGGTGAAGACTTATACTTCGTCATGAGGCTTGTTAGAAACGGGATTAATAATCCACACTGGAGGCTCGTGCATAACGATGTCACGTGGGGTTCACCCACGCTTGACGAAGCTATGTATCCGCTTCAGATCGGTATCTATGTTTCTGGTGAGCTTCGCTGGGCGGATCTCGTGGAAACGCAGTTCTTGACTCCTGTGAATCCTGATGAGCCGGACGACGGATACATCTACAGCGATTTCGTCTTTAAGTACACCACTAAGCCCGGTGATTTCGCGCTGCCCATCAAGTTGGCCGTTGAAGATGAAGACGGCAACTACATGCCCGCGCAGGAATCAGGAAGTGCTTCAAAATACGTCTTCAACCGTCTTTCCACTAAAGTTGGCGATCAGGGCAAATGGCAGATTCGTGATGGCAACAACGATTCTGCAGGTGCCAATGACAGCAAATTTGCTGATCTCGTCTTCGCTTCAAATGTCGATAACGTTCTTGACCAGAAGCCATGGGGTCGTCGTGAAACCGACTTCACGCTCAAGAAATGCGGCTTCTACGTCCAGACAGTTGATTTCCATCCCGAGTGGGAAATTCCGCCTACCGACGATTCGGAAGGCGTGTGGCGCACAGTTCATGAGGCTTCAACAAAGATCGGTTACGGCACAGCCAGCCTAGTGGCGGACAGCGCGGTCGAAGAAGATAATATTACGCTTTATGTCTGGTCAACAGACGAAAAGGCAGTCAAGATCAGCGGCGGCACGCCTACTACGATTGTGACGAACATCGTTGCCGGCGCGGGCGGGCAGCTTGAAAAGCAGACGATGACTGTCCAGATGGCCAAGGTTACGATTAGCCGCGGCTCCACGACTGGCGGATTTAAGCTTTACGGTGTCGCGCACCCGAATAAGGCTAAGCTCGTCCTGAGCGCCTATCCCTATTACACGTATGACACGAACAACAACCGCGTGGAAGATTATCTCGAAGTGCCGGTAATGTGCTCTGAGAAGGAGTCGGCTTCAGTTTATCTTGAAATTGACCCAGTTGAAGTTACTGCAGATGGCGATTTAGAAAACTCTAAAAGCATGGTTGCAGTTTACTTGAATCAGCCAGTTGATACGACGATTCACGTAACACTTACGCCATCTTTCAATGCAACTAATGGTGTTGCAGATGCTGATATCAAGTGGGAAGATTATTTCCGCTTTGCTTCTGACGAGAGCGTAGCTACGACGCCTACAAAAGAAGAGTCTGAGCAGGCGCTCACGCTAGAGTTTACAGCTAACTCAACTGCTAGGCAGTATGTGTATATTTACCCATTAAAGAGCGATGAATATACTCGTACAAAGGCTAAGCCAATCCGCCTTACTCCTTCGCTTGGGGCGGGCGAACAGGAAGCCTCAGGCATTAAGAATCTAAATGCAGCAAGCTTCACGATTAAGGCAGCAAAGCCAGTTATTACTGGCGTTGAACATGAAGATTCAGTTGAAAGCGGCGCCTCATTGCCTCTTACGATTACGCTTTCTGACATTTTTGCCGATATTACTGACGAGGAAAATGGCTACACGCTTAAGATTAATGGTAGCACTCTTCCCGGCAAGTATTTTTACAAGGAAGAGAAGCTTGTTGCGATTGATGATGAAGGCAACGTAACTCTTCCTTCTGTTTCGTATTCAACTTCTGGCGAGAAGACTGGCACAATCCAGGTTCTTTCACCTTACGGTAAACAGTGGAGTGAAATTTACACCTTTAATGTTACGGTTAAGGATGTAACGACGATTGTTATCCAGACGATTGACGGCAAGGATAATACATACAACGAAGGTGATTCTGTAAACTTCCAGATTGGTTTCTTCTCTGGTGATGAACAGATTAAGCTTGGTCAAGATGCTTACGCGTTCCTTTACTCTGAAGACGAAATCGATCTTAAGCAGTTTGACGAGAGCTTTATTATTACTAACCTGCAGACTGCTGCAGCTGGTACTAGCGGCATCAAGATTGGCAAGAATGTAACGAGCTGGGTTTCTAACTCGATGCTCGCTCTTGACGGTGCCAATATCGCAAAGAACGGCGCGAAATTCCGTTTCCAGGTTGTTCTTTGTACTTCAAAGTCTTGGAATCCCGATAACAAGATCGAAGGTTATCCAACAAGTGAAGAGCTTAACTTTAGAGTTTACAACGTAGAGCCTGTAATTAGAGGTATTTACGTTAACGATTCTGCTGACGCATACGAAGACGGCTCAACGTATCCTACTAAGGTTCCCGTCGGTATGACGCGCCGTTTCCGTCCGTTCGTTGATGATCCAGGTGAGTTTGACCTTACAACGACTGACACAAACGAGCAGTTCAGAGTTCAGTGGTCTGTTTATCTTGATGGTGAACTTTATGAAGAAGATCCCTTTATTATTCAAGGCAATCCCTCAGGCGACAACCCAACGAACTTCTATTACACGTTTACTCAAGCTGGTGTTTATACATTCAGGTGTAAAGTAAAAGATAAAGATATGTCGCGTTATACCGACCAGTCTTCGTCGGTAAGTGTTGAAGTTCTCAATCAGCCATACGTTATGGTAACTGGTCCAGAAGGGTCAACAGCAGAAGTTGATGAAACGCTTCTTGATGAAAACGATACTCGCGGCGCCAGGTTCACAGTAAGTTTAGATTACTTTGATAACCGCTATGCTGGCGATGTGAAGGTTAAACTTGAAGTCGTTCAATATGGCGAAGGCAATAGGCCAAACCCCGGTAAGCTGCTTCTTGACAGCGCGTTTGCTTCAACTGAGCCAGGCGAGGAGGAAGGCGTTTATTACGTAACTCTCAGCAAAACTAAGAAGACGCAGGTAATTAACGCTATTGAGCTTGATGGTACAGACAATGCTGAAATCTTCGGCTTTGAGATTAAGGCCAGCGTTGTAACAGAGAATCTTCTACCAACACCTAATGAGAAGGCAAATGACTATTATCTGCCAAGCTCACACCGTGTTTATATTAAGAACGTAGCTCCTGTTGTCTCTGTGACACCAGAAGAAAACACCAACCACTGGGAAGTTGCCGGTGGCGCTGCTACTGGTCACCCGATTTCGTGGAAGATCATGAGCGATGTTATGGACGACTTCACCAACAAGTGGGCAGATGGCACACAGGGTGGTATTAAAGTTACGTTCACTGGGTGCGCAAATCAGTTCTCCACGAATATTACCGGCGCAGCAAGCGGCACGTTTGTTCCGAACTTTGGCGCGGCAGCAGGCGAGCAGAGCGTCACTCTTATGATTGAAGATAAGGACGGTGGCTCGCACTCGTATACGTGGCTATTTAAGGTTACGCCTTCTAAGTTCCTTATCACGACTGCTACTGGTCCTTTCGGCGGTGATTCAACATCACAGCTTTCTCAAAAGTATGCTCTTGCTAAGGGTATCGGCAAGGGTCACACTTATGTTTCTGGCGCAAGCTTCACGAGTGCTGAGAACTTCCAGCTTAAGTGGAACTGCGGCAAGCAGATTACCATGACCGTTTATGGTTTTGGTTATAAGGACGGCGACATTGATAATGGAGCTCTTTCTAATGGGCTTGATCAGCAGATTGATGGCAGCGGCAATAACACTGATCCAACTGTTAATATTGCTGATGACTCATGCTATAAGTATGACGGAGAGGGTTACGACAGCTTCTTCTATTGCTGGCTAGCACAGGATAAGAATGACAATACTGGCGCTGGTGGTAGCACCGTTCTCAATGGCGCAATTCTCCCAGAGCGTCCTGGTGCAGTTTCGAGCGGCCGCGTCACACTTCCTACTGAATACACTGGTGACGGCAGCTACCTCGATACGCATATTGAGGCTATCTTCGCTCGCGAATGGCGCGCGGCGGATAACCTTGGTGATATTAACCAAGACGGCATTCCTGACGTCTTTGTTCACCGCACATGGGGCGGCGGCAAGCTTCTTGAGCTTCTTGGCTTAAGTTCAATCGAAAATGACCTCACCGACATCGCAGCCTCCAACCCTGATGAGGACCTTATGCCCGGTGTCTATATGGCAAATGGTACGCTTCAGAGAGTTGACGGTATTATGAGGAGCTATGCGCCAATTGGCAATGTCGCTCTTACAACATTTAGAGAAATTCGTGGTCTCGATGGCTTAGGACTTAACGCTACAGATCTTACGTCAAGCGATCCAGAGTTCTCTCCAGTTGAGACTAACGCTTACTTCGCAACAGTTCACTCCAAGACTCCAGATGAAGTCGCAGAGGAACTTGCTAAGCCAGTTGATGAAAGAGAAGCTTGGGCAACTATTACTAAAGAAGATCTTGAGAAGTGGAGCCCAGAGCCAACTGGCGAACAATCAAGACTTGATCCTACTAAGGCAGATACTGATTCTGACGGTTTTGATGACGGTTGGGAATATTTCTTCTGGTATGCCGCTAAGGTGTTAGTACCAGGTGGCGCTTATAAGGTTCAGGAAGGTCAGAAATATCCCTTTGAACGCTTCAATCACCTTAGACTTGTAACCGGTGATGAAATTCCTGCAAGTTTGGTAGTTGAGCAGTTCAATCCTTGCTCACGCCGCGTTGATGAAGCGGCAGAAAAGACGTTCGACTTCGATAACGACGGCCTTTCCGATATTGAAGAACTTATTATCGGCACGAACCCCTGCCACTGGGACACCGATGGTGACCATATGTGCGATGGTTGGGAAGTTATGATGAGCCTTGATCCTCTTGCCAACTCGAAGAACACAAACGAGGACGGCGACTTCATGGCTTACGAGCACTTCCAAAGACTCGCCTACATCGATCCAAGTACAGGTATTATGTATTTTGACTGCGACAATCAGCTTGTTGCAGGTGAAGACTACAAGCAAGAGCCTGTCTATAATGACAAGATGGAAGTAATTTCTAACATATACTATGTCATTAAGGCTGATGGTATCCAGCTTAAGAGAGCTGTTGTATCGCTTACGACTACGGTTGATGGCGGTAATCCAGTGCCTCTTAAGTATGGCCGTGAGGATGATTATGATCCACAAAATCCTACGATTTTCGGTGCGGCACTTTGCTATCCTCAGGAAAGAGATGGCATCCTTATTCCAGCAGGCGCGCCACTTTATCTTGATCGCTACGTCTTCCTCCACGATCAGATTTATACTCGCTATGGCTTTGATCCACGCACGGCGTGGTATATGAATGATGATGGACTTGTCGGCGCACGTTGGGAACCAATTAGCGATTCTGACATCGCTGGTATGGCAATGCGCACGAAGGAATACACGACTTATGACGAGTATCTCTTGGCGCGCTACCGTCAGCACTTCAATATTATGTATCCTGGCATGCAAGAGCCTCCGGACCCAGAAAATACATGGGGTTGGCTCGGACTTATGACAACTATTCCAACTGTAACGCTTGAAGAAGAAGTTACAGACGATGAGATTATTGATACTACTGGCACTAATGTGACAACAAATGTCTCTTCGAATGCGACAACGCAGGCTGGTCAAAATCAAACTGATAACAAGACGGACGCCGAAGTTTCAAATGCTCTTGCTGACGCGCTTGCAGCAGCAAATCAAGGCAAGAATGTTGTAAGAGCTCATGGTGCAGATAGTGATGGCGACGGCGTACCAGACGGCTGGGAACTTTACGTCTATCGCAATCCTCGTCAGGCTCCTGGCGATGAAGAAACCAGAACCGCCTTTGAGCCACCAATTCTTGGCCTTATGTTGCCACTCGATAGAGATGATGACGGCTTAGTATACGCGGCAGAATTCGCAGGTACAGATTCTTGCAATGCTTACAGTGGCTGCCAGTCAATCTATAGCAGACACCCAGGTAACACAAAGGGTTGGTTCAACAAGTTCTTCCCAACAGATCCAAATCAGCCCGATACTGACCGCGACTCTATCGCTGACGGTCAGGAAGGTAATGACCTTCTCGGTGAAGGCGGCGTTGAGATGAGAGCGTTCATCTTCGGCACGCCAACTGACGACGGCTCGCGTTGTATCCGCGGCGGTGGTCTTAACCCGCTCACGGTTGACACTGACCAGGACGCGCTTCCTGACCCATGGGAACGCCAGTATGCTGGTTCGCCAACAGATCTCTCTACAGGCGCGCCTTCTAACACGGTATCGATTGCTGACGGTGTCGCAGGCAAGACGCTTAATGTTGTTTACCTCGCTGGCGGTATGGACGGCACATGGTATGGCGATACATACACCGACCCAGTTGAAGAACAGGTAGAAGGTGATCAGTGGACGGCTCACTCCTTCGACCCGCTCCTTGGTACTGTTCGTGACGTTGACTTCGACCACGATGGTCTTGAAAACTGGCAGGAATATCTTATTCAGACAGTTCGTCACTTCCGTTGGGACGATTGCACGACGCTCTTAATGGGCAGAATGCTCAAGGAAGGTCCTAACGGCGCTGGTCACGCTCAAGGCTTCATGGGCTACGCGCCTATGTCGCATAGCGGCTCTGGTTATGGCGTAAATGTCGCTGCTTATGTCTATGGCCCAGAGGGTGTTGAGGTTGTAGTTACCACTAACGGCATTGCTGTTACAACGAATGAACTTACGAATGTGATGGTCACAAACTACGTCACTGTCGTAACTTCAAACGTCAGCTCCAAGGCAACTGCCGTATTGGAGAGAATGAATGCAGCAGGCGTATTCAGCCAGCCATGGAGCGAAATGGGTTGGAAGTTCTGCGGCTATATGTCAAGACCAGAGTGCGCATGGGATCGCTCGTACACCGAGCCTACGCTCCCTGCGAAGGAAATCCTCTTGCCACCGATTGCCACGCCCGATAATATGTCGGATATTTACCTTATGCCTTCGTACCTTTCGTACGTCTCTACTGACCCACGCAACTGGGATACAGACGGTGACGGTATGGACGACTACTACGAAATGTTCCATGGTCTTAACCCGCTTTTAGGTTCTGTCCAGGCAGGCTCTAAGGACGTTATTGCTGAGGCCTACGGCAGAGCGGAACTGTTCAACGCGGCATTCAATGAATGGACTCATACCGATTACGATCGTTCCAAGATCTTTATGGATCCTCCGCAGAATGGTAGTGCGGTTCGTCCTACGCCAATCACGCTGCCTCTCATCTACGACTGGATGATGTATCCTTGGTTTGCCGGTGCTCTTGAGGCTGACCCTGATGGCGATGGTATCAATAACTATGAGGAAATGCTCAAGGCAAACCTCACATCGCCAAATCCAACGCATACCGACCCGACCCCAAGGTGGTTTACTGACTCTGGTATGCCTATGAGCTTTACTGCTCAGTATTACACACAGGGCGCGCCAGTTAGAAATGTGATGTTCCCTGATAGTGAATTGCCGTTCAAGCTCACGTCACTTGCTACGAGCGATGAGTATTATCAAAACGCTATCATGGGTTCGATGCGCGAAGACCCAGCTGCTCCTCAGCAGGCGTTCCTCACTTCGTTCGAAGAGAATGAAGGTTACGATACAGATAACGACTGGGTGGCTGATGGTCGTGAAATCATCAAGACCGTAAAGGTCGCTACCGACCCGCTCGACTTCTCTGACCCAGAGCGTCATCAGGCTGCATGGTTTGACGGCACTGACTCGTTTATGATGACAAGAACGCAGGCTTATCGCGGCAGTGATGCTAATGATATGTTTAAGCAGTTCACAGTTGAAGCGTGGATTTGCCCAGAGCGCAAGGGTATCGTTCAGACGATTCTTGATCGTGCTGTGCTTTACTCCGGTAACACTGCAGTTAACCCAGGAGCTGTTATCCGCTCGAACTTCCGCCTCGGCATAGATGAACAGGGCCGCGTCTTTGGTCTCTTTGACAACGCTGACGCGCTCGAGTCCGGCAGCAACGAGCCTGTAAGCTGCCAGAGAGTTACCGGCCAGATGCTCGAGCTTGGTAAGTGGGTTCATATTGCTCTAACTTACAACGGCAAGAAGCTTACGCTCTATGTCAATGGTCAGATAGCAGACTCTGCTGAGACAACGCTCATTCCTGCTAACGGTGTAGTATTTGTCGAGCAGGATATTGGCTCTGGCTTACTTACTGGTCTTTATGATTTTATGCCAACGACACTCTATCTTGGCGCAAGACCAATCCATACTCCAAGCCTTGAAAACCGCGGCGATCCGCTCGTTGTTGACAAGGTTTCGTATAATACGATACGCGAATACTTCGGCGGTTACATCGATGAAGTTCGCGTGTGGGATGGTGCCCGTACAAGCGCAGAGATCCTCGGCAATTATCGCAAGCGCTTCACGATGGCTGACGCCAAGGATAATCGCATAAGTGCTTATCAGGTTTGGCTCAACCGCGGCACGCGTAATGATAACGATGGGCTTCCAATGTTGCCGCCAGAACTTTTGATGCATTATAGCTTTACTTCGCTTCCTGGTGCAACTGACCCAGCTTGGGTATCAAAGACGCCATCTGGCTTTAATAAGCAGATTCTCGACATTACCGAAGTCGATTATACAAAGATGCAGGATATGGATTTCACGGGCTGCTATGACGTAGCAAGACCGGAATTACCAAACCTTGTTGAAGTAAGCTGCAACCTTAAGGGCGGCGCTTACGGCACATACAAACTTGGCGAAAAGACTGCGTTGAGCTATGGCTGGTGGAATGAATGTGAGACGAAGAGCAGAGTTTACAATGACATTACGGTAGTTCCATGGGTTGAGAACACCGTTGCTCACTTGCCAGCTATGGATTCCAGCACGATGGATAGCTTATACTATTCAGAAGCTCTTGCTGCATCGTATGTTGATCCAACGGATTCTGGCGTTGAGAGGTTTATCTTCCCCAATGCGGCAAATCCATATTCGTTCTTCAATTACGGTGCTGATAGATACTTAACGCTCTTTAGGCGTAATCGCCTTGTAGAGCAGATGGGCACAAAGTATGAGCCTATCTTAAATCTCTACCGTTATGAAGTCCGCTCTCGCTTAGTAGGACCTAGCGACTTACTCCCGATGGGTGGCGCGTATGCACGCCGTGCTAAGGAGATGTGGGACGGAGTACCTGCTGATGCGTGGGAATATACTGCAGCTGACGATAACGCCAATGGTATTTCTGATTGGTGGGAAGAGTATGCTCGTGGTAACTACGGCAATATCACATGGGATCAAGACATCAATTGGAATACGCTTATAATCTATCATGGCGCAGAAATGCCCGCTTATCAGGCATTCCTTATTGACCTTGCGATGGGACTCCAGCCTAATGGCCAGTTTGATTCTGACTTTGTTTCAACTGCTGACACTAATGCTAATAACCTTCCTGATTGGTGGGAAGATCTCTTCGGCACTAAGGGTGGCGCAGATGATGACGACGATAATGATGGCCTTTCGAACTATAACGAATATCTTATTTCGTTTGGCTCAAGCCCCTATGGTATTAAGAATGGCTTCCCGATTCTCAATCCTCTTAAGAATCGCACAGGTAGAGATCAGCTCGTAACTGACTATTATCTCTCTGGCCCAGATCACGCAATACTACTCAGCGACAGGCACATAAGCCCCAACTCCTATATTGGTCAGATAGTCTCTGATACTGACTTTGTAGAAAACTGGTGGGAGAAGAAGTATAACTATTCGTTTGCCTCTTCTAAGAAGTATGACCCAGATTACGATAAGGATGAAGATGGCTGGTCTAACTGGGCGGAAGCTCGTGCCTTTATTTGGCGTGGTAGCTTCGCAGCCGATGTTGTTGATAGGTTCATTGACGGTGATAATCACATTATCTGCTATCCAGAGCCGGCTATTGGTGTAAGACTTTCTTACAATGGTGTGCAGGATACTTCTAGTAAGGGACTTGTGGTTAGAACGTTCAGTGGCTATACTCCTCGTGTAGATGCTACCTTTACAGTACCAGCTTATGGTGTTGCTCGCAGCAAGATAATTGGTGGCTATTATGCCGACAATGTAATTCGCGGCTTCCTTACGCCAGGTAATCTCATCCCTGCTGAGGTTCGCTTTGAAAGGGCAAGTATGTCTGCTGAGCGAACATACAGATGGCATTATGTTGATGGTCTAGGTGAAAGATTTGAGTACAGTGGCACATATGAAGAATATCGCCGTCAGTTACTCTTTAATCCAGCGCTTATTCTTGACGATATCGTCTTAGAATGGGTTGAGTTCGGTAAAACATTGTCCGATGCCGACGGCAATAAGGGTGATATTGTGTTTGCCGGTACAGACAGCGCAGGAAACTCTGTTTCTGTAAATATTGGTAAGATTAACTATCGTACTGGTGAATACAGCATTGACCTAGCGGCAGTAGAGTCTGCTACAGGCGAATCGTTTGAAGGTAATATCTTCCAGGTTATTTGGTCGTACCGCATCGGTAATGAATATCCTCAGGCAATCTGGCTTAGCGAGCCAGTAAGTGGCCGTGTAAAAGAAGGCAAGAATACTGTCGAGGCATTTATTGATATGGATGGAGATGGTGTCTTTACGCCTGGTATTGATCCGTATGGCGCAGTACACGATGTAGAGATAGGCTGGCACAAGACGAAAGAGCTTATTATTGAGCTTAAAGATGAAAGCTCTGCAATTGCTCGTGTTAATGTTGCTGACGCACAGGGTGCTGGCAATGCTGCACAAGGGGCTACCCAAGACGAGATTACAACTACTGTTGTAGTAAGGCGTACTTCTATTAATGGTAGCACTATCTTCAATGATAAGACGGTCCCAGTAAGAACACTTCTTACGAAGACTTTTGTAAATGACGACCGTTCATATATTACAGAAGCAGATGTTATTTCAGCAAATACTCCAGACCTTGACTGGAAGTGGCTCTTAAAGGATGCAACAAAGCTTGGTATTGCAGTTGAAGACCTCCGCACGGCAGGGTATGAAATAACTAAGCGTTCTATTCTAACTGACGGCACTGTAACTAATGACGTTATTAGCACATTTGAAAATGAATTCTTAGCTTCTCGCTCAATTGCGATTGCTAAGGAGCCTCTTGCTACTGCGCCAGTTTATCGGGCTTACCCAACGATGTCGTTCCAGACAGGTGATGAAACGATGAAGGCATATCGCCTCCAGATTGCAACCTCGACGAACAAGACAGATGTCATTTACGATTCCGGTATTAAGATTCTACCTGGTAGAATTGGTTACACAGTTGGAACTTTAGTCCATACTGTAACGCCAGAGTTCTATTGGAACTGTGCAGTTACGACGAACGGCTCGTATTATGTCCATGACGCTTCTAACTACTATTGGAGAGTAGCGCTTTTGAACTCGAAGTTCAATACTGCTGAATTTGATTCTGACTGGAGCAAGTGGACAGCATTCCAGATGGATGTAAGCAACGTAAATCGTTACCCATTACTTCCAACTGGTTATGGCAAGTGTGGCGCTGTAGTTCGCTACTTTGGCTGCGCTCGCACGAACGAGCTTTCAGGTGCTGTTGTTGTTGAAGCATTTGCAAGCGCTGACTTTACAGGTATGCCGCTTGATCGCAAGCGCTATACTGACGTTTCGCGCCTCTCAAGCATTGCTGATATCACAACAACAGACGTTGTTCTTGGTGGTATTGAGCCTGGCGAGGTTTACTTAAGAGCGTATATCGATCTTAATAACAATGGTCGCCGCGATGCGTGGGAGCCATGGGGTTACGCTAATAGAGTCGGCACTGACGCCGTAGATATTTACACGCCAGATGCTATTCAGGTAACTGACGAAGTAAATGCTTTCGAGAAGAAGATTATTTACATTGAAGATCCAGATACTAACCGCAACGAAATTCCCGACTGCACTGAGGCAGAGTTCTTCTCAACATCTGTCACAGCAGAAGTAGTAGGTAATGACAGTGATGGCGATGGTCTTTCTGATGAAGACGAAGCTTCATTCGGCACAGATCCTTCAATGTGGGATTCTGATGGCGATGGCATGCCAGATGGCTGGGAAGCAATCTTCGCTGATATGGATCCGCTCTTTGCTGACGCTGGTGAATACACCGATGGCGATGTGATGGCATTTGCTACGATGGATGCAAAGCTTGTTACTATCAAGTCAAATGCTCCTGATGCAGAATTAGTCACGTACATCATGAAGACGGATGACACGCTTCCTGTTGGCGGTGACCTTGCTAAGGGCCTTGAGGTCTACAATAGCTTTGAGTATCCCGTCATTGAAGACGGAGTTGAGGTTAAGTATATTGGCCGCGGCGGTCTTATCACAATTGATGACCCAGCACCTATTACTAACATTGTTGACGATGTTACGAATGTTGTACAGTATGTCAACAGAGTCGTCAACGTCTATGACGCTAAGGTCGCGCTTCTCCACGCGCAGGTCTATGCTGAGTTCGGCTTTAATTCGCTTACAGCGGTTAATGCTACGAACGCAGTTAACACGAAGGTGTTCACAGCGCTTGATAAGTACCTCCTTCTTCGTTACTTTGCTTCGCTCGGTATTTGCGAGGAGGCAGATGTAAATCAGAAGAATCTTTGGAAGTCTTACTCGCTTGTGCCTTATAACGTCGACTATGATGAAGATGGCGTACCAGATGGCTGGGAACTCTATGTCATGTTCGGCAAGAATGACATGAATCTCGAATCGTTCACGAACGGTAAGGCAATTAGCTGCTGGAAGTTTGATGATCGTGAAATCGACGAAGATGCTGACAATCTCAAACTCGTCAACGAATATGATCGCGGCAATATGCCTACAGATCCTTGGAATGATCACACCGTTTCAAGTGTCTTCAATGACAGCGATGCATACTTCTATGATATCAAGACGCCAGAGGCACAGTTCTCTGATGTTGATAACGATGGCCTTTCAAACATCCAAGAATACAAGGCTCGCGAGTACGGATTAGTGTTAGATGTCAGAAAGCTTATGACTGACACTGTCACGAACGATTACTTCCGTCAGGTTGTAGTTGCTGGCAATACGCACTACATTGGTGAGGTTGTTGCCGATCACGACTTCATTGAAGATTCAATCGAGTCTGACTTTGGTTATAACCGTGGTCTCTATGATGCAACGAAGGATACTGATAAGGATGGCTGGTCTAACTGGTCTGAGATTCGTTCGTTCGTAGAAACTGGTGTCTCGTATATTGCTGATGTTATCTCGAATGAGGTAATTCGCAGTAACATCTCGAGCGAGGAATACGATTACATCCGCAACAACTACGCAGTTCTTGAAGACAATATTTCAGTTTCGACCTCGATGGATGCTGCAGGCAACTGGACATCGTCGATCTCCGGTTCCATTAGGTATCTCGATACCCAGACAGTGATGCGTGTACAGAGCAACTACGCAGGCGTCCCGTACCCAACTATCAATGTCAAGCTTGCCTACAGTGGCGAAAAGGATATTGACGCTGGCGCCTTCGTTATCGAGGCTTATGCTTCTGCCAATATGCAGAAGAAGCTTTGCTGGTGGGTCGTCCCGCAGAGTGATTATGAGGGCTCAATGGCTCACAACGGCTATCTCTCAATGTCGCTTAAGATTCCACAGCACGGCTACCTTAAGGAAGGTGATATCCACTTTGCGGCATACGCAGATATCAATGGTGACGGCATGTATAACGCAGCAGAGCCATTCGGTATCGTTAAGAGCATCCCTGTTGGTTACTCTCGTGCAGCGGACTTCACGATTGAACTTACAGACGTAACGCCTGTTGTTCCTCGTATTGATATTCTTGCTGCAACCTCTGATAGGACAGTTCTTGAGGGCTCTACAACGAATACTTCTAATGTAGTATTTGGCTCAACTCCTGCTGCACCAGTCGCTCCTGGCGCGACAGCTGGAACTGCAGGCGGTACAACAAGCTCGATTGATGGCGAGCAGATTCGCGTAAGAATCGTTCGTACTGCTATCAACGGCGATACGACTGCTAAGAAGCGCACGCTCCTTAACCGTATCTACACGGTTGCAAATCGTAGCTTCATCCACGAAGGCGACTTCTATACAGCTCTTAAGAATGACATTGATCCATATCTGGCTGCTGATGCTAAGTCAATGGGTCTTGCTCCTTCGGCAATTGCTGATGCAACGTATGAAGTCATTCTTGGCGATGCTAAGTATAAAGCCGGTCAGACTAACGAGAATGTCTTTGCGACATTCAAGAATGAATATCCTTCAACTCGTTCGTCTGGATTGCCAATTGCGCCAAGTGCAAATTCCCGCGGCGTGGTAACTGCAGCTAGACCTTCGTTTGAGTTTAACGCTGATACTCAGGCCTACACTGCTTACGCGCTCCAAGTTTCTCGTGACGAGAACTTTGGTGATGTGGTCTTCGCAACGACGAACCTCCTCTCTGGCGCAGTCAAGGGTGTTGTAACTGCTGAGCCAAGATTCTTTGCTGAAGATGGCGCTACATACTTCTGGCGTGTTGCACTATTCAACGCGAAGTTCTCTTCACTTGAGAAACTTTCTTCTCAGGATGTCGTTTGGAGCGAAGCGGCCAAGTTTACGGTTGATCTCTCTGGTGAGGCAACTGCCAATGTTAAGTACTACGGACCTTCCGCAACAGCGGGCAACATTGTTGTTGAGGCATACTCAACGCCTGATTTTGCCGGCATCGCCAAATCTCGCGTAGTTGGCAGCTCGCTTGTTGATGGCGCTGCAAGTATTACGCTTTCAGGTCTTCCTAATGGCGAGTATTATCTCCTGGCGTTCATTGACCGCAACGGCGATGGCGTAAGACAGAGCTACGAGTCATGGGGTTATGCATGTAATGTTGGTACTCAAGACGCAGAGATTTGGACGCCTGTGAGCGTGACGATTAATGCTGATGCAGTCTTTGATCCGGCAGTGGCAACTGTCTATATTGAGGATACTGACATTAACCAGAACTTCATCGTTGACGTTCTTGATAACGAGGACGACCTCAAGGCCGCCGAAGAGGCAATCTCTAGCGAGTCTGACGATGACTCTTCAAACGACACTTCTGACCGCGATGGTGATGGTCTTAAGGGCTTTGAAGAAGAGGAAATCGGCACAGATCCTGACTCTGTCGACACAGATGGCGACGGAATGTGGGACGGCTGGGAAGTTTGGGCTGGCACCGATCCGCTCGACGCAGAAGATGCAGATACGGTAGTTGATGGCGATGTGATGGCATACAGCGAAGTTGTCATGACGACAGTTAGAACGCGTTCAACTCTTACGGGCACTGAAGAAATTTACGTGCTCCCGGAAGGCGCGGCACTTCCTGTCATTGGCGACAACATGAACGACAAAGTTCTTAACAAGGCCTTTGAGTATGCTGGTGGCATGTATGGCATTGGTGCATCTGTCACGATTCCATCAACGGCCAAGTACATACTTGCTGGTATTAGCAACACGACAGACAATGTTGTTTCTAGCTACCTCTTCACAGAGGACGCGGCAATTAATGTTGGCGACAATGTTACTGGCCGTCAGGCTTATGAAATCGCTTCTGTTGATGGTGGCATATACACGCTTGGCACTCTCACAAACCTCAACGTCGATGTAACGATTATTGAGCCAACATCTTCGAATGTTGTTTCGACAGTTACAGCAGTTGATGTAACCTTGGGTGAAAACCGTGCAATTGAGGTCAATACTGAGGCTAAGGTTGTGCTTCTCCACAACCAGGTCTATCGCAAGTATGGCTTCAACTCTAAGACGGCAAACGGTTACATTGCTTCTGAAGATAGAATCAACACGAAGGAATTCACCGCTCTTGACAAGTACTTACTTATTAGGTACTACGAGGCGATGGGCCTTTGCGATGAAAGAGTTGTAAACGCAGCTGCTGATTGGGCATCGTGGTCGCTCAAGCCTGGCATTATTGACAGCGATTGGGGCGATAGCGAAGGTCGTTACGGTGATGGCTTGCCTGATGGTTGGGAGCTTTACACTGGCTACAGCCCATGGGACTTTGCTGACCGCACGACTGACGACGATAGCGACTCATTGCCGCTCTACAACGAATTCGATCGCGGCAACTCGCCTTCTGATCCAAATACTGTCGATACTGATGGCGATGGCGTAACCGATAAGCACGCGTTCTACTATCACCTCAAGGGTGAAGATGCGCGTAAGGACGCTGACGGTGATGGTCTTTCGAACTACGCAGAATATCTCGTAAGCGAAGTCTTCAACTTCGTCAAGCTTGACCCGAACAATCCCAAGACCGATGGTTCTGTAGTTGACTACTTCCGCAAGGTCGGAGAGATGTATCTCGGTGAGATGTTTACTGACCATGACCGCGTTGGCGATGATTGGGAATATCAGTTCGCTATGGCAGGAGTTGATGGTATGCTCTACGCAAATCCAGGCGAGTATGACCCAATGATTGACCGTGACAACGACGGCTGGTCTAACTATGCTGAATTCCGTTCGAACACTGATCCTGATGTTGATGCATCTTCTGGTATCGATGGATTTATCCGCATCGAGCATCCAGTACCTGTTATTGAGATGAATCTCGTCTACAATGGCGCAGAAAATCTCGCAGGCAGCGTAACATTCAAGGCGTGGAACGAAAAGGCCAACTTTGATATGACAAAGCAGCCAGACGCAGTTTGGACTGTCGGTAACACCGTTGAAATGACGACTAGTACACAGTTAGGTCAGACAACCGCTACTGAAGTCGAACCTTCAACTAAGTACATCGGTATCAACCCGAAGGTGAGAAAGACGTACTATCTTGGCCCTGGCGTTGTTCAGGCAGGTACATTTAGACTCTTCTTCAAGGATACCGGATTTGTTTGGGTCAACCCTGAAACGCTTGAGGCTACTTCCATCGGTCTCGTTGAAGAAGCTCAGTGGTACTATTTCGTCGTTGATAAAGAAGGCAAGCTCGTAACGCTTGGCGGCGAATTTGGCGGCGAAACGGAAGTTGGCACGATTGATTACAAGACAGGTAAGGTCACCATCGACTTCGCCAACCCAGCGCTCAACGAGCTTTGGCTTGGGGATCCAGAAATGGCAGAGCAAGATGAAAACTCCTCTGATCGTAACAACAACGTAACAGATTACCAGTCTATTCGTCTGGGTTCTGCATATGTCAAGATCAAGTGGCAGTCTAAGTCTGTAAGCGCAAATACTGCCGGTACTTACTACCTCTCTGATCCTGATCAGGGCTACGCTGGCATCAAGGAAGGCTTTACGACCTTCACAGCAGAGTTTACACCTTCTGCTGGTGGTAATGCTCCTTCTGCCGGTAGCGGTATGGGTGGTATTGGTGGCATGGGCGCAACAGCTACAGCTACAAAAACAGTTTATGGTGTTGTCCGTAATGTTGAAGTAGGCTGGCAGGGCGCGAAGGTTACAATCGAGCTTAGCGAGCATAGCGCAATAACGCCTCGCATTGATCTTGCCGCAGGTACATCTGACAGACCTGATCTTGCCGCAGAGGGTTATTACACAACAGATAGCCGCATCAACACTGAGACAAATATGCTAGTTGAAGCAGCAATCTCTGAGCAGAGCACGCGCGTTCGTGTTGCAAGACATGCGATTAACGGCTACCCATGCTACAAACTCTGGGCATTGCCTACGATTGTGATGGATAAGTACTTCACGACAGCAGCTCGTTCAATGCTTACTGAGGCTGACTTCCTCGGCAATGGTCAATTCGATATTGACTGGGCTAAGTTTAACGCTGAGGTTATGAATAACAAGTATGTTGCAGATGCGTTTAACTATAACGCACTCAATATTACGAACGTTTCTTACCTCGTTGTCATCGGTGAAGGCAAGAGCTCGTTTGAAAGCGAAGACGATATGGAAGAAATCGCAGCTTCGAAGTTCCTCGTGACAAGACGCTTTGACCGCATTTGCGCGACACCTCAGCTCGATAACGTCTCGCAGATTGTCTATGGCGCAAGGCCGACATTCAAGTGGTCAATGCCTGGTGAGTCGGTATGGGCTAAGCAGTTTGGCTCAACGTACACGGCCTTCAGGCTCCAGATTACAGACTCTTCTGACGGTCTTGTTTGGGATTCTGGCATCTGCCGCGCACCTCAGATGAACTCGGTTGGTCAGTTTGTTTGGACTGCTCCAATTTGCGCAGGTGAGAAACTTGCTAACGGCAAGACATTCCTTACCGACTCTTCATATAAGTGGAGAGTTAGCATGTACAACGCTAAGTTCTCAACAGAGTCAACAACCAAGTGGTCGAGCTACTCGACATTCGCTACGATGGTCAATGCCCAGCAGGACGTTAACGATCACGGCTACTCGGCTATTGACGTAAGTGTTAAGTACGCTGGCTCCTCTGTTGTTCTAGCTAAGTATAAGGGCGCTGGTACAAACGGAACGGTTCGTGTTCAGGCGTTCACGACAGCAGACTTCTCTGGTACGCCAGTAGCTGAAACATTCGCAACGAATGATGTTGAGAATATTTCGCTCAATACTGCTAATGCAAAGCTCAAGGGATTACCTGCAAATGGTGACTTCTTTGTTCGTGCGTTCATCGATATGGATGGCGACGGCGAGCTTAGCGCATTCGAGCCTTGGGGTTATGCTGGCGAGATGGTTGTCCTTAATAATGAACTAGTTAAGTCACCTATCGTTGGTGTCTGGATTGAAGACTCTGATACTGATGGCGACTGGCTCCCTGATGCTTGGGAATATGCTTCCGCTGGCTGGAGAGGCAAGTGGGAATCTGTCAAGGAAGTTAAGTCTCAGACATCTATTGGTTCTGACAAGGTCATTCTTCCAGAAGGCTTTGTAACAATCACCAACAAGATCGCCTCTGGTGTCTTTGACGCGGCAATTTCCGCTGGTCTCCCGGGCGCCTCGCTTACGGTCTTCCAGAGTGCAGACTTTGCTGCGGCCCTCATCGGTCTTGATGTCAGCAAGATGAGCTCTATTAGCGCAATCCGCGATGCAATCGAAAAGAAGATTGTTCCTGATACGCTTAAGATCTCCTCTATGACGCTTGACACTGCCGGCAAGAAGGTCATACTTGGCGTTGATGCTTCTGTCGCTGATACGATTGCAGGTATTAAGCTCCGTGACATCTTCGGTATCGAATCTGGCAAGAACTATGCAACAGTAACGCTCAAGATCTACACCAAGGCAACACTTGCCGAGGCGGACTGGACGCTTAAGAGCGAGATTACTGTAAACATCGGTGCTGATGAAGCAGTTGTAGAAGTGCCTCTTACGGAAACACTTGACTGCAAGTCTGGATATTATAAAGTTGAAGTTGTTCAATAATCATTAAAGAAAGTCAAAATGAAGAATAAGATTAGAAAAGTGCTGGTAGTGAATTCGGGCTCGAGTTCTCTTAAGTACCAGCTTTTCGATATGGAAACTGAAACGAGGCTCGCAAAGGGCCTCGTGGAGAGAATCGGTGCAGGCGGTCCTGCTAACCATGCAGAAGCGCTCAAGCAAGTAGTCGCCGATCTTGGCAACCCCAAGGACATTGACGCTATTGGACACCGCGTCCTCCATGGTGCTGAAGAGTTCAAAGACTCTGTTAAGGTCACAAAGCCAATTATGGCAAAGCTCAAAAAGCTCGTTAAGTTTGGTCCACTTCATATGCCACCTAATCTTGGTGGTATTGAGGCTTGCGAAAAAATCTTCAAGGGCGTTCCTAATGTTGCAGTTTTTGACACGGCTTTCCATCAGACGATGCCTGACTGCGCAGCTATGTATGCCATTGATCCAAAGTACTACAAGAAGTACGGCATTCGTAAGTATGGTTTCCATGGCACGAGCCACAAGTTTGTAACACAGGCTGCGGCAAAGTTGATTAAGAAGCCATTATCTAAGCTTAACCTCGTCACTTGCCATCTTGGCAATGGTAGCTCATTGGCTGCTATTAAAAATGGCGAAGTTGTAGATACTTCAATGGGACTTACTCCTCTTGCAGGTATGGTAATGGGTACGCGTTGCGGTGACATTGATACAGCAGCAGTTCTTTCAATAATGGAAGCAGAAGGTCAGACGCCAGCTGAAATGGACAAGCTTCTCAACAAGCAATCTGGTCTTCAGGCGCTTTCTGGCGTTCCTGGCGGTGACTGCCGCGATATTTGTGCCAAGGCCGCCAAGGGCGATAAGGCAGCAGAGCTTGCCCTTGAAATGCTCGCATACCGCGTTGCGTTTTATGTTGGTGGCTACAATGCTATTATCGGTGGCGCTGATGCCATTATTATGACTGGCGGTATCGGTGAAAACTCAACTGAGGTGCGCGAACGCATTATCAATCGCCTTCAGGGCCTTGGTATTAAACTTGATAAGACTGCCAATAAGAAATCTCACGGCGTTATTGCTGTCATTTCTGCTAAGTCTTCAAAGATCCCAGTTATTGTTCTTCCTACTAATGAAGAGCTTATGATTGCTAAAGACACTGTTAGAGTGCTTGGGTAGGGGCTAGAAGTTAGGAGTTAGGAGTTAAGAGTTAGGAGTTGGGAGTTAAGAGTTAGGAGTTAGGAGTTATGGATGCTATAAAAAATATTATTGAAAAGGCGTCGAAGCTTAATGGGAGTATAGTTCTTCCTGAGGGCCAGGATGCTCGCGTTATTACGGCAGCTTGTGCGCTAGTAGACCGCAAAATCTGCACGCCAATCGTTCTTGGCACTCCGGAAGAAATCGAAGCGGCTCAAGCCAAGGCAGGTCTTTCACTTGCTGAGCGCGATATCAAAGTTATCGATTACACAAAAGGTGATGCGGAACTTGAAAGCGCTTATCTTGAAGCTTGGAATGCAAAGGAATCAAAAAAGCCAGCAGAAAAGCAGAAAATTATTGATCTTGCTACTGCGGAAAATACGCTTCGCACTAAGCGCATTTACTTTGGTGGCATGATGGTAAAGCTCGGCAAGGTTAACGGTTTAGTGGCTGGCTCTATTGCTTCTACAGGCGATATGCTTCGCGCGGCATTCCACACGCTCGGCACACAGAAGGGCGTCAAGACTGCTTCGTCCTGCTTTATTATGGATCTTAAAAAGCCTACGCCTGCAGGTGATAGTGTTTTAGCGTTTGGTGACTGCGCGGTTATTCCTGATCCAACAGCAGAACAGCTCGTGGATATTGGGCTAGCAACAGCAGAGACATATCGCGACCTTACCGGCAATGAACCTAGAGTAGCATACCTTTCATTCTCTACAAAGGGTTCCGCAGGCGGTCCATTGGTTGAAAAGGTTCAAAAGGCAGTCGAACTAGCCAAACCTATCTTTGCTGAGAAGGGCATCAAGATGGACGGCGAGCTTCAGTTTGATGCCGCGATTGTTCCTCAGGTTGGTGAGCTAAAAAATCCTAATGGCGAAGTTAAGGGCAATGCAAATGTCTTTATTTTCCCGGACCTCCAGGCCGGCAACATCGGCTACAAGATTGCACAGCGTCTTGGAGAAGCAGATGCTATTGGACCGAACCTTCAAGGTTTGGCAAAAGCGATGAACGACCTTTCTCGCGGTTGTTCTGCCGAGGACATTGTTGGCACGGCGTGCGTTACACTTTTGCAGAGCCAAAGCAAGTAAAGCAAAAATGAGTCTGAACAATACTAACTTTAGCACGAAGAAGGGCGAAGCCCTTCAGGAGAAGTTATGTTCAGATTCATGCACCCTCGCGCTTAGTGAAAACGAAATGATTTCACGGGCGCGTAGGGTTTTCGATGTTGAGATTGAAGGCCTCAAGACAGTTCGCGATTCATTGGGCGATTCGTTTGTAAAAACGATTAAATTGATGCTTGAAACGCTTGCTAAGGGAGGTCTTATTGTTGTCACTGGAGTTGGTAAGAATTTCCATGTGGCAGAAAAGATGAGTGCAATTTTCTCATCGACCGGAACTAGGTCAATTGTGCTTAATCCAGTTCAAGCAATGCACGGCGATTTGGGGATGGTGTCGTCGCGAGATCTTTTAATCGCGCTTTCCTTTAGTGGCGAGTCAGATGAAATTATCAAATTGATTCCTGCTATCAGAAGGCACACATTAAAGGTCGTCTCGTTGACAGGCAACTCAAATTCTACGATTGCCAGGATGAGCGATGTTCATCTTGAAATACCATGTGGCAAAGAGGCTTGCCCATTCGGTATGGCGCCTACTAATTCCACGACATCTACGATGGCGATGGGTGATGCGCTGGCGATGGTTATGATTGAGGCGCAGAAATTCCCTATCGAGGATTATGCGATGAACCATCCAGCTGGTGCCATAGGTAGAGCGTTAGTTATGAAAGTAACTGATATTATGCGCACCGGTCAGAGGTTGGCTCTACTTAAGCAGTCGGCCACGATTATGGACGCGGCAGTTGCGATGACTAAAGCGCAATCAGGCTCGGCGATAGTTATTGATGATAGCGGCAAGCTTTTAGGTATTTTTACAGATGGAGATTTCCGCCGCGCTCTTACAAGAGAAGATTTGTCAGGCGAGAAATTCACATCATTGACGATTAATTTATTTATGACGCCCTCGCCGCTTTTCGTCAGAGACGATGTGTTCGCGGTGGAGCTTCTTAAGATATTTGAAAAGAAACATATCGATGATTTGCCGGTTGTAAATTCTGACGGCAAAGTTGTCGGGTTAGTTGATATTCAGGATTTACCAAAAATGAAAGTTTTGTAAGTATAGGGGTGACCCTTGGCAAAAGGAGATGAAGCATATGAAAAAAGCGATTGTGATAATACTCTCGGTGGCGATGGCCGCGCATGTCTATGCCAATTCGACGCGTAGCGTCAAAGTCAAAGGGCGCCATGGTACGGGTGCAGCTTATCGCGAACAGGTAAGCCCTCAAGCTGGGCTTGTTCGTATTGAGCAATTCCCCAGAACTGGACGCGCTTCAACGTTACCAGCTCCACAAATTGGTGGAGCAACATCCATCGGTAACAATGTTTATCAAAAGGCATCATCTCGCAAGTGGATTGTTCTTGAGGCGAAGTATCAGACATTCGATAGATGGACTGATCAGCTCAACTTTACTTGGCACGTGATGCTCGAGACAAAGAGTGCAACAGAAAAAGATAATACACAAAAGATTGCACCTTATTCGTATTACACAGTTTCGGTTTCTTACTTGAACATCCCCAGAGGTACGCACGCAGCGTCCGTTTGCTTGCCACCAGCATGCCTTGAGCGCTTTGGTGAGCCAAAGGCAATCGGTATTGTTGTGACGAATCAAAAAGGCGAGATGGTCGCTGGTGATGTTGTCAGCGAAATTAAAGGCATCAAGGCACATCCAAAATCAATTGAAGAGGCATTTTGGAATGATAAAAACATTATGGAGCACCAGAATGAAAACGGTGAACGCACCGTTGAACAACGTCAAGGTCTCTTAGATAGATCCAAGACAATCTGGGCACTTGTTAACCCCAATGACTACGAGCAGGTGGTGCAGTGATATGGCTAAAAGAAAATTGATACTTGATATCGGCGCGTCGACGCTCAAGCTCGCCGAATTCAATGTGGGCGCTAATGGCGCTCAACTTGTGAATTATGCTATTGAGCAGTTGCCAGGTCCGGCAGATACGGTAGAAGATGCGGTTCTACTAACATCTGTCCTTGAAGAGATGTGTAAAGCGCGCGGCATTAAGCCCGGGCCAGTTTCAATATCCTTATCAGGACAGGCTGCATTTACAAAATTTGCGTCTATCCCGTTTACAGGCGGTCAAGATCGCTTTGATCAATTAGTTCGTTACGAAATTGAGCAGAACATTCCCTTCCCAATCGACGAGATGGTCTGCGATTATCAAGTTCTTGGCGAAAGCGCTAGCGGAGATAAGAATGTAATTATTGTTGCAGTTAAAACTGATTTATCAGAAGCAGTCTGCGCGGCGGTAAATGCGGCAGGTTTTCAAGCAGAATCTGTTGAAGTATCTTCATTGGCTCTAACTAATGCAGTTAATGCCAGCCTGTCAGAAGAAGGTTGTGTCGTTATTCTTGATATCGGCGCCAAGACCTCTTCACTAGTTATTGCTGAGGGAGATAAGATTTACGATAGATCAATTCCCGTAGCAGGCAACACCATTACACGCGAGATAGCCTCTGCTTTTGGTTGTTCAATTGAAGAGGCAGAAGCTTTTAAGCGTGAGAGAGCATATGTATCTTTGGGCGGTGTCGCTGAAGATGAAGACGAGAGCGTAGATAAACTTTCAAAGATTTGCCGCTCTGTGTTAACTCGTCTTACAGCGGAAATTTCGCGCTCAATAAACTTCTATCGTAGTCAGCAAGGCGGCGGCGTGCCAGTTAAGTTTTATCTTACTGGTGGAACGGCGCTTTTGCCGCAGATAGATGAGTTCTTTGCGGAATCTCTTCAAATAGAAGTAGAACTCTTTAATCCATTTAGTATCGTTCAGTCGCCAACTAATGCAGACGAAGATCAGCTTGCCGCTGACGCATTGCAGTTAGGTCCAGTAACTGGTCTAGCTATTAAAGCGCAAACTTCAAAGGCTGGAACTGTTAATCTTTTGCCACCTTCTCTTGTAAGTGCTAGAGCAGATGTAGCTAAACTTCCAATTGTTGCAATTGCAGGAGTGTTGGCTATAACAGCATCTGTGTTGTGCATTATGGCAGTTAATCATTCAAAGGAAGTAGCCGATGTTACTCTCCAGAATGTTTTAAATAGAGCTAGCACTATCAAAAAGGTAGATTTAAAAGTTACAAAGGCTAAAGAAGAACTTGACGTGATGGCAAAGAAAGCATCAGATTTTAATGAGCTTCTTACTCGCCGCGCAAGTGCAGTATCTGATATTGCAGTCTTTAGAAGAGCTCTCTCTGATGGTATGTGGATAGAGAAATGGGCTTCGTCTCCTGTTAAGTCTTCGACGCGCAGAGCAGCTCGCGTAACTGTGCGCGGCTGGGCAGACGACATGAAGGCGATAGTCGATAAGACAAAAGGCACTGGCAAGTCAACAGCCTCCGAGATAGTTTTAGAGCGTCTTAAAGCCTCAAACGAAGTAGTCGCTCAATCTGTGAAAATAGCCGAAATGAGCATGATTGGCGATACAATCTCGCAGTTCGTCGTGACTCTTGAGTTCGGCAAATCCGCGGAAGGAGAGTCGAAATGAAATTTACAAAAAATAAAATTATAATGCTTTCGATTGGCGGCATCGTTGCTGTTGTCGTAGTGGTGGCGATAGTAATGGTTCTTTCGGCACTTTCCGAGAAGGCTGAGCTCGATGAGTCGCTTATGATGGCTGAAGGGACTTTCCGCAAATACTCAAAGGCGGAAATCTCTCCTACGCAGGAATCAGAGAAAGCGTTAAAAGAAAACTATACTGTCTTATCAAATTGGTTTGAGTCGGCACGCGCAGAGGCTTCGGTCGGTGATATGTCTGCAAACTCTGCTATGAATGAAGCATCGTTCAAGCAGAAGATGGTAGATGATGCCAGGGAGTTTTCAAAGCTTCCTGGAATTGCCGGGTTAGAGGATGGTGCGAAGGGTGCGCTTGTTAAAAGCGGATTTGGATTTGGTTTCCCTCAGTATATTACAGAAGGCAACCTCCCTCCACGCGAGAGGCTTGCCGCGCTTCAAAAGCAGTGGGCAGATATTACGCTTTTCATTGGAATCTTTGCTCGTGCAGAAGTTTCTGAAATTTTAAGAATTGATGTTCTTAGTCAGGCTCCTGCCCCACAAGTTCAGGACGAGCAGCCTCGTCGTCAGGCTCGTGGCAAGGACAAGAGCGTTCAAGAAGTTCCTCTTTGTGTAGAAGAGAAATATATGATTGAGCTTACTGCAAAGCCAAACTCACTAATTAAGATTCTTAACGAACTCCAAGCGTCAAAGAGATTTGTAATAGTTGATAGCCTAGAGTTTGCTAGGCAGACAGATTTAATCGCGGCTGCCATCGCAGGTGACAGCGCTAAGCCAGCAGACGGTAAGGGGGCTCGCAAATCAAGACGTGGCCGCCGTCAGGCAGTTGAGGCAGAAGCTGTTAACGAGGGTGCAACTCCCATAAAGAAAAAAGGCTTTGTTATCGAGCCTCGCACAGAGACGCCATTTACAGTTAAACTTACGCTAGTAACGTGTGATTTTGGTACTGCAGGCGCTCCAAAGGCTGCTGAATTAAGCGAAGAAAAGCAGGAGGTTGAGTAATGATAAACCGTGGTGCTTCAGAAAGTTTTGTTTCAAAGCAGTGGCACTGGCTTGTTGCCGCTGGAGCGTTTGCTCTGGTTGCGGGTGCTTTAGTGTTTTATATTTCAAGTGTAGATAAGAATCCTGATGAGGAAGCCGCTTCTACGCTTCGTCGCCTTGATACAATCCGCGCTAAAACCAAGACAGGGGTGAAAGCGCTTGATATGCAGCCTTACACGCGCGCAGTCAAGAACTTTGTTTCTCCTCAGAAACTTACAGAGGTTGACGACCAGCGCGGCAGCTACCTCGTCTCCGCAGCCAGAGTCTATTGCGAGCTTTGCCAAAAGCCGATAGTCCCAGGTAGTGACATCTGTTCGTTTTGCGGTAAAGAGCAGCCCAAAGTTGTTGCCGCGCCCTCTGATACTGATAACGACGGCATGACAGATGATTATGAAAAGAAGCACTCGCTCAATCCTAATCTCGATGACCGAGATCTCGATTTAGATGGTGACGGCTTTTCAAATTATGAGGAGTTTCTTGCAAAGACTGATCCTTCCGGCAAGTTGTCTCATCCAGACTATCTCGATTCGCTCAGGCTTGAATCTCCTCTTAGAGAGACGGTTCTGCCGTTTTATTTCGAGAAGGTTCTACCAATCCCTGGCGGCAAGTATAGATTCTACTTCCGTGATCCATCAAAGAAGGGCGCGTATGGCCAGAAGGGTTTGGAGTATAAAGTACTTCAGGATCAAGAAATTGGCAAAACAGGCTTTATCGTTAAGAGCTACGAAAAGAAGAGCGAAAGACGCACCATTAAAGGTGGTAATAAGATGGAACGCGAGATCGATATTTCCGAAACAACTATCGAAAGAATCGCTGATAAACGCATAATTGTTCTTCGTGTTGGCGAGAAGAAGAAGCCCGTTGATGTGCAGGCGAAACTCGTTTATGATAGGCGAGGGATAAAAGAGTTTATTGTTGTGCCAGGAGATATAATAAATCTTAATGGTGCAAAATATAGAATCAAAGCTGTAAAAAGGGCTTCAAAAGAGGCTATTGTAGAGCTTGAGGATGTGCTAACCAAAGAGGTTAAAACATTAAAGACACTTGAAACTTGAGGGAAATAATAGTATAATAACAAAATCTTATTGGAGAAGTGTATCGTATGACAAACCTTAGGAACATAAGTGCAGTTGCCGCAGCCGCGTTCGGCTTGGTAGTTACGCATTGTATTTTCGCTCAAGATGACCTTGACGATTTACTTAAAGATTTAGAGGGCAAGCCTGCAGAAAAGGCGCAAGAAGCTGCGCCTCAGCCTGCCGCACAAGTTGCGGAGGAGACAGCTGCTAAGCCTCAGGCAGAGGCTCCTGCTCAAGAAGTTGCTGTTGAGCAAGTTGCTGCTCCTGCAGAAACTCAAGTCGCACAGAAGGTAGAAGAAGTTCCTGCTCAAGAAGCAGTAGCTTCCGAGCCTTTAGTTGAGAAGGCGCCTGAAGCCGTTGCTACTCAAGCAGTTCAAGCTTCTGAAGAGCCTGCTCCTAAAGTAGAAGAGGTTGCTGCTACTGAGGTAAAAGCTGAAGCTAATAGCGCAGAGGCTGTAATTTCATTACTTGATGAGCTTAAAAATGAAGGCGAACAAGTTAAAGCAGAACCTGAAGAAAAAGTTGCCGCACCTCAAGTTGCCGCTAAAGAACCTAAATCTCCAGTAAGTGTAGCCTCTCAAGCTGCTCCAGTTAGCTCCTCAGTTCAAATTGTCGATGGCGGTGCTGACGCAGAACTTCTCCGCAATATTTACGAGACCGAAAAACAGCGCCGTGATGCTTTCGACGCCCAGGCCAAAAGAGAGGTTGAAGCAGCTCGTCAGGCGATGTTCAAGGAACAGTATGCTGATGCAATTCGCCACTATGTAAACGCGCAGCAGTTCCTCAACGATTCTCCACGTATGAAGAGCTTCCTCACCGAGGCCGACCAAGGTATCGCAGAGGGTCTTTTCCGTTATGCTATAGAAGAAGATAGAGTTGGTCGTCGCGAGAAGGCGATTAAGCTTATGGAGAAGGCTGTTGATTATCGCCACCCCAAGGCTCGCCGTCAGCTCGAAGTATGGCTTAACGCAGATGATCCTGACGCATATAAGACAGATATTTCTGAAATTAAGCACCGTCAGAATGATGACGATTACAAGAAGATGCGCGATGAACAACGTGCACATTTGCGTAGAGCTAGACAGTTTTTGGCAACTTACGAAATTGAAAAGGCTCTTGTTGAGTGTGAAATCGTCTTAAAGGCTGATCCTTATAACAAAGAAGCTCTCGCTGTTAGACAGTCTATCCTTAAAAAGCGTGGCGTTATTCTTAAGAAAGAGCGCGAAATAACTCGTAAGGGCATGATTGATGACGTTGATGAAAAGTGGCGTCCAGTGTATGCTCCTAATGCTCGTCAGCTTGAAGAGGTCGAGTCTAAGACAATTAAGAAAATCCTCGGCGCAGACGATGAGCGCTCTCCAGAGCAGGTGCTTACCAAGCGCATGCAGGATATGATTCTTCCTACTGTTGAGTTTAAGCCACCGGCAACAATCAGTGACGCCGTTGACTTCTTCCGTGATGCTGCTCGTGACTACGATAACCCCGAGATCCCGATTGAAAAGCGCGGCTTTGGTATGATTCTTCGTACACCTAAGCAGATGTTTGCACAAACAGCTACAGACGATGGTGGTAGCGATGACTTCTCTGACGAGGGTAACGATACACAGGAAACTGCTCAGGCGCAAGGCTTGCCAGTAATTCCTAATATCGCAGTTAATAATATTTCGTTCTACGAAGCTTTGAAACTTGTTTGCGAATCTGTTGGCTACAAGTTCAAGGTTCAGGGTTCCATCGTTACAGTTATGGAGAAGAGCATGACAAGTGACGAGATGGTAACTCGTAGTTATCCAGTTTTGGCGTCCTTCCTTGATAAGATGGGCAACGCAGCTAGCGAAATGCGCGAAATGCAGGCGGCTGGCGCGTTTGGCGGCGGTACTAAGAAGAACGACGAAGGCGAAGAAAATCAAGAGCGTGACTGGAAAGAATTCTTCCGTATGATGGGTGTTGATTGGCCAGAAGGCAGCTCGATTTTCTATCTCAAGACGCTCGGTAAACTTCGCGTTAAGAATACTCGCGACAACCTCGTTGATTTCGAAGATGCGCTTAATGAACTCAATGTTGACCAGCGCCTTATCGAAATTGAGACTCGCTTTGTTGAAGTCTGCCAGGATGACCTTAATTCGCTTGGCTTTGAATGGTTGTTAAATTCTGACTATACGCTCGGTGTTAACCGTAAACTCGGACGTATTTTAGGTCTTCAGAATGGTGCTTGGGGCGAAAGAACGAGCTCAACGCAGCTTACTCAGAGCGAGACGACAGGTCAGACTACGTTAAATGGTAGCACGCTTACAAAGTTTGATGGTCAGAATACGACGACAATTAATAACAATTCTACGATTTACAACGGTCAGTTTGCCGGTAACAGGTGGACTACTGGTGAAGGCGGCGGTCGCAATATGGGCATTAACGCCATCAATGGCACTGATTACTCTAACGGCAACCGTTATCTTTCAACTGTTGGCAATCACATTTCTGGTCAGTCGAATTCCAACAACGACCAGTTCATGCGTGTTAATGCCTTCCTCGGCAGCGCTGACGTATCTATGATTCTTCATATGCTTTCACAGCGTAGCGATACTGACCTACTCTCCTCACCAAAGGTTTTAACTCGCCCTGGCGAAGAGGCTATTATCAAGGTCGTTACTGAATATATCTACCCAACTGACTACGATGTGCAGCTTTCTAGCTCTTCATCTGGCTCTAGCGGTTATGGTAGTAGTTCTTCAGGTAATTCGTCAGTCTTGGCGATCGTTGAACCACAGAGCTTCTCGACTCGTGAGGTTGGTGTTATCCTAGATGTTACGCCAACTCTTACAGATGACGGCAACCTTATTGACCTTGAACTTGATACTCAAGTTGTTGACGAGCCAACATGGAAGAACTACGGTATGAAGATACCTTACTCTGGCAACAGCTCACTTACGAGTTTCCAGGGTCTTGGTGAAATCTTCGGTGGCTTGGCCTCAATCTTTAGTGTTCTTGGTTCTGCTATTAGTCCTGATCTTAAGCAATCAATGGCACAGCAGGCTACGGATTCTGCTACTGCTGCTATGCAGAGTCTCAGCAATACCGATGGCAACATGACGTACTATGACGTGCCGATGGAACAGCCCTTCTTCCATACGCGTCAGATTAATACTAAGGTATCTGTATATCCTGGTGCCACGATTGTCATGGGTGGTCTTATTACCGAGGCTCGTAAGGCGATGGACGATAAGATTCCATTCTTAGGCGATATTCCGATTATTGGTAGGTTCTTCCGTAGCCACTCTGAATTAACCTCTAAGCGTAACCTTCTTATTTTCGTAACTACGCGCCTTGTTGATACACGTGGCCGCGAAGTTGAAATTAACGCAGAAGATAAAACTAACGCTGAAGTAAAAGCAGCGCCTGAGCTCTCCGCTGAAGTAGAGTAATCTCTTTAGCGTAGGCTTTAGGCTTAAATAACGATGAGAGTAGTTGTGACGGGCGGTATCGCCTGCGGGAAATCTCTCTTCTCAAGGTATCTTGAATTAAACGGCGTCGAGACTCTCGACGCCGATAATATAGTTCATGAGATTATACCTGAAGAGGAACGTAAGAGAATCGCAAGAGAGATTTTCCAAGACGAGAGAAAGCGCAAGCAGCTAGAAGCGCGCGTACACCCCATTGTAAAAGCAAGGATAGATGAGTTTCTAAGCCATGCTCCTAATGGGGTATTAAGAATTGCTATAGTTCCGTTATTATTTGAGGTGAATTGGAACGGTAATTTTGATATAATATGCTGCATCTCATCAACGCGTGAAAATCAAATAGCGCGCATGATGAAAAATCGCGGATACTCAGAAGAAGAGGCGCTTGCTCGTTTGGCTGCCCAATGGCCAGTTGAAAAGAAAGCAAAGTTAGCTGATTATGTTATCCGCAATGATACAACCCCAGAAGAACTTGAAAAAGAAACAAGGAAATTCCTATTATGGCTGATGAATTTGACGTCTTCGCACAATCTGTAAAGCCGGCATCAACTTCGAATAAAAAGATGCCTGTTCAGAAGAAGTTTTTTAAGAAACCGCATAATCATAATCCTGCGCCAAAGCAAAATAATTCTCCAATAAGAGGAGCTAATGGAGAAGAAAGTGTTAATCCACTTTTAAATGCTCCACTGCCACAAGAACAAAAAGAGCGAGAATCTGAAGTTCAGGTTAATCCAAATCGTGACGCGTCATTGCCGGAGTATCGCTTGGCAGATATTCAAACATGGGGTGCTCATTTAGTTGTTGAACGTATGATGCCTGGGGCTGACCCAGAAGAATTGGGCACATATAGAAAGCACGAGCTTATTTTTGCTGCCATCCGTCATTATCTTTCAAAAGGTGGCGCGGTTCTCGCGTCTGGTTGCTTAGAGATTGTTCGAGAGGGTCATGGTTTTCTTAGGTCTGCTAAGAATAATTTTTTAGCTTGTCCAGAAGATGTCTTTGTAACACAGCAGCAAATTCGTCGTCATGCATTAAGAACAGGTGACATTATTGAAGGGCCTATTCGCGACCCTCGCGATCGTGACCGCTTTTTCTGCCTTGGCAATGTTAATACTGTCAATGGCAAGGAGCCTTCTGTTGCCGCGCGCGTTGTTCATTTCGAAAACTTAACAGCGACATTTCCAACGCGACGAATTATTCTTGAGACGAATCCTAAAGAATATTCAACTAGAGTAATTGATTTGTTTTCGCCTATCGGGTTTGGCCAGCGCGGCTTAATTATCGCTCCTCCTCGCGTAGGTAAAACTGTTCTTCTGCAGAAGATGGCAAATGCCATTTCAGAGAATCATCCAGAAGCGATGCTTATTATTCTTCTTATTGACGAGCGTCCAGAAGAAGTTACCGATATGCAGCGCAACACGAAGGCGATGGTTCTTTCCTCTACATTTGACGAAGAGCCGCAGCACCATGTTAACGTAACGGAGATGGTTCTTGAGATGTCCAAGCGTCAAGTTGAAAATGGGCGTGACGTTATTATTCTTATGGACTCTATAACTCGTATGGCTAGAGCTTACAATACGGTCCAACCTCATTCGGGTAAGATTCTTACAGGTGGTGTTGATGCTTTAGCGATGCATAGACCAAAGCGTTTCTTTGGTGCCGCGCGTAATATAGAAGGGGCTGGCTCTCTTACTATTATCGCAACAGGACTTATTGATACTGGTTCTCGCATGGACGAAGTTATCTTTGAAGAGTTCAAGGGAACTGGTAATATGGAAATTGTCCTTGATCGGGCTCTAGCTGATAAGAGAATATTTCCAGCGATTGATATTGAAAAATCAGGAACTAGAAAGGAAGATCTCCTTTTAGATCCTCTTGAATTGGAAAAGACCTGGGGCTTAAGAAGAGTATTAGCTTCAGCTGGTTCTGAATCGGCAATGAGATCAGTTTTAAATTCACTTAAGAAGACAAATTCGAATCCCGAGTTTCTTCTAGCGCTCGATTTAAGTAAACTTCAGCGCTAAAAGATTTTCAATGTTAGTGCAATGGCTATTTGAATTTGATATAATACTTATGAAGTTTTAGGAAAGGAATTTTCGTATGGCAGAGAAGAAGGAAGCCGCTCAAAAAAAAGGTAATACAGCTCTTGATGCAGTGATGAGCCAGATCCGCAAGGAGTTTGGCGAGATGTCGATTGTTCGCCTTGGCGATCAAAAGGTTGAAGATATTCCAGTTATTTCCACAGGCGCTCTTTCTCTTGACTTAGCTTTAGGTGTCGGCGGTCTTCCTCGCGGCAGAATCGTTGAATGCTATGGTCAAGAATCTTCCGGCAAAACTACGCTTGCTCTTCATGTAGTTGCCAATGCGCAAAAGAACGGCGGAGTTGCTGCGTTCATTGACGCAGAGCATGCGCTCGATCCACAGTATGCTAAAAAGATTGGTGTAGATTTAGATAACTTGATAGTCTCTCAGCCAAATTCTGGCGAGGAAGCGTTGACTATTTGTGAGCAGCTTGTGAAATCTGGCGCGCTAGATGTTGTTGTTGTTGACTCTGTTGCCGCGCTTACGCCTCAAGCTGAAATTGATGGTAATATGGGTGATAGCCACATGGGGCTTCAGGCTCGTCTTATGTCGCAGGCTATGCGTAAGCTTACTTCTGTAATTGCGCAAACGAAGACGCTTTTAATTTTCACTAATCAGGTGCGTGATAAGATTGGTGTAATGTTTGGCAATCCAGAGACTACGCCTGGTGGTAAAGCTCTTAAGTTTTACGCGTCATGTCGTTTGCAAGTTCAAAGAATTGGTGCCATTAAAAATACGGCTAACCAGGTTGTAGGCAATAGAACGCGCGTTAAGGTAGTTAAAAACAAAGTTGCACCTCCCTTCACAGAAGCAGAGTTTGATATTCTTTACACATGTGGCATTTCTTACGAGGGCTCTGTTCTTGATGCGGCATTAACGCGTGGTATCGTTGAGAAGCGCGGCAGCTGGCTTGTTTATGGGGACAGTAACCTTGCTCAAGGTTCGCTTGGTACAATTGAGTACCTTAAAGCCCATCCTGAAGTCACAGAAGAAATTGCCAAACTTGTAAAAGAAGCTCCTGCAACTCCAGTTTTGGCGAAGAAGAAATAATGCTGGCATCAATTTTAACCGCACTTTTATTCGCAGTCTGCGACCTCGGAGTTATTTTTTCCGAGAAGGACGCATGGTCAGAAAGTGCGGTTGATTTTACTGTTGATAATGCCCGCTACGGTTTTGAGTTTGCTTCTCAAAAGCGTGATATTGTAAATTGCTTAAAACGCGGGATGTGTAAATGGCATGGCTTAGATGTGTGGGAAGCTCGTATTTATTATGCTCATGACGGCGCTAAGCGAATCGAGATGAGCTTATATAATCGCGGCGATGATAAAACAGGAGAGAATGTTGGTCATGAAAAGCTAAAAGCCATGCTTTCTGAGATTGCTTCTAAAATCGAGCCTGGTTTTAAGTTTGGACGAGTGGATAAGACGAAACTGCCAACAGGTGGATATAAGTATATTAAGAAGTGGACAAATCTCGATCCAAGCGTTGAGCTTACTTGGGGTGTTAATGGCGCAAAGGCGAAGGAGATGGTTGCGCAATTTATTCGCGTAACGATTTATCCAAAAACTCAGAAGCGCGCGCGTGATATATTGCGTTCTTCTCCAAAAGGAATCTCCAAGAAAAAAATTAAAGAGAATGTGACAAAAAATTCTGAAGGCGATGTTTGGATTCAGAACGTCCCAATGGTAGATCAAGGCCAGAAGGGCTATTGTGCCGCGGCAGTTGCTGAACGCGTTATGCGATATTATGGCCATAAGGTTGATGAACATGAAATAGCGCAGCTTGCTGGCACAGAAGCTCGCGGCGGAACTTCAACGAAAAGAATGGTTGAAACAGTAAGACTAATGGGCTCGAAGTATCATTTGGCTTATCAGCAAGTCGTTTCTATGAATGGCTCATTAGGAGATATTCAAAAAGAGATTGAGATGTATAACAAGGCGGCAAAGGCTGAGAAAGAGCCAGAGATTCGAATGGGTGATTTTATTACTGGTAATCTCATTCAGGTAGGGCGCATCAAAGAGGCGATGAAGCCTAAAGTCATAAAGAAGATGCGCGTAAAAGATTCCAGATATAAAAAGTTTCTTTCAAATGTAGAAACACAGATAGATCAAGGCGTTCCAATTATTTGGGGTGTGACTATTGGTATTTTCCCAGAGCCAGGGCTGCCACAAACAATGGGTGGCCATATGCGTTTGATTATTGGCTACAATAAGAAGACGAAGGAAATTCTTTATTCTGATACGTGGGGTGCAGGGCATGAACTAAAGCGTATGCCAGAAGATTGGGCTTTCGCAATAACACATGACGCATTCTTCTTACGCCCGCTTTGATCAGTATGGCTATTAAATGGAATATTATCCATCGTGGCGTAACTGAATCTACGAATGATGATGCTGCCTTAGGTGTGCATGGAGATGTGTACACTGCAGATTATCAACTCTCAGGGCGAGGTAGGATAGGTCACAAGTGGCAATCTCCTTCTGGGGTGAATCTATTGATGTCGGCAGTCCTTGATGTTACAGATATGGCTCCAGAAGAGGTGTGCACTCTTCCGTTAGTTGCTGGTCTTTCAGTGGCGATGGCTATTAGAGATATCATTGGTTACAATAGAGACGTGAAACTTAAATGGCCAAATGATATTCTAATAGATTCTCAAAAAGTTGCGGGGATTCTTTGTGAGAGGAAGTCAGATAAGGTAATAGTCGGCATAGGGATAAATGTTTTAAAACAAGATTTCCCCAAAGAGATAGCCTTGCGAGCTACATATTTAGGAGGAGAGACTAAAATACATCAAGTAAGAGATGGTGTTTTAAAATGGCTCTCTTCTCTTTATTGTCAGTGGCGAGAGTACGGTTTTGCCTCTCTTTGGCAGAAGATATCTGAGATTGATTTTTTAAAGGGTAGAGAGGTTACGATTTGCCAAGTAGATGATGATAAAAATGCTATTACTGGACTATGCGTCGGGATAATGATAGATGGCTCGCTTCAAGTCGGAGAGCATGTCATATATGCCGGCGAAGCTCATGTTAAACTATAAAAGGAGGGATAAGATGAAAAATAACTGTGTATTTTGTGCAATTGCCGCAGGCGAGATACCGAGTTTTAAGGTTTTTGAAGACGAAAATATATTTGCATTTCTTGATATAAATCCTTTTTCAAAAGGGCATGTGCTTGTAATTCCAAAAGAGCATTCTGCAAATCTTATTGAAACGAGCGATGAGACACTTAGTTCTTTGATGGTAGCAGTAAAGAAAGTTGCATTAGGAGTTAAAAAAGCGCTTGGCTGTGCTGGGTTTAATATTCTTCAAAATAATGGAGAAGCTGCAGGTCAAACAGTAATGCATATTCATTTTCATATTGTGCCTCGCTATTCTAGCGGCCCAATTATCTTTGAAAATGGTAAGTGCGAGATGTCTGAATTAGAGGAGCTTGCAGCAAAAATAAGAAGCAGTATTTAATATCAAAGCGCAAACGACCAAACAAGGGTCAATGACACTTTTTTAAATTTTGTCAAAAAAGAGTTTGATTTTGTCCTCTTCTATGATATAATACTCAAAAACATTGCTTTTGGGTATTTTATCAAGGAGAGAAACGAATGACAATCAGAGGTTTTTTAGAACGCAGTGCAGAACGTCATCCTACTTTGAACGCGTTAAAATGGTACGAGGATAAAGTATGGAAGACTCGTAACTGGGCTGATTTTCTTAAGGGCGTTCGTGAAATTGCAGAAGGCTATGGAACGATACTTAGTATTAAGCCTAGGGAGGATAATGCAGCTATTATTCTAGGAAACTCTCCTTATTGGATGGAGTCCTATCTTGCTCAGGCAGGTGCCGGTGTGTCGGTTGCGCCGCTTGATCCTAAACTTCATAATGAAGAAGTTGAATATATCCTTAAAGATTCTGATACAACTGTCGTTACAACAGATACGCAGCATCTTAAGATGATGATGCAGATAGCGGGCAATCTGCCAAAGCTCAAGGCTATTATAATTGTTGATGGTATTATTTCTGATGGTCAAAAAATAGGTAATGTTGATGTAATAGGTTACGAAAAGCTTCGTGTTAAGGGCGGTGGTGCATGGTATGACGCAAATAAGGCAAAAGAAGAGGATGTAGCATCTATTATTTATACGTCAGGCACGACAGGCAAGCCTAAAGGCGCGATGCTTACGCATCAAAATTTTGTAAGTGATATTGAAGGTGCGCTTAAGACATTCAATGTGGAGATCAATGAAAAAGACTCGTTGATGATTGTTCTTCCGCTTTTCCACGCATTCTCATTTACAGCTAACTTTATGTTGGCGTTGATGCTTTCAGTTGAAATGAAGTTTATTGAATCGTTACGCACTGTTGGGCGCGATGTTAAAGAGCTAAAGCCTACGATTTTAATGGCGGTGCCTCTTTTAGCGGAAAAGCTCCACGAGAAGATTGAAGAAGGGCTTAAGAAATCAAAGGTAGCGCAATTCCTTCTCAAGATTGGCTTGCGTGGGCCAGTGATGCATATGGTTAAGCTGAAACTTGGTGGGTGCCTAAGAATCATGGTAACTGGTGGTGCGCCTTGTCCAAAACATGTTTTAGAAGGTTTTCGCAAGCTTCATGTTGCATTTTATGAAGGCTATGGATTAACGGAATGCTCGCCTGTTGTGTCGGTTACTAGCTTTGATTGTCGTAAAATTGGCACGATTGGGTATGCTATTGATGGCTGTGAGGTGCGTTTAGCAGACCAAAACGAGCAAGGAGTTGGAGAATTGCAGGTTAAAGGTCCTATCGTAATGAAGGGCTATTATCACAATGAAGCAGCAACTAAAGAGTCGTTTGATGGAGATTGGTTCAAGACAGGAGACTTAGCTTCGCAAGATGAAGATGGGCTTATTACAATTCGCGGTAGAAAGAAAGCGCTTATTGTAAATCGTGAAGGCAAGAATATTTACCCAGAGGAGGTTGAAAATGTAGTCTCTAAAGACCCCTCAGTGCAGGATATTATCGTGATAGGCTATACGCAAGGAGGCGTGCCAGGTGAGCGTGTAGGCTCGATTGTTTATCCAAACGAGGAGTGGTTTGCCTCTGAAAATGGTGGCGTTAAGCCTTCGTGGGATGAAATGGAGAAGACTATTATCAAGCGTGTTCAGGAGCGTAGTGCGGAGCTGGCTGATTATAAGCGTATACGTAAAGTTGTTGTTTATCGTGAGCCATTAGAGCGCACATCGGTGGGCAAAATTCGCCGTGTAGCTTACAAAGGTAAACTTGACGAGTAAAAAGGCGAGATATGAATTATTTAATTAAGAGCTTTATTTGCATAGCAGCAGTTAGTGTTGCGACGGCAGTTTCAGCTAAAGAGTTTATTGGTTGCTGGACTACGATTGACGACGAAACGAAAGAGCAGAAAAGTGTAGTTGAAATCACAGTAGACAATGGTGTTTATTCTGGTAAGATAGTTCATTTGTTTAAAAATGAAGATGCCGTAGCGAAATTGCCAGGAAGCCCAAAAATATTAGGTCTAAAAATTATCAGCGATATGAAGCGCGGCGGAAAGGGCCTTAATGGAGGTAAGATTACCGATCCTAAAAAAGGAAAGACCTATAGCTGTGAAATTTGGCGCGATGGAGAAAACCTTGTTGTAAGAGGAAAGATTGCCTTTTTAGGTCGTAATCAGACATGGCTCCCAAGCGAGAAGAGAGAGGCTAAGAAGTAGAAGGTAAGAGTAGCGGTAAAGGTTCTTAATAATTTATAAAATTAGCTAAGGGGTTGACTTTTGGCGTTTTTTTGATATTATACATAGTATTTACGGCGGTCCTTAGGATTCGCCGATGTTCTTTGTTATAGATTTGAAAGGAAGGGTAAGGCAGACAATGGCGATTAACAATCAGCTACTGGCGGTGGTTCAGCATATTGAGGCGGAGCGTGGCGTAAGCCGTGAAGTAGTTCTTACGGCAATTGCGCAGGCTATTGAACATGCAGCAAAGAAAAATCGCGATTTTACTAAAGATATCCGCGTTTCAATCGATAGAACTGATTACTCTCTTCATGTCTATGACACATTTGTCGTAAGTGACTCTGACGTTGGTCCAGGGTTTATTACCACTAAAATGGCTAAGCGCTTTAATAATGGCGTAGATGTCCCAGAAGGTGAGACAATTGAGATAGAAATGCCAGCTTCTAAACTCGGCAGAATTGTTGCTCAAACCTCGCGTCAGAAAATTTTCGAGAAAATCCGTGATGCTGAACGCACAAACACTCTTGCTGAATATAAAGATCGTGTAGGTGACATTGTTTCAGGTACCGTTAGCAGTATTGTCCATCGCGATTTATACATTACTGTCGGTAAAACAGAGATGATTATGCCTGCTAAAGAGCGCATCCCGACAGAAGACTATAAAATAGGTGATCCAATTAAGGCTATCGTCCTTAAGGTTGAGTCTGATTCAAAGTCAAAAGGCCCAACAGTTACTGTTTCACGCGCCAGCAATAAGTTTGTCGAAGCGCTCTTCCGTCTTGAAGTTAGCGAGATTGCTGATGGTGTAGTTGAGATTATGGGCGTAAGTAGAGACCCTGGTTATAGAGCTAAGCTTGCAGTTCGCACTTCTAACGATTCCGTTGACCCGGTAGGCGCTTGCGTCGGTCAAAAAGGTAGCAGAGTTCGCGCAATTGTTACTGAGCTTTCTGGTGAGAAAATTGATATTGTTCGTTGGAATGAAGATATTCGTCAGTATGTAACTCAAGCGCTCGCTCCCGCTAAGCTTGAGCTCGTTGAGATTGACCCAGTGCAACCAAATACTGTTCAAGTAGTAGTAGCAGCCGACCAATACTCGCTTACGATTGGTAAGCGTGGTCAAAATATTCGCCTTACTACATGGCTAACAGGGTGGCATATCGATGTTAAGAAATCTATGGCCACTGCGTCGTTCGAAGATCAAAAGGCTGAAGCCATACGAGAGTTGGCGGAGATGTTCTCTGTTTCGACGGCCGTTGCTACGCAGATTGCTGACGCTGGCTTCTTGACTGTTGACGGTATCGTAAATGAAGATGAGTCGACATTTATCGCAATGACAGGTCTTGATGAGGTTTCTGCTAAGGGCATTTACGCAGCAGCAAAGGCTGTATCTGAGTTGGAACTAATATAAAATCAGCTGTAAGAAAGTCATTTTAAGGTAGTGCATATGCAAATTTCTGAAGAAAAACTGAAAATGCGCGAAGCTAAAAGAGCTCGCGCAGCAGAGCTCAACGCGAAGTTTTTTGCAGAGCAGAAAGCTAAGTTAGATGAGCATCTAAAAATTGCCCGTGCCGCAGCTGAAGGTAAGGGCTTTAAGATGCCAGTAGTAGCGGCAAAACCCGTTGCTCCTGCTGCGGCTAAGTCGCCATCTAAATCTTCGTCTGCAGCAAAAACTGCTTCGCAGCGTAAGAGTTCTGCTCCTACAATTCAAGTTACTCCAGCTGCCAAGCCTAGCCCGAAACTTGTTCTTACAACAAGTCATCGTCCTGGCTTTAAGCCTCTTCAGCGCACTGCGCATAGAGACGCCGGTATTACGATTTCTGTAGCCGCTGTTCAGCCTAAAAAGCCTGTTGTTATTATCGATGACGAAGAGACAGATCGTTCGCGCAAGGGTAAGAAGAGCCGCGAAGGGCAGAAGGCTTTTGATAAGCAGAAGGCACCTCCTGCTCGCGTTGCACCTCAGGTGCCACAGCAAGGCGGTCGTATTTCCGTAAAGGAAGGCGAGATATCTATCCGTGGAGCGGTGATAGTTAAAGATCTTGCCGCTAAGCTTAATATTAAACCAAATAGGCTTATTGCAGATTTGATGGAGCTTAAGATTCTAGCTTCCATTAACCAGCGTGTAGAGCCAGATGTAGCTACGAAGGTAGCTATGAAGTATGGCTTTAAGGTAACTATTGAACAAGCGCGCGACAAGTCAGCTGCTAAACCTGTTTTGAAAGCCATCGATGCTGACGATCTTATTCCGGAAGATTCGCCAGAGTCGCTTCGTCCGCGTGCGCCTGTTGTTACGTTCCTTGGTCACGTCGACCACGGCAAGACAACACTTATGGACTTTATTCGCCGCGAACATGTTGCTGATGGTGAAGCTGGTGGTATTACTCAGCAGATTAGTGCTTATCAGGTTGATGCCGCAGGTAGAAAGATTACGTTCCTTGATACTCCTGGTCACGCAGCATTCTCCGCAATGCGTGCGCGCGGCGCTCAAATTACAGATATCGCAGTTTTGATTATCGCTGCGGACGACGGTATTATGCCACAGACAGAGGAATGCATACGCGTAACTCGTCAAACTGGTGTTCAGGTGATGGTTGCTATCACTAAGGCAGATAAACCAACTGCAAATGTTGATAGAGTCAAACAGCAGCTTCAAAAGGCAGGTCTTACTCCTGAGGATTGGGGCGGAGACATTATCTGCTGTCCTGTTTCTGGCAAAACTGGCGCCGGCGTAGATTCTTTACTTGAGAATATTCTCGTTCAGGCAGAAGTTCTTGAACTTCAGGCAAATCCTGCTCGCCGTGCTAATGGTTTCGTAATCGAGTCTGAATTGCAGCAGGGTCTTGGTCCGTGCGCGACAGTTCTTGTTACTGGCGGCACACTCAAGGTAGGAGATGCGATACTTCTTGGAGAGCATTTCGGTAAGGTTCGCGCTCTTATTGACGATCGCGGTCGCCGCATAAAAGAAGCAGGTCCTGCAACACCAGTTAAGGTTACTGGCTTGTCTGGCGTTCCTGAAGCAGGCAGTGAATTCCGCGTTATGCTTGATGAAAAGCGTGCTCGTGTGTTGGCTGAGAAGGTTTCTCAGGAGAAGAAGGAAGAAGCGCTTTCTGCTAATAAGGCAGCTTCTCTCGATGCTCTTATGCGTAGGATGGCCGCCGAGGGTCGTAAGGAGCTTAACGTAATTGTTAAGTCTGATACACAAGGCTCTCTTGAAGCTATTGTTGCTGCACTTAATGAGATAAAGAGCGAAAAGGTGTCGATGAATGTTATTGGCACTGGCACAGGTAATGTGTCGCTTACTGATGTCAAAACTGCCGCGGCAGGTAGGGCAATAGTTGTCGGCTTTAATATCTCTAATGATTCAGGTGTTCAGAGCCAAGCTCGTCACGATGGCGTAAGAATTAATTCTTTCCGCATTATTTACGAACTTTTAGATCATGTCAAAAACTGCATGCTCGACCAATTGCCTCCTGAATACAAGGAGGTTGTCTTGGGCCACGCTGAAATCAAGGCGATTTATGACATTGGTCATCTCGGCAAGATTGCTGGCTCTCAGATGCTTGATGGTAGGTTGATAGCTAAAGAAGAGTATCGCATCATTCGTGCTTCTAAGGTAATTTGGACAGGTAAAGTTCAAACACTTAGACACTTCAAGGATGAGGTCAAGGAAATTACAGGTCAGCAGGAATGCGGCGTGTGTTTTGCTGGCTACGAAGGCTTCGCTGTTGGCGATGTCATTGAGTGCTTTGCTCACGAAGAACTACCTAAGACACTGTAAAGGAGCAATCGATGTCAGTAAGCCGCATGGAGAGAGTCAATTCGCTTTTAAGGCGCGTTATTGCAGAGTCGATGTTCTCGATTATGCAAGGAGGCGAGGTGACGCCTGGGCTTATAACGGTAACGGGTGTTTCTTGCGGTAGCGATTTGCGCGACGCAACTGTTGGTATTTCAGTCTTTGGCGATGACGCTTTAAAGCGCAAAGCTCTTGAACGGTTAAAAAAGGCGGCGCCTCGTTTTCAAGCCGTCATTAATCGCGAAGTGCGTTTGAAGTATACGCCTAGACTTCTTTTTAAGCTAGATAATAGTCTTGAAAAGGGTGATGAAGTTCTTGCAATAATTAGCAAACTTGAACAAAATGAGGAGGCTTGAGTTATGGCGAATATAAATGATACAACTGAATCGCACGAGACTGAAATCCTCGATACTGATATTGAGTTTGCTTGCCCGCATTGCGGCGAAAATCTTGTTATAGATTATCGCGGTGCAGGGCTTGAAATAAAGTGTACAAAGTGCGGCGGTAGCGCGCTTGTTCCAATTCCTGACGGCATGAAGTTAGCCGATCTTGATTTAGACAAGGGCGAGATACTTATGCAGCTGTTCGCAACTAGGCGCAACTACATGCGTGCGGAGCTTGAGATACAGAAACTTAAAGCTTGTCTTAAGCAGATGAAAGAGACGCTTGCAGTTATGCAGGAAGTTGTTGCAGAAGGCATTTCAGAGAAGTGACAAGTCGCGCCAAATTAGTTAATATGATGACGATTGCGAGAGTTCCTCTCGTAGTTATGTGGATGTTTTTCGCAATCGCAGAAGAGTATAGCGGAGGTTTCGTATTAGGCTCCATAGGAGTGCTGGCGATGCTTCTTTCTGGTCTTACGGATCTTTGGGATGGGCAATTAGCCAGAAGGTGGAAGGTGGTCTCTACGTTCGGCAAATTGGCTGACCCTTTGATGGATAAGATATTTTATGTAGTAGCATTTCCTACGCTTCTGTGGCTTGCTATGCGCTCAGGGCGTTCAGAGGCTCATTCTTTAATGTTACTTGCATTTACCGTTCTTTATATCATTAGAGATCTTTGGGTGACGTTTATGCGAGCAGTTGGCTCGGTGTATGGCGCGCCAGTTGCCGCGATGGCGATGGGGAAAGTGCGAACAGCGTTATCGTTTCCAACAGCAGGTTGGGTGTACTTATTTCTCTTTCTCGGAAGTATCGTTCCGCAAGCGTTAAGTGATGTATGGTTAATAAGCTGTTTTGTACTGGAAATTCTTATGAGTTTATTAAACCTCATAAGTCTTTTCACTTACACTAAAGTCTATATGCCGTACATAAAAAAAGCACTTGATAAATAGTCTTATTTTTGAGATAATATTTCACATCTATCAAACAAAGAAAGGTTGGTTCTGTTAATATGAAAAATAAAAAAGGTTTTACGCTCGTCGAACTTCTCGTAGTTATCGGCATTCTCGGTATTCTTATGGGTGCTCTCTTCCCTGCAATTACCGCAGCTATGCTTGCAGCAAATACAAGTGCGTGCTCAATGCGTGGTCGTAATCTTTTCGTTGGTATTACGCAGGCTAACACAGAGCGTGAAGCTGCTGGTCTTACGAGCGTTTGGCCAAAGGATGATTCTCAGAAGTCTGACGACAACGACGACATTGCCGGCATGACTCCTGGCACGTCTGAAGAATACTTCGAAGAACTCTTCGATATTCAGAACTACGGTAAAGAAGAGTGGGCTCCTTATGTAACCGGCGTTGATATTTCAGTTCTTTCTGGTTCTGGCGTTCCTGCTTTCAACGGTGGTAGCACTCTTAAGGGTGATAACGTTGCGTGGTGCGTTGCAAAGGGTCTTACCGATGAAATGGAAGATGTCATTCCCGCTCTCGTTACACGTAACGCCGACGTTGAGTCTCTTCCTGTAAGCTCTGGCCCTCACGATATGTCTCAGGACTCTCAAGAAATTAAGATGGGTAAGGCTAACGGTGGCTCTAGTGACACGCCATTTGGTAACAAGGCTTTCATCATCATCCACAAGGGTGGCGCGGCGAAGGTTGTTAAGGCTAAGTATAGCAAGCTCTATCTCGTTTTCAACCGTCAGAGCTTCGTGATACCTCAGTCGGTTAAGTTCGAATACATCAAGCCGACCAGCAACAAGTAAAGTGACGGTTAAAGTCGCCATAGATCTGGCGCTTGACCGTTTGTTTGATTACTCGGTTAGTCCAGAGCTACAAAAGAAGCTGTCCATAGGGCAGCTTCTTTTAATTCCATTCGGGCATCGTAATGCTCGAGGCTTTGCGATGGCTATAAGTAATGAGCCATACAAGGGTGATGTAAAACTAAAGCAAGTAATTGAAATAATTGATGAGAAGCCTTTTTTTTCACCAGAGCTTCTAAAGTTAGTTAAACTAATTTCTGCATATACTGCAGCCCCTCTTGAGAGCGTACTTAAGGCGGCAGTTCCAGCGGCAGTTCTAAAGAAGAATATGCGGCCAAAAGAACTTTTATATGTTGAATGTGATGAAAAAGCTAACAGCGCAGATTACGAAAAATTGACAAAAAGGCAAAAATGGCTTTATGAGCAGATAGTAAGATTAGACGGAGGTTGGCTTAATAAGCTAGCAGAAGAACTTGAGACTTCTCCGCAAACAATAAAAGCCTTACAAAAAGCCAAACTCGTTAAAGTTTATGCTAGGCAATTTCGACGAGATCCAATGGCAGGGCGTAAGTTCTTGCCAACAAAGCCCTTGCAATTAAATGATGTGCAATCTTCTGCATTAGAAAGTATAAACTCGTCGACATTGCCCGTTCTCCTTTTTGGAGTTACTGGCTCCGGTAAGACTGAGGTTTATCTCCAAGCTATCGCAGCAGAACTTGAGAAGGGGCGCACGGCTATAGTGATGGTGCCAGAGATTTCATTAACGCCTCAAACTATGCGTCGTTTTGCACAGCGTTTTGGTGATAAAGTAGCGCTGCTTCATTCAGCTCTTTCTGATGGTGAGCGATACGACGAGTGGCACCGCATACGTAATGGCGAAGCGAAAGTCGTCGTAGGGCCAAGAAGTGCCGTTTTTGCTCCTTTGTCAAATCTCGGTCTTATAGTGGTAGATGAAGAGCATGAATCTAGCTATAAGCAAGAAGAGATGCCGCGATATAATGCGCGAGATGTAGCTGTTTTAAGAGGCTCAATAGAAGGCGCTAAAGTTGTATTAGGTAGCGCTACGCCATCGCTTGAGAGTTGGGTTAATGTTGAAAATGGTAAATATAATCTTGTGCGGATGTCAAAGCGCGCAGGAGCAGGAACTACGCCAGCTGTTGGTCTAGTTGATATTTCATCTGGAGAGAGCGGGATATTTAGTAAGCAGTTGCTAGATGCAATTTCCGATCGACTCGATAGGCATGAGCAAACGATTCTCCTTATAAATCGCCGCGGATACTCAAAAAGCATGATGTGTTCTTCGTGTGGTGTTACGCTAGAGTGTCCTAGTTGTTCGGTGCCGTACACATACCATAAAGTTGATTCGTGTTTAAGATGTCATATATGTGGCAAGTGGTGTCTTGTGCCGCAGAAGTGCCCAGAGTGTGGTGCGAATGATTTTGATATGAAAGGCCTAGGTATTCAAAAAGCAGAGGCTGCGCTAAAGAAATGTTTTCCGCGTGCAAATATTTTAAGGATGGATTCAGATTCTGTTTCTCGCAAGTTTTCTCATGATGATATTTTAGGCGCTTTTGCGCGCGGTGAAGCCGATATACTTATAGGCACACAAATGGTTGCAAAGGGGTTAGATTTTCCTAATGTTACATTAGTGGGAGTGTTAAATGCCGACGCTTCGTTAAATCAGCCTGATTTTCGCGCGGCAGAACGCACATTCCAACTTCTTTCTCAAGTTGCTGGTCGTGCGGGACGAGCAGAACTTTCTGGTGAAGCTATATTTCAAACGCGTGATCCAAATGCAAGGGCAATACGGTTGGCAGCAAAAGCAGACTATGAGGGTTTCGCCTCTGAAGAATTAGCAGAGCGAAGAGAATGGGGTTTTCCGCCGTATTATCATCTCTCTGTTATTTCGCTATCATCAAAAGATATCAAATTGGTTGCTGCGTGGGCCGAGATGTATGCTAAGAGCCTTGAGTCTTTTGCCAAAGGTAAGGATATGATGGTTGGAGAGGCGACTCCTTCAATATTAGAAAAAGCAGATGGCAATTATAGGTGGCAAATCGTGCTTCGCGCAAAACGCCCAGCCTTACTTTCATCGTCGTGGAAATGGCTTAAATCAATTAGGCCAAACCCGTCTCAACTTCGCGTCACATTTGACATGGATGCGCACAATATGATGTAAAAGCCAGGATTAAAAAGGAGATAAAAATGCATATTCTTAAATTGATAGGCGCTACTCCTCTAATAGAGATTTCTCCAAAGTTAAATGCTGGATACGCGCGCGTTTTAGCTAAGATTGAGTTCTTTAATCCTGGTGGTAGTGTTAAAGATAGAGTTGCACTTTCAATGATTGAAGCAGCAGAGGCTGGCGGAAAGTTACAACCAGGTTCGGTTATAATTGAGCCGACTAGCGGCAATACCGGTGTGGGATTAGCGATGGTTTCTGCCGTTAAGGGTTACAAATTGATTCTTGTTATGCCGGAGTCTATGAGCATTGAAAGGCGAAGGCTAGCAATGGCATATGGAGCTAAAATCGTTTTAACGGAATCATCAAAAGGTATGAAAGGGTCGATAGACAAGGCTAATGAATTAAATAGGTCAATTGAAGGATCTGTAGTTTTGCAGCAATTTGAAAATCCGGCTAACCCAGAAAGTCATTATCTAACTACAGGACCTGAAATTTGGTCGGGGGTATCAGGCAAAGTAGATATTTTTGTCGCAGCAGTTGGCACAGGTGGCACATTTAGTGGTACGGGCAAATATTTAAAAGAGCAAAATCCTAATATAAAGCTCTATGCTGTCGAGCCGGAAGAGTCAGCTGTTTTATCAGGCAGACAGCCAGGTCTTCATAAAATCCAAGGAATAGGAGCTGGGTTTATACCAAAGACAATGGATGTTTCTTTAATGGATGGCGTTATTAAGGTTTCATACGAAAGAGCCTTGTTGACAGCGCGGAGTTTGGCTTCAAGAGAAGGAATTTTTGCAGGTATCTCGTCTGGCGCGGCGCTCGCAGCGGCGCTTAGTCTTTCGGAGAATCCAGAAAATAAAGGCAAGACAATCGTAACTATATTGCCAGATACAGGCGAGAGATATTTATCATCTGGAATTGTTGCTGAAGAAAATAATGACGCAAAAGCATGAAAAAATATTTTTTTCTATTCTTTGTTGTGATTGCATTTTTTGCTCTCGGGGTAGAATCTGAGAGCGCTTCGAAGGATATTCAATTTAAAACTAATGTTTGGCGCCCTAAAGAGAAGTGGTATGGGTTTAATCTTTTGGGGATGTTTTGTAAGACAAGACTAGAGGCAGGTAGTAAGAGAGTTTTTGGATATTTCCCATTAGATCGTTTTCTTTGGATGCACGAGTGGGGGTTTAACTTTGCTAGGCTCCCATTAGATTATCGCTTTTTTGTTAATGATGAAGATTGGCTGAAGGTTAACGAATCGGAGTTAAGAAAGTTAGATGATGCTGTAAAGTATGGTAAGGAATATGGTATTCATGTTCAAATAAATTTTCATCGTGCTCCTGGTTATTGTTGTAATCCGCCAGAGGAGAAGATGTCGCTTTTCCGTGATAAAGAGCCGTTAATTGCCTTTACTAATTTATGGGCAATATTAGCTGGAAGATATAAAGGAATACCAAATGAGGAGCTTTCGTTTGATCTTTTAAATGAACCAGCGCCTATTGATTTTTATGGTGCGACACCTTCGAACTATGCAGTGGTTGCTCGTGCTGCGCTTCACGCTATCCGCGCGATAGATCCAAATCGCTTTGTTATGTCAGATGGGTGGGAATGGGGGAATAAGCCTGTTATGGAGCTTCATCCGTTCGATCCAGCCTCTGGGGAATCGATTCATTGTTATACTCCTAATAGCGTTACGCATTACAAAGTGTTTAAGAAAAATACTTTAGAGCCGTGTCCTCCATGGCCACCGGTTGGATGTACAAACGGTGTAGAATGGTTGGAGAATAAATTTGCGAAGTCTTGGTATAAAGCTATTGAAGATAAGACATTTCTTTTTGTTGGTGAATTTGGCTGTTATCAGCCTACAGTGCCGCATAAAACATTTTTAGCTTGGCTTGAAGATGCCTTAAAGATGTTTGAAAGGCATTCATGGGGTTGGGCATTGTGGAATATAGATGGACAATTTGGTATTATGGATAATTTTAGAACAGATTGTGAATTTGAAGATTACCGCGGTCATAAGCTAGATAGAAAAGCGCTTGATTTGTTGATTAAGTATGCTACTCGCGGCAGAGGAAAGTAATGATTGACAAGTAGAGAACTCATAAGTTATAATACTTTGAAATATGAAGTTTTTATTCCTCTTTATCGATGGCGTCGGCATAAGCGACCCAGCTCCAGATAACCCGGTAAATCCCGAGGTGTGTCCTGTGTTGTGTCGTTTGATACAGAGGAATTCCGTTGCAATAGATGCTAGGTTAGGTGTTGACGGCATCCCCCAATCTGCAACCGGGCAGGCGACAATTTTTACGGGTATCAATTGTGCTGAGCGTATGGGTAGGCATTGTGAAGGTTTCCCTGGCCCCGCTTTGAGAGAAATAATCGAAAAAGATAATCTGTTTTTAATGTTGGAGCGTATGGGGCATAGCGTCGCTTTTGCAAATGCTTTTCTTGTTGATACTCCAGACGAGTTAAGGCTTCAGCGCTTTAAATCTGTTACCACGGTTATGTCACTAACTATGCCCAATGTAATAAGGACAATCGATGATCTTTATGACAATTGTGCAGTAGTTCAGGATATTACACGAGAGACTATTCAAGATCATTATCCTGATATTCCAATTGTTTCGCCACAGAAAGCTGCGGAGCATCTCGTTTCAATAGCTCGCGAAAATGACTTTACCTTTTTTGAATTCTTTCAGACGGATGTATCGGGTCATTCATTAGATTACGCCCGCGCTTGTGCTGTGTTGAGAATATACGATAGATTTCTCGGTGCTGTTTGCCGATACGCTGAAACATCTGGTATTACAGTAGTCATAACAGCAGATCACGGAAATATTGAATGCATGTCAGGGCGTTCTCATACGCTTAATAAGGTGCCGTTTATCGTTTCTGGGCCTAATGGTAAAAACTTCCGCACGCGTGTAACTTCGCTTGTGGATGTTACGCCATTTTTCGTAGAACATTTTTCTAGGGTTTAATTGTAATGCACGCAACGATATGTGATGTATTAGCAGATACAGTGCAAAACTCAATAGAGGCTGGCGCAACTGAAGTATCTGTAGAAATAACAGAGGCTCTTGGAAAAATTTCAGTTTCAATTGCTGATAATGGCAAAGGGATGGATGAGGCGATTTTAAAGCGCGCATTTGATCCTTTTTATACTGAGCCAGGTAAGCATGATGCGCGCAAAGTTGGACTGGGGCTACCGATACTAAAACAAATATGTGATGCCTGTGGAGGTTTTGTCACGCTAGAATCAACGCTTGGAGTAGGAACCACATTGAAGTATTCTTTTGATGCTAAAAGCATAGATCTTCCGCCATGGGGTGATTTACCGAAAACTATTGTTATGCTAATGAATTACCCTGGTGGGTTTGAGCTTATCTTTACGCACCAGAGAGAACAAGAATCGTATACTATTTCACGCAATGAGTTAGGTGAAGCAGTCGGTGGCTTTGATACGATAGACGGTTTGACTTTAGCAACAGAGTTTATTAGAAGTTCAGAGGAATCTCTTTCATGAGCGAACAATTAGAAAAACGAATAAGTAATGTATTTAAGTACAGAGTCCCATATGCTGACACTGATCAAATGGGTGTTGTATATTATGGTAATTATTTGACTTTATTTGAGCGTGCACGAAATGAGCTTATGCGTTCGCTTGGCTGGACATACAAAGAGTGCGAGGCTAGCGGCTGGATGTTGCCAGTAGTTCACGCTGAAGTTGATTATAAGTCTCCTGCAAGATACGATGATTTGCTTGAAGTTACAGCCTACGTTAAGGAGTGCCGCGGCGTGCGATTAGAAATCGCATGTGAAGTTCGTCGCTCTGGTGAAGAGGCTGTTTTGGCAAAAGGCTTTACGATACATTGCTTTGTTTCGACTCAGACTTTTAGACCAATATTGCCACCGCAGGAATTTTTGGAGATGCTTAAGTGAGTGTTTTTACAGAAGTAGATGGTGGGGTGATTTTAAATGTGCGCGCCCAACCGCGTTCATCTCGTCCCGGTCTTGATTCAGTAATCGCTGACGCGGTAAAAGTGCGAGTTAAAAGCGCGCCTGTTGATGGACGGGCAAACAAAGAAATAATAGAGGTTGTTGCTGATGCTTTGGGATTGGCGAAATCAAGAGTCGCTTTTAAATCAGGTGAAACTTCAAAAACAAAACGATTGATGCTTTCTGGTGTGACTGTATCTCAGTTACAGCAGATTTTGAGTAAAATTTAATTAAACAAAAGAAAGGAAAAACAAATGAAAAAGTTACTCGTAGCAATTGCTCTCGTAGCCTTTGCGTCAACTGCTAGTGCTGATTGCACATGGGACTGGTGGTTTAAGAATGGTAGCAAGGACATTACCGGTTGTGCGCTTGGTATTGCCTCTGCAAATAAATCAGTAGTTGGAGCACAAGTCAGCCTTTGCGCAAACAAGGCCAAAGAAGTCAAAAAGGGTGCTCAGGTGGCAATAGGCTACTCTGAAGTTGATACTCTAGCTAATGGAGCTCAAGCAGGGTTTATAACAAAGGCTCGCAAGGCAGCTCTTCAGTTTGGCCTTGTTTGCTTTAACGAAGGTGGTTTCTTGCCAGTATTCGTTTTCTTTAACTTCGATAAGACGATGTTTGGCGCCGGCAAGTAAGATGTTTTCTAAGGCGCGGTTTGATAGGTCCTACGTGGTGACGCGTGGGGCCTATTTGAAAAATGTTCGGAGGTGTTAATGTTGAAAGTATTATTTTCGTTTCTGCTTGCTGTGCTTATTTGTCAAAATGGATTTGCAACTTTTAAGGTTGTAGATTTACAACAGTTTCTCAAGCCCTCCTCATTTAAGCCTTTGACTCGCGAGAGTCTTAATCAGTATAGCATCTTAAAAGGTTCAGAGTTTTTAGTGGATAATATCAAATTTGGGCGAGATGAGTTTGGTAAAATTGCAATATCATATAAACTTGAAAATAAGGACGCTACACTTTGTTCAAGTACTGGTGCAAGAGTTCAGAAAGTATTAGATTCCGGCGATAAGACAACTGTTGTAATTTCTACTCGTGAGATTGAGTGTGGATATGAAATAGGTAAATTTGAAAATGCAATTTCGGTAGAATTAAAATACATAAAAAATATTACAGATACCCCTCTTACAGTAACGGAGCTAGAGTTTCATCAAATCTCGCCATTTTCTTCTCCTGACTTGCCTGATGAATCAGAAGCGCTGACGGGTAAAGCGCAGCGCGCGGTTCGCCTTGCCGAAGACGGGCGGTTTATGGGAGTTGTGTCATCGGCTTCTACACTTAAGAAGATTGATTATGGTTCAGTAGAGAATCTTACGCATACAGGTGATGCTCTAACTAGTTTTTCTCCAATGAAAAAAGGCGATTTTTTAAAGCCTGGAGAAGTTCGCAAATTTAATGGAACATGGGCATGCTACTTAATAGGCAAAGATTTACGAGATGGTTGGAGGCAGCGCACAAATTGTCTTGATATCTTTCCTCGCGGTTGTAAAAAAGATATTCTTTCTGCCCGTAGGCGCATACAAGAAACAATTAATGGCAAGGCGATTATTAATGGTTCTATAACACTTGATTTTAGTCAAGCAAAGAAAGTAGAAGATAAGAGCATAAAAGAAAGATTATGCCCTGAGGTTGCTTCTAGGATTTTGGAGTTAGATCTTTCGCATATAGATTTGTCGTATTGGTGCGCGCCTACTAATGAGTTTAGTCTTCTTTCTCCTCCTAGGAAGATTAACTGGAATAGCCTAGTTCCCCGTCTCTATGTAAATTCTGAGCCAATGAAGCTCTCAACATGGCCTAATGACGACTGGGCTATCATTGCAGGTTTTGACAACCCAGGCAAATATAGGCCAATAGCATTAGTCAACTTATCGACTAATGCTGTTGTTGAAGAAATCAGCAAACCGTCGTTCTATTATTCTGGCGATAGACCTTCACGGTGGGTTAAAGCAGAAGAAGTTTTAGTAAATGGTTTTTGGGCTTATGACTGGCATGATTCTGTGGTTAGACTTGACAGCATAGATACAGAGAAAAAGATTATTACTTTGACTCATCCAACATCGTTTGGAATAATAAATGGCAATTCGAAAGATCGCAGATGGCGCGTTTATAATTTGATTGAAGAGATAGATCAGCCATATGAGTATGCGATAAATCGCAAGACGAAGAAACTATATTTTCTTCCGCCATTGGAGTTTTCAAAAGACACGCGCATTTCCATTGCAGCAGGCACTAATGCCCTTTATGTATGTGATGGGCTAAAAGATGTGGAATTTAGAAATATAGTATTTGAGGAGAGTCCAACAAAAGGCGTCATTCTGACAAATTGCGAAAATGTTGTTTTCAAAAATTGCGTCTTTAGAAACATGATGCGAGAAGGAGTAGATATCGACAAGAGTTGTCAGGATTGCGTTATTGATAATTGCGTTTTTGAAAACTTTGGTTTTGCTGCCGCGGTAATTGATGGTGGAGATAAAACTGTTTTGAAAAATGGCAACAATGAAGTTATCTCGTCTGTAATAAGAAATACATCGCAGGGGATTGCCAAAACTGGGAATGCCATAAGGCTTCAGGGAGTAGGAAATGCAATTAGAAATTGTAAAATATATAATATTCCAGATATAGGCATTTATTTTAGAGGTTGTAATTTAGCACTAGAGAGTTGTTGGATTTCCAATATCTGCACAGTAGTTGATGATAATGGTGCTTTTTACCAAGGGCGCAACGCTACAGACCGCGGCAATGTATTAAAGAATAATGTTTTTATTGATACTGGAACAGAATTCAGGCATGGTAATGCTGGAGTATATTTTGATGATGGAGATTGCGGGAATGTTGTTTTTAGCAATCTCTTTGTTAAATGCGGTTTCCCGGGTCGGAGCAATTTTGGCACGGTTTTCTCTCACGGTGGATTTGGAAACTATGTTAGCTACTGTAAGTTTATTGATTGCATCCGTCCTTTCGGTTCTGCAAGGTGGGATGAAGCGAAATGGAAAATATTTTTTGAAAAATATGCTCAGCGTAAGAATAATGATTTAGCGGCGATGAAAATTAAATTTGACGCATATTTCCCTTCAATTGCGAAATTTAATCTTGAAGAGAATGTTAAGGCTAGTAACTATGCTTCTGATTGTGCTGTAGATGGCTCACCGATTTGGCGAGAGACAAAGGTTCCTGGCGAGCGTTTCCCAGGGATAATTTGCGGTAATTGGCAGACAAACAGAATAGAGATTACTCGCCCATGTCGCTGGTTTGATGCATTCAAAAAGATGCCGCGCTCAAAGAAGCGCCCATAACAGTTATTTAATCCTGCAAATAGAATCTTTACATAAAGCCTCTATCTAGTCAGTTACCTAGATTGGAGAAATTACGCATATTCACTTTTTTTAATTATTTTGATATAATACTCCCTAATCGCCGGGATGGTGGAATGGCAGACACCAGGGACTTAAAATCCCTTGCCAGGTTTTTGGCGTGCGGGTTCGAGTCCCGCTCCCGGCACATTAATACACGTGAAGACTTTGCAGATACTGCCCGCGCTAGATCAAGGCGGGGTTGAGCGCGGTGTGGTTGAAATGAATCGCGCTATCTCATCCGAGGGATGGGAAAATGTCGTTGTATCGGCTGGTGGTCGCCTCGTAGATCAAATCACATTGGCTGGTGGTAGACATATTAGAGTTGATGTTAAAAGCAAAAACCCTTTTACCTTCTTTCGTCGCGCGGCTATTCTAAAAGAAGTTCTCAAAAAAGAAGCCCCTGATGTTGTGTGCGTGCATTCACGCGTGCCAGCATGGCTCTTTTTACAAGCAAATAAGACACTGGGTATAAAATGGATAACATTTGCTCATGGTGCTAACTCAATATCGCGCTATTCTCGCATAATGACAGCTGGCGACCTTACGGTTACGCCTTCAAAGTATATCGCGGATTATTTGAAAGCAGCATATGCCATTAAAGACGAAAAGCTTCGAATAATCCCAAGAGCCATCGACAAAGAAAAATTTAATATCGAAAATCTCGATAAGGATTTTATTGAAGAAAAGCGCGAAGAATGGGGGCTTGAGGGTCACCGAGTCGTGATGGGGTTAGGGCGTATAACACAGCTTAAGGGCTATGATGTGCTTATTAGAGCTATTAAGTATTTGCGTCAGACTCATGCTAACGCCCGCAGAAGTACGCCTAACTACAAACTTGTTATAGTAGGTGAGGCAGAAGCGTTACGCAAAAAATACGAAGACTCGCTTCATCAACTGGCGGCAGAGTTGGGTGTGACTGATAGCGTTGTTTTCGCTGGTGCTCAAAGTAAGGTTGCAGAGTGTCTTTCGCTGGCAGATGTTGTAGTAAGTGCTAATTGGCAAAAGCCTGAAGCATTTGGTCGATCAATGGCAGAGGCTCTAGCAATGAATAAACCAGTTGTGGCAACAGCGTTTGGCGGAGCTCTTGATATCGTGCAAGACGGCGTAAATGGTGCGCTAGTTGCGTGGCAAAAAAACGACACGCCAGAAGAAAGAGCTATTGCCTTTGGTAATGCCATTAGATATGTAGCACATTCCGACTTTGGAGATTTGCGTGCAGCGGCATTAGAAAAATTTTCTTTTGAGCGGATGGTGTCAAGTTCGTTAGATGTTTATAGAGAATTAGCTAGCAAATGAAATTCCAGCGGACTATTAAGCGAGTTAAGCGCGTTATTCGTATTCCATTTGAATGGGTTGGTATTGCGCTAGCTTTAGTTCTTTTTGCAATTCTGCCGCGCTTCATGATGCTTAAACTAGCAGATTTTATTTCGTTTGTAATGTACAAATTTGATACTCGCGGCAAAGCTCATGCTTATAAAAACTTGGCGATTGTTTGCGGGGGTAGGTTGCCGCCTGATCGCCGTGCAGAATTAATTGTGCGCCGTAGTTATCGTAATATGGCACGAACGGTGGCTCATGCTTTTTGGACATCGTTTAATGCAAAGCGCCGCGTAGCAATAGCTGGGGAAGTAGATAAAAAATGCATGGAAATTTTAGCTAATTATAAACCGTTAGTGACAGTCTCTGGGCATATAGGATGCTGGGAGATACTTTCGCAGTTAGCATTTCTTCATGGGCATAGCATGATGTCAGTTGCCAAAAATATCGGCACAAATGGTATGACGCGACTTTTGATGTGGTCGCGTAGATCAATTGGTCAGGAAATAGTTCCTGCTAATGGCGCATTTAAGTCGCTTATGGCGGGAATGCGCTCAGGGATGTCGCTTGGGTTGTTGGTAGATCAAGTAGTTTCGCCATCAGATGGAGGTATGTGGGTAGAGTTTTTTGGCCGCCCACATCCCGTGTCTTCTGCTCCAGCGTTTTTTGCGGCAAAAGCTAAAGTGCCAGTAGTTGTGGCGTGGTCGCGTCCTCTTAAGGATGGCCGATATCGCTGTGAATTTGTTGATTTTATTGAGCCTTCTGAGGCTCGTGATATTTGGCGAACTACCCAACGCTGTTTAACAGGGCTAGAGCGAATTATTAGGCGCAACCCATCATGCTGGGTTCTGAATTATAATTGCTTTAGACAGGCGCCTAATCAAGAAGAGGCTCAAAAGCTTGCTGAGCGTGTAGCTTCTGCCCGAGAGAAAGCTGCAAAGACAAGTAATCTTTAAAACGAAAGTGGGGGAGGGTAATATGAAACTAGCGATATTGCTTAGTGTATTAGCGACAACTTTTTCTTTATTTTCTGGTCCACTTGATAATGCGTGGATAAAAGGCACTACAGATAAAAACCCACTTTTTTATAAGCCAGGCGAGAAGATGACATTCACGCTAGAGCTTATGGATGTGGATGGCCAAATACCAGAAGGAGAGTATTTTATTAAGTGGAAGCGTACCGATGATATTGGCACGCCATTTGTTACTGGAGTAGTGCCGCTTACAAAAGAGCCGTTTGTTTATACAACTAGTTTGGACAAACCAGGCTTTGTGCGGATAGAGGCATATGTGCAAGATAAAAAAGGCGAACGCTATAAAAGGAAATTTCAGGGCGATGACACGACACCGGAGGGGCAGCGCGCGAGAAATAGGTTCGAACGTAAGAGCAATTATATTTTCTTTGATGGTGGAGCTGGCGTAGAGATTGATACTTTAACAGCCAAAGGAGAGCCAGAGGATTTTGATGAATTTTGGGCGAAGCAGTTTAAGCGTTTAGACAATGTGCCATTTAGAGAGGTTCTTATTGAAATACCTAGCATCAATGATAAAGTTCGCTATTATGCTGTGCGTATTGATTGCGCTGGTGTCAGACCAGTTACAGGGTATCTTTCAGTTCCTAAGGCAGTAGATGAAGGTAAGACTTTCCCCTGCAGGTTATTACTGCATGGTTATTCGGCAGATGAATGTGTGCATAAACATGCAGGTTTTTTGCCAGATGAGGAAATCCGCTTGAATATAAATGCGCACGGATTAAAGCTAAAGGAATTTGGCGCGACAGATGCTGATACGAAGGCGCTGTTGTGGGAAATTCGCTCAAATAATCATACATATGGATTTGACCCAAAGCAAAACGCAGATCCAGAATCGGCATACTTTAACGGAATGGTGCTTCGCGTAAAGCGTGCTCTTCAGTATTTAAAGACTCTGAGGGGTTGGAATGGGCGAGATTTGATTGCTGCTGGTAGTAGCCAGGGAGGGTTGCAAGCGATATGGGGAGCAGCATGTGGCGAAGGTGTTACACTTGCAGAGAGTGGCGTTACGTGGTGCTGCGAGATAAGTCGCAACAATGAAAGGAAGGCGCGTAAAATTGCAACGTGTGGTTGGTATATTGACTGGGTGAAAGCTTTAGGGTACTATGACGCGACATTTTTCGCAAAGCGCATCCCGAAAAGTTGTAAGGTCGTAATACCGCGTGCTGGTCTTGGTGATTATGTATGTCCACCGGCTGGTTTAGCAATTTTGTGGAACAGCCTTAATTGCCCCAAAAAGATAGTCTGGGTGCAGGGTTCACAACACGGATATGTCCCTCCTGCAAAGTATGAAGGGCGCGACTTTGAACGAGAAGTAAAATAACCCACACGAAGTTTTCAATTTAAAATTGTTACCAATGTTGCCAGTGTGATAGTGTTGCCAGTACCAATTATCAATACCAGTTGTATTTAGATTTTTCCGCATAAAATTCTTATATTTCTGATAAGTTGTTGTTTTTTGAGAAGTATGTTTGATTTTTCTCAAGTTTCTCCGAATCTCCTAAACTCCAAATCTCCCAGTAAGCGAAAGCATGATTAGTAAGAGAAATTTCCGCACATAATTCTCATTTTAACTCAGAATAGAAAAGCTCCCTGAATAAATCAACATAGAAACCAACTAAAATTACGCACATTTCGCATTTTCCTAAACTTTCAAATTATAAACTCTAAACCTTCTTTCTCACCTGACAACACTCTACAGCAGTTACCATTATATGAATTGCTTTGTTGTTCAAATTGTGGTAAAATGCTAATATGCAAATTAAAAGGATAGTCTTACTCATCGCATTATTTGCAATCAGATGTGCAGTTGCAGATACTGTCACTAACTCTTTTATCATAGCAGAGGGCTCAGGCG